>DATMZG010000023.1:0-13769 GCA_035560415.1 Candidatus Acidiferrum sp. | reverse complement strand
GTTTAAAACTTTAAAAGGCCGCCTAAGGCGTTGCCGAGCCCGCTTGTGACTTCGCCGATGGGATTGTTCAGCCCGCGGTTTTCGCCCGAGCGGTCGAACCGCGCCTGATTGATGCGGTCGGCCATGCGACTGATGGGCAGCGACTGGAGCCAGACGTGGCCGGGGCCTTTGAGCGTCGCGATGAAAATGCCCTCGCCGCCAAAGAGGCCCGACTTGAGGTCGCTTGCAAACTGCACGTCGTAGTCGACAGAGGCGCTCATGGCGACAAGGCAGCCGGTGTCAATGCGCAAAACTTCGCCTGCCGCCAGCTCTTTTTTGACGATGGTGCCGCCGGCGTGGAGGAAGATGAGCCCGTCGCCCATGAGCTTTTGCATGATGAAGCCCTCGCCGCCGAAAAAGCCGGCCCCGATGCGCTTGTTAAACGAGATGGAGATGGCGACGCCCTTGGCGGCGCACAAAAAGGCGTTTTTCTGGCAGATTAAAGTGCCGTCAAACTCCCGCAGCTCGACCGGCAGGATTTTGCCGGGGTAGGGCGCGGCGAAAGCGGCGTGGGATTTGCCGGCGCCGATGTTGGTGAAGACGGTCATGAAGAGGCTCTCGCCGGCGAGCGCCCGCTTGCCGGCGGAGGCGAGTTTCCCCCAGAGGTCCTTGCCGGCGTCCTGACCGCTGCCGTCGCCGAAAATGGTCTCCATTTTGATGTCCTGCTCAATGTAGGTCATGGCGCCGGCCTCGGCTAAGACGCTCTCGCCGGGGTCAAGCTCAATTTCGACCAGCTGCATGTCGTCCCCGAAGAGCTTGTAGTCGATTTCGTCGGCGGGCTTTTGGGGCATTTGGCCGCCCGGCGCACCTCCGAGCTGCGCGCCGCAGTTTGAGCAAAACAGGGTGCCGTCCGGCAGCTTGCTGCCGCACTTGGTGCAAAACATGACGGTGTCCTCCAGTCACTTATTTATTGTGTCCATGTTTTATATGGCTAATCGCATATGCGTTCGCCTGTAAAGGCGAAAATCGCATGCGAATAGAATCATGTATAATAGCCACACCGTGGCTATTATATCATCTGAAATCATTCGATGTAAATATTCTCCATGAAAAAAGAGCGCCTTTACGTACGTTTTACTTAGGCGCTCTTTTTATTTTCAATCCGTCACGGTGTCGAGCCCGACTTCGGGCAGCTCCTCCACTTTCATGGCCTCGATGTAGTAGAAAGCCATCGGCTCTTCCCCCCCGCCGGGGTACATCCGGCCCTCCCGCAGGATGCCGGTCACCCTGACCCAGGAGCGCTCAGACACGAGGGCTGGCAGCTCCTCGTCCGTGTGGAACTCGAAATTGACATAGCCGCCGGTGCAGTAGGGGCAGGAGGGGCCAAAGCGGCCCACGAAGGCATATTTGTCGAAGGTCATGTAATACCCTTCGAGTTCGACCGACTTGTTCGCGTAGTCGCCGAAATTCATGTACCAGTCGTTGATTTGGGTCATGTAGAGCTTGTCGCCCACGACGATGTCGATGTCTTCAAAGTCGAAGGTTTCGCGGTCGGCCGCGATGTCGTGGAGGTAGTCGTCGTAGGCCTCCTGCGGGTACTCGCTAATCGTGCCGCTGACCTTTGGGGGCTCTGTCTCCTGTGGGGCGGCGGGCGGGGCGGGGTCGGCGGCTTCGGGGTTTTTGGCGCAGGCGCCGAGCAGGGCAAGGCACAAAATAAGCGGGATGAGGCGGTTTATTCTCATGGGGGTCACACCCTTTCTTTCAATTTTTCGGCTGCGAAGAAGAGGCCGAACACGAGGATGTCAATGACGACGATGGAGGCCCCGGTCGGCACCGAGCCGAGATACGAGACTGTGACGCCGGCGAAAAACGAGGCCAGCGACAGGGCCGCTGAGAGCAGGATGGTGGTCAAAAACCGGCGGGTGACCCGCATGGCGGTCATGGACGGGAAGACGATGAGGCTTGAAATTAAGAGCGTGCCCATCATGCGCATGCCGAGCACGACCGTGACGGCCGTGAGCAGCGCGATGACCATGTTGTAGAGCCGCACGTTTGTGCCGGTGGCGGCGGCGAAGGTCTCGTCGAAGGTGACGGCGAAAATGCGGTGGTAAAAGAGGATGTAGAGGAGGAGCACCGCGCCCGAGAGCCAGACCGAGAGGGCGACGTCGGCCTTACTCATTGCGAGAATGGAGCCGAACATGTAGTTGCACACGTCCGTGTTCATGCCGGTCGTCAGCGACACGGTCATGACGCCGACGGCCAAGGCCCCGCTGCAGAGCAGCGCCGTCGCCGCGTCGCCCTTGACGCGGGAGGAGTCTTTGATTTGAAGCAGCAAAAAGGCGGCGGCGACGCAGACGGGGATGGCGACGGCGAGGGGCGCCGCGTTCATGGCGTAGGCGGCGGCGAGGGCCGCAAAGCCCACATGGGAGAGGCCGTCCCCGATCATGGAATAGCGCTTTAAGACAAGGCTTGTGCCGAGGAGCGACGCGCACAGCGAGACGAGGCCGCCCACAATCAAGGCCCGCACCAAAAAGGGGTAGGAGAGCATTTTCATCAAAGTGGTCAGCACGGCGCGCCACCTCCCGTAAACCTTTTTCCGAGTTCGCTTTGGACGTACTCGGCCGTGGGCCCGAAAAAGAGCTGCCGGCTGCCGAGGTGCAGGATGTGACTTGCCTGCTCTATGGCGCCCCGCACGTCGTGCGAGACCATGACGACCGTGATGCCGGCGGCGCGGTTTAATTCGGCGATGACGCGGTAGAGCTCCGCCGTCATCACGGGGTCGAGCCCCGCGACCGGCTCGTCGAGCAAGAGGAGCTTTTTGGTCGCGCAAAGTGCTCTGGCTAAGAGTACCCGCTGCTGCTGGCCGCCCGACAGGTCGCGGTAACAGCGCTTTTCAAGCGTTTCAATGCCGAGCATTTTGAGCTTTTCTTCGGCGTCTTTTTTGTCGGCCCGGCTGTAAAAGGGGCGGGGGCCGAGGCTGTTGAGCCGCCCCGACAGCACGACTTCAAAGACGCTTGCGGGGAAGTCCTTTTGCGCAGCCGTCTGCTGCGGAAGGTAGCCGATTTCGGCGGCTTTGAGGCCGCCCCCTGCCAGGATGCTCCCGGAGGAGGGTTTTTTGAGCGCGAGCAGCCCCTTTAGGAGGGTGCTCTTTCCGGCTCCGTTTTCGCCCACGACGCAGAGGTAATTCCCGGGCTCCACGGTGAAGTTGATGTCGGACAGGACCGTGACCCCCTCGTAGGCGAAGGAGACATCCCGGCAGGCGAGCAGGCTCATGTCAGTTCAGGGCCTCCTTCAGCGCTTCGACATTGCGGTTCATGAATTCGAGGTAGCCCAGTCCCGCCTTGAAGTCGGCGTCGGTGACGTTGTGCACGGCGTTCAAGAGGGCGCTTTTGGCCCCCGTGGCCTCGGCGATGGAATTCGCCATCTGCTCGTTTGAGAGCTCGATGTGAAAGACGACCGGAATGCCGTCCGCCTTCACTTTGTCAATGAGGAAGGCGACGGTGGCGGGGTTGGCCTCGGTCTCGGTCGCGCAGCCGGGGAAGGCCGCGTAGTAGGAAAGGCCGTACTCCTCGCAGAAATACCGGAAGGGGAACCGGTCGCCGACGATGATCTCTTTGCGCTTGGCGGTGCTGACGACCTCGCGGAAGTCGGCGTCAAGCTGTTGGAGTTTTTCCAGGTAGGCCGTTTTGTTTGCCTCAAAGGCCTCTTTGTCGGCCCCCGGCAGCGTGACGAGGGTGTCGCACAGGGCCGCTACGATTTTTCCGGCGTTGACGGGCGAGGTCCAGACGTGCTCGTCGAGCTCCGGGCCCTCCTCTTCGCCGGCCGCCTCTTCCTCCTCCTCGGCCTGCATGCCCTCGACGAGCTCTTCCTCATAGAGGTCGACGCAGTCCATCAGTTTAAAGAGGTGCATCGTGCCCGTATCCATCGACTCGAGGATGCCCTCGACCCAGGCGTCCGACTCGCCGCCGACATAGACGAAGAGGTCGCTCTGTTGAATGGCGAGAATGTCCTGCGGCGTCGGCTCGTAGCTGTGGCTCTCGGCCCCCGGCTTTAAGAGCATGACAATGTCGGCTTTGTCGCCCGTGAGCTGGCGGACAAAGTCGTATTCCGGGAAGTTGGTGACGACGACCGAGAGCCGCCCGTCCGCGGGCGGGGTTGTGTTGTCGGCGTTGGCGTCGCCGCTCGTTTTGGCGCAGGCGGCGAGCCCGAAAATGAGCAAAAGGACTGCGAGGGGCAGGGTAAATTTATTTTTGGACATAAAAATGCCTCCGATCAAGTCGTGTGTGTCAAAGAGGGCGCAGTACCCCCTTAATAATTGCACACAGTTCTTTATTCGGAGAGCTTGACGTTTTGAAGAACAAGGGTCAGACGGCCTGCCCCGGAGTTACAGGGGCGGCCGGTGTTTCCGGAAAGCAGGCAGGCGGCCGCCCATGCGGCCGCCGCCGCGGGGGCGGCGGCGCGAAGCAGGTTTGAGAGCAGCCGCAGCGTCGCGCAGACGGCGCAGTCGTGTCCGGCGCAGTCGTGGTGGGCCTCTTTTGCGAGGTAGGCGAAGGAGAGGGCCATGAAAAGGCAGTAGAGGAGGCAGCAGACTATGGCCGCGGCCCTGCGGCGCTTTGCCGGGTGTGTGATGTGCATGGCCGTCCTCCCCCCTCCGTTTGGCGGGCCCGCGCAGGCGGACACCGTCCCGACACAGTTGCGAATCATTTGCAACTCCATGATACACCCGTTTGGGCGCATCGTCAATGCCTGTGTTGTGTGGAGGGAGTGAGGCCGCCGCCAAGACATACCTCGTCCCAAAAGTTCATATGATGATTCATAAAGCCAACAGGAGGTGAAACCAATGTTTGAGAACAGGTTTGAGAATATTTTCCGGCGCAAAGAGCCGCGCAGGGAGCGGGAGCCGCGCAGTGCGCCCCGGCGCAGGGAGCCCCCGCCGCCGCCGCCCCGGCCAAGGGACTTCGGGCAGGAGCCCTACGTTGTCGACATCGACGCGGCGGCACTGAAAAACGAGGCGTTTCGCACGGCGCTGTGGACCGGCAAGCACTTGCAGCTGACGCTGATGTCAATTGCGCCGGGCGGCGACATCGGGCTTGAGATGCACCCCGCCACCGACCAGTTCCTGCGCGTCGTGCAGGGCAAGGGGCTGGTGCTCATGGGCACCCTGAAAGACCGGCTCGGGTTTGAGCAAAAAGTCGGGGAGGGCGACGCCATTTTGATTCCGGCCGGCTGCTGGCACAACGTCATCAACACGGGGCGCAGGCCCATGAAGCTCTATTCGATTTACGGCCCGCCGCAGCACCCCAAGGGGACTGTCCACCGCACAAAGAGCGAGGCGCTGGCGGCCGAGGAGGGGCACCGCTGACAAGAAATAGTTCAGTTCAAAAATTCAAAAAAAGCCCCGGGCAAGGCCGGGGCTTTTATTTTGCTCAGCGCTTGGTCCTCCGGCTCGGCTTTCCCGAGGGAAAAAACCAGTTTTGATACATATTTTTTAAACTATCCCAAATTTTCATCGACTTTGTCCCTCCCTTTGTTTGATGAAGGTAGTTTACCCCCAAATCAGACAAAATTCAGCGGCGGAATCTGGCGGCGCCCGGGCGAAAAAAAGTCAATTTCGCGAATTTTTGACTTTCGGTTTGATGAGGTCGTAGCTGCGCGCAATTTGCCGCAGCAGCTCATCTTCCGGCACGTCGGAGCCGACGGTCACGGTGTTCCAGTGCACTTTGTTCATGTGGTATGCGGGCGTGACGCCCCGATACGCGCGGCGCAGGAAGTCGGCCTCAAACGGCTCGCATTTGAGGTTGACGCAAAGGTGCCCGCCCCGCTCGTAAATGAGGGCGAAGGACTTTTTGTTTGCGCCATGCCGCATGACGGTCCATGCGCCGGCATCCGCGGCGTCGTCAAACGGGTAGTCCTCGTAGGCGGCGGGGAATGTCAGGCAGTGGCGGATGAGCGCCTGCCGGGTCATGGGAAGTCACCTCCTGTGGGGGTTTTGTAAATAAAATTGTGACGCTTCTTGCAAATTGTTTTTCTGCCCACAATATATAGACCGTGTTGTCATAAAAAATAATATCAAAGCTATTGATTTTATGACACACCCGACATATAATAATAGCAGCGAGAGGAGCGAAGCGATATGGTGAACAATAAAATAATTGGAGAAAATCTCCGGGCACTGAGAGACGGCGCCGGGTATAATCAGCAGAGCATTGCCGACTTTTTGGCGGTAGACCAAAGCCTGATCAGCAAAATTGAAAAAGGCGAGCGCGGCATCTCGGTCGATATGCTGGATAAGCTTGCGTCGCTTTTTGGGGTTGCGGCATCGGCTGTTGTAAATGACGTTGTCGCGGTAAAGCCGCTGTCCTGCGCTTTCAGGTGTGGAGAATTGTCCCCGGGCGATATGGAGGCGATTTGCGCCATCAATAAAATCGCGCTTAACTTGGAATTCATGGACAGCCTGCTGGAGGGGAACAGAGCGTGATTGATAAAGCGGATTTGATGACGAGGGCAATTCAACTCAGAAAAGAACTCGGCGAAGACGGCGATTCCCCTGTGGACATTTTTTCGCTGACGCAAAATATCGGGGGGCTTACGCTGGTTTATTATCCTATGGGGGAGCATTTAAGCGGCATGTGCGTCAAGGGAAAGAGCGGCGACGGCATCATTGCCGTCAATTCTGCGATGTCCCTTGGCCGTCAGCGTTTTTCTCTGGCACACGAGCTTTATCATCTGCGCTATGACGACAGCGTGTCGTCTGTCTGCGGAAAGAAAATCGGCGATGGGAAGGACATCGAAAAAGAAGCGGACATGTTCGCCTCCTATTTCCTGATACCCGCCGCCGATTTGGAGAGCAAGGCGGCGGGGCTGGCCGGAAGGCACGAAGACGGGAAACTCTCGTTCGACGACATCATCAGGCTTGAACAGTATTATCGGGTGAGCCATCAGGCAATGGTCATTCGCCTGAAGGAAAGCCCCCATATGGACCGCGCCCGGGTTGAAGAATATCTGATGAGCAGTGCCCGCAGTCGAGCAGAAATGATGGGGTACAGCCCCGAGCTGTACCGGCCGCTTCCTGCGGAAAAACAGTATAAAACTTACGGCCACTACATTCATCAGGCGGACCGGTTGTTGAAAAACGATTTGATTTCTGCCGGGAAATATGAAGAACTCCTATTGACCGCATTCCGCGCCGATTTGGTTTATGGTGAGGAAGAGGACGGTGACGTCGTTGACTGAGCCGCTTTTCTTCGACAGCGACTGCCTGTCGGCCTTTCTCTGGGTTGACCGCGAGTGTATCCTCGCAAAACTCTACCCGGGAAGAATCGCCATTCCGAGTCAGATTTATCGTGAGCTCTCCCATCCGGGGCTCAATCATTTAAAGGGAATGAAGGCGCAGGTGGATGCGCTTGTTGAGGACGGACAGGCAACGGTGGAAGCATTTGCCGTCGACTGCGCGGAGTATGCCCTTTTTTACAAGCTGACGCAAAAACCCGATCCGGGCCATCGAATCATTGACGACGGTGAAGCTGCGGCAATCGCAATGGCAGTGGAGCGCGGGGGAATCCTGGCGAGCAACAATCTGAGAGACATCTCGGCTTATGTCCGGGAGTACGGGCTCATACACGTGACGACCGGAGACATCATGAAAGAGGCGATGGCCGCGGGCCTGATAGACGAAGCGCAGGGAAATGTCATTTGGACAAGCATGTTAAGCAGGCGGCGGCGGCTCGGCTATCCGAGTTTTTCGGATTATCTCAAGGACAATCCCTGAAGAAGATGGCTCAAACGGGAAGAGATGAACATCCTTCAGTACATATCCCATGGCGGACAGGCGCTATCGGTCATAGCGCATTCCTCTTTTTGCTGTCGTCTAATCATACCATGGATTGGATGCGTTTTCCATTAAGTTATGCGCAATAAGGCCCCGGCATGCGCCGGGGCCTTATCCTGTCTACTCGTCCGCGAATCTGTACCCCACGCCGACTTCGGTCAGAATATACCGCGGGTGGGCGGTGTCGCGCTCTAATTTGCGGCGCAGGTTTGCCATGAAGACCCGCACGCTCTTGCTGTCGCCCCCCTCATAGCCCCAAATCTGGCTGATGATGTAGTTGTGGGTCAGCACTTTGCCCCTGTTGGCGATTAAGAGCAGCAGCGTCTTGTACTCGGTCGGGGTCAGATGGATTTCTGCCCCCTCGACAAAGACTTTGCGCTTCTCGTAGTCGACCGTGAGGCCCTCGCGGGTGAATTTGGTCTCTCCGGCTTCGCCGGGCTTTTGGCGCAGCCGCTCGGCCACCCGGATGCGGGCCGTCAGCTCCCCCATGTGGAAGGGCTTTGTGATGTAGTCGTTGGCCCCAAGGTCTAAGGCCGCGATTTTCTCCCGCTCCTGGCCGCGGGCCGACACGATTAAGACCGGCACGTCGGAAAATGCGCGCAGCTCCCGCAGCAGCTCGACGCCGTCCCGGTCGGGCAGGCCGAGGTCGAGCAGCACGATGTCGGGGCGGTGGGAGGAGAAGAGGAACATGCCCTCGGCGGCGGTGCCGGCCGTCAGGACGGTGTAGTGCTCTTTTTCAAGCGAGAGCTCGAGAAAGTGGGAGATGTATTTATCGTCCTCAATGACGAGAATCGTGCGCCTGTCAACCATGTCGTTCCTCCAGCGGCAGCGTGAATGTGAAGACGGAGCCCACCGGCCGGTTGTCCGCCACGCGGATTTCGCCGCCGTGGGCCTCGACAATGGCCTTGCAGATGGACAGCCCAAGCCCCAGCCCCCGGCGGCCGTCGGCGATGCCGCCGTCCTTGGTGACAAACCGCTCAAAGAGGTGGGGCCGGATGGCGGGCGCAATGCCTGGGCCGGCGTCGGCCACCGAGACCGTGAGCAGGCCGTCCCCGGCTTTGACGGTCAGCGTGATGGGAGTGCCGGGCGGCGTGTGCCGGGCGGCGTTTTCGAGCAAATTGATGAGCACCTGCAAAATGAGCCGGCCGTCCATCGGCGCCGTGACGACCTCGTCGGGCAGGCGCACCTCGACGGCGCGGTCCCGCAGCAGGCGCTCCGTGTGCCGGATGGCCTCGCCGATGACGTCGTCAATGACCTCGTCCTGCTTACTGAGCACCATTTTGTTCTCGCTGATGCGGGTCATGTTGAGAATGTTCTCGACGAGGCCCGCCAGCCACAGCGTCTCCTCGCTGATGTCGGCGGCGAGCTTGCGGCGCTCGGCGCCCGTCAGCTCGTCGTAGTTGTCCGAGAGCAGATTTCCGGCCCCCGACAGGGCGGTGAGGGGGCTGCGCAGGTCGTGGGCGACTGAGCGCAGCAGCGTGCCGCGCTGCTGCTCTTTTTCCATCGCAAGCCGGATTTTCTCGCGGTCGGCCACGAGGTTTTCCCGCTCTAAGGCGATGCCGAGCTGGGTGCAGACGGTGCGCACAATGAGGAGCTGCCCCTCGGTGGGCTCGCCGCCCGAAAGGACGAGGCGGCCGAGCGGCCCCGCGCCGCCCGGAATTTCATATCCGTCTGACGCGGGGCCGGCGCCGGTCAAGTCGCCAAGGCGCACCTCGCAGTCGAGCCCCGCGTGCTCCCGCACGAGGTCGCAGGCCTTTTTGACGACGCTCTCTTTTCCGCTCACGGGCAAAAAGCCCGCCGCAATGAGGTAGAGCGTCTTTGCGGTGCGCTCGTTTTGGCCGGCCAGCACCATCTCCCGCTGGAGGCGGCTCGTCACGGTGCCCGAGACGATGCCGGTGACGAGGAAGAACAGCAGCAGCATGAGGTCGCTCGGGGAGTAGATGAAAAAGGAAAAAAAGGGCTCGGTGAAGAGGTAGTTGAAGAGGACGGCCGAGAGCAGCGCCGCCCCGATGGCGCAGCCGCGGCTGCTGGTCAGCACCGCCGTGAAGAGGACGCCGAGCAAAAACACCATGATGATGCTCTCGTTTTCAACGCCGAAGCTCCCCAAAAACAGGGCGCCCGCGGTCGCTCCCCCCATGGCGAAGGCGCTGCGTATGCCGTTTTTGACCGTGGCTGACACCTCCAGTCACCTTGACTGCCTGATTATTTTTTACCCATCACCTTTAGTATATCACTTTGTCCGCCCGCGACAATAATATGTTCGTGTTCTTCAAAAATGTGCTCGGCGTCTGTCAGGGGCAGGATGTGCTGGCCCTGTCGCACGCCGATGACGTTGACGCGGTGCTTTGTGCGCACGTCGAGCGTGCGCACGTTCTCGTGGGTCCAGCTCTCCGGCGCCTCAATTTCCATAATGGCGTATTCGGGCGACAGCTCGATGTAGTCGAAGGCGCCTCTGGAGGAGTAGCGCACGGCCGTGCGCCGCGCCATGTCCCGCTCGGGGTAGACGACGTCGTCGGCCCCGATTTTTTTTAAGAGCTCGGCGTGGATGTCCCGGTTCGATTTGGCGACGACGTAGGGGGCCCCGAGCTCCTTTAAGAGCGATGTGATCTCCATGGAGGACTGAAAGTTGTCGCTGATGCAGACAAAAGTGATGTCGAAATTGCGCACGCCGAGCTCGGCGAGCACGTCCCTGTCCATGCAGTCGCCGATTTGCACCCGCGTGACAAAGGGGGCGAGGGTATGTACGGCCTCCTCGTCCCGGTCGACGACCATGACCTCGTTGTGCAGCTCCGCGAGCTTAATGGCGAGATTTTTTCCAAAGCGCCCCGCGCCGATGACAAGCATTGCTCTCATGGTGATATCCTTTCAATGAAACATAGTTTATCCGACAATGATTTTCCCGACGGGGTCGCGCAGCTTGCCGCACGGCCCCGTCCTTGCGACGGCGAGAAAGACGGTCAGGCTGCCGATGCGCCCCGCGTACATGAGCAAAATGACGGCGACTTTCGAGAGGGGCGCCAAGGTCGGCGTGATGCCGACCGTCAGCCCCACGGTGCCGATGGCCGAGAGGCATTCGAACATGGCCGCCGTGAAGAGCTGCCCCTGCGCGCAGAGGGTGAGGACGCCGCCCGCCGCCATGGCGGCGTAAAGCGTGGCCCCCGTGAAGGCCCGCCGCAGCGTCTCGCCCTCGAGCCGGAAGTGCCCCAGCGACACGTCCTCGCGGTTTTTTAAGGAGGCCGTGACGGCCGCCGCCATGACGACGACCGTCGTCACTTTGACGCCGCCGCCGGTGCCGCCCGGCGCCGCGCCGATGAACATGAGGGCCATCGTGACAAACTTGGAGGCGTCCGACAGCGACGCGATGTCGACCGAGTTAAACCCCGCCGTGCGGGGGGTGACCGACTGGAAGAAGGCCGACAGCAGGGCGGTGGCGGGCGTCATGCCGGCAAAGACGCCGCTATGCTCCAAACAGAGGAAGAGCGCCGTGCCGCCAAGGATGAGGGCGGCGGTCGAGACCAGCACGACCCTTGTGTGCAGCCGCGCCCGGCAAAGGCGAAACCGGCATTCGACAAGGTCGTTCCAGACGACAAAGCCGATGCCGCCGACGATGATGAGGAGGGCGACGGTCAAAATGACGACGGGGTCATTCTGGAAGGTGACAAGGGAGGACGAGGGGGCGCGCAGGCCCATCAGGTCAAACCCGGCGTTGCAAAAGGCCGACACCGCGTGAAAGAGGGCGAGCCACAGCCCCTTTGCCGCACCAAACTCCGGCACGAACCGAAGGGACAGGACGGCTGCGCCAAGAAGTTCAAAGGCCGCCGTCCCCAGCAGCATGCGCCGCACGAGCCGCACGACGCCCCCCACCTGCATGGTGCTGACGGCCTCGGCCAAAAGCGAGCGCTCCCGCAGGCCGATGCGCCGGCCGAAGGCCAGCGAGAACAAAATGGCGACCGCCATGAAGCCGAGCCCCCCGATTTGGATGAGCAGCAGGATGACCGCCTGTCCGAACAGCGTAAACTGGGACCAGGTGTCGTAGAGCACGAGCCCCGTGACGCAGGTGGCCGAAGCCGCCGTGAAAATGCCGTCTAAAAGCGGGATGCCCTCACCGCTTCGGTTTGAGACCGGCAGGCTCAGCAGGAGCCCGCCGATGAGAATAAGTAAGGCAAAGCCGAATGCGATGATCTGGGTTGCGCGAAAATGATGATTAATTGTCATATGCCTATGTCCTTCCGGAAAAGCCGGGCGATTACGGTGTCTGCCGGCTCCCCCCGGCCGAGGAGCAGGCCGGCCCCCGCCTCCCTGAAGCTGTCTTGCAGCTCAGGGGTGGCGCACCGGGCGACAATGCAGATGCCGGGGTCGAGGCGAAAGGCCGCCCGGCAGAGCGCGAGGTTGGCGGCGTCGTCCTCCGAGAGGGCGAGAAGGGCCGTGTAGCTGCCGTCTTGCGGCATGGAAGGCTCCGTGAGGACGCGGCATTTGACGCCGGCCCTTTTCAGGGCGACTTCCGCCTGCGGTGAGCCGTAGAGCAGCACGCCCCGGTTTGCCCGCCCCTGTGGGCTCTCGGCAATGCCGCCCCGCGCCGTGAAGCGGTCAACCCCGGCCGCGACAAGGTAGCCGAGGGCGCCGATGTATAAAATGATGAGGATGAGCAGCGCCGTCATGTCGGCCACCCGCCTTTCTTTGCAACGGGTTTATATTAGCGCAAAAAGTGTGAGGACGGTGTTTCGGTTTGCCCGTTTGTATTAAGTTTTTATAAACGTATAAAGGTTTTGTTAAGAGGGGAGGAAAAGGGAATACCGCCACCCAAAATGAGCGGCGGTATTTCCTTTTCTCGGCTATCCAAAAGGCCCGAGAAAATGTGCATGAAATCCTTATTTTTTTAACACGTTTAAAAAATAAGGCAATATAATGCCGCCCGCCAGCGCGAATTCACTTCGCGCGGTTAGGGCACCGCTCTTTTGGCGGAAAACCCATAGGTTTTTCGACATTCTAAATACCGCCGCGCCCTGCAAGCGGGCGCGGCGGTATTTTTAAGAAGGGGAGTGTGGGCTAAAACAACCTGCCCATAGAGCGTTTTTCGTGCTCTTTGGCAATGTCGTCATAAGAGATAAATTCCACTCTTGACCGAATCCGCTCGAAAACAGACAGCTGGGTCACGCTGTCAAATTGCCGCTTGCGATAGTCCGGCGCGACGATGCAAAAGCGCGCCGCGAAGTCCTGCAACTCATAGAACTTGACCAGCGAATTTTGAATGTCGGTCGAGTGCTCGACCTCAAAAAAAGCCTGCGGGAGTTTGCGCGCGTTGAACCACACGACATCGACGGTCTTTGCCTTGCTGAGGATGGGCGGATAGGTGAACGCATGGATTTCTTTGAGCGTTGCGA
Source organism: Candidatus Acidiferrum sp. (assembly GCA_035560415.1). Taxonomy (GTDB): domain Bacteria; phylum Bacillota; class Clostridia; order Oscillospirales; family Feifaniaceae; genus DATMXT01. The sequence goes on along the minus strand of DATMZG010000023.1, from coordinate 581 downwards.
TGCTCCCGAGCGGTTTTTCCAAAAACCGCCGGTTTTTGTCCTGGTTTGGGACGTAGGTGTCAAAGCCCTGAAAGTTGCCCATTTCGACGAGCAGTCCCTGAAAATAGGAATGAGAGAATTCGGCTTTTCTCTTTTCATCGTTGTCTTTGATTTCAAATTTGGACAGCACGGTATTGCGGCGGTCGGCCAGCGCCCAAAGCCCCGGAGAGACTTTAAAAAATTCCCTGTTCACCTGTACAATGCGCCGGACCGAGGCCTGCGGCGTTCTCGTTTTCCAGGACGAAAAATCAAGCATGCCGTTCAGCTGCCCGAATGTGGCATAGCCGCCGTTTTGCCGCATGGCCTCTATCACTTGTTCTTTTTGAGTCACGGTGTGTGCCACTTCCTTCTTTCGGTGCGTGATACAAATACTATATTCCAAATCGGGAACAATCACAAGATCCGAGTTGCTTTTTGTCCACAAAATGCGTGGAAATAGAGAGTCCCCGCAGGGCCGCGACTGTCGAAAACTGCCAAATATTCCTTTTCGCGGGATATGAAGTCTTGCTTCATTGACAATGGTGTTTGGAAGACATATATTA
>DATMZG010000022.1:0-6397 GCA_035560415.1 Candidatus Acidiferrum sp. | reverse complement strand
GTGGTATACTATCCGCAGAGCGGCTATTATACCTGATTAAATTCCGCATGCGATTTTCGCCCTGCGGGCGAACGCATATGCGACCATTATCCCACTTTGCGCCCGGCGCTTGTGGTATAATAAACGCAGAGCGGCTATTTTACTTGTTTTAATTCCGCATGCGATTTTCGCCCTGCGGGCGAACGCATATGCGGCCATTATCCCACTTCGCGCCCGGCGCTTGTGGTATAATAAACGCAGAGCGGCTATTTTTTCGATTTTTTCGTGCTTGCGATTTTCGCGCTTCGGGAGAGGGCGTGTGCGGCCGTGATTTTGTCCGCTGGCAGCGCTTGCGGCATGCGACATCATATCGGCGGAGGTGGTCATTGTGGAGGTTTTGAGCTCATCGCTCTCCACCGCCTGCAGGGCGCGGCAGGGCGTGATCGGCTTGCTGCTGCGGGACGGCACCGTGCCGTTTTTCCAGATTGTCTGCACCGACAAAAGCGCCTCCTCCGTCGCGGCCGACCGGCTGGCCATTGCGCAGTCGGCGGGGTCTTTGCTCGCCTGCCGGGCAGCGTCCTCAGCGGAGCTGTCCTGTCTCTATGGGGAAGCGCCCCACCGGATTGACCTCGCGGTTGTCGGGGCCTCGAATTTCTGCGGCGTGCGTAAGGACGAGCGGGTCCTCTGGGAGTGGAACAACGCCCTGACCGCCGCGGTGCCCACGCCCGACCGGTTCGACGTCAAAGCGCTGCTCAGGCTCGCTGAGAACAACTTCTGGCTCTTGCAGTTTGAGGCGGCCAAACGGGCCGCGGCAGGCGAACTGATTCTCGCGGTCGATGCGACCGCAAAAATTCGCCGGCTCTATCTGGCCCCGCTCTTTCATGCGGCAGGCCTGAGCCCCACCGCCCTCGAGGCGACCATCCCGGCCTGCGAGCTCTCGGGCATCTATAAGGCCCTCGTTGCGGCCGGGGAAAACTACTTTTCACTGCGCTATGAACTCGCGGCCGACGATTTTGTCCGCCGCGAAGAGGCCGAACTACTGGCCGGCGAGGCCATGGAGGCGCTGCAGGCGGAAATACGCCGCAAAAACGCGACCTTCCGAGGAGACAACACCCCCGATGAAACAGTACAAGCTGTCTATTGACGTAAAAAAGCGCCTGACCTCCGGCACGCTGCTGCTCAGCGCCGTCGGCTACGCGCTTACGGCGGCCGCGATTTTGCTGTGGCCGTCTTTGGCTGTCGAACTCTTTCATTTTGCGATGGCGACACTGCTGACGGTGCTCGGCCTGTCCGGCATCGTGGGCGCTTTTTCATCGGACGCCGACCGGCGGCCGCTGCGGCTGCTCTTAGGGTGCGCAAACCTCGGGCTCGCGACTTTCACGCTCTTGCGTGAGGAGACTTTTTTTGCCCTTTTCCCGCCGGCGCTTGGCGGCTATTTGCTATTGACCGCCACGATTCACTTCATCACGTTTTTCCTTCGAAAACGCGACCGCATGCGGGGCGCCGTGCAGCCGCTGCTGCTGGGGCTCGTGTCGCTCGGCTTCGGAGCGGCCCTCATCCTCTACCCCTCCATTCGCTCCGGCATGCTGAGGTTCCTTCTGGCCGGCTATTTCATTCTCATGTCGCTCAGTACCGCCTCCGATTTCCGGCGCGAGCTCTTTCCGGGCCGCAGCTCGATGTCGGATGTCGTCAAGCGGCACATTCGCATTCAATTGCCGACAGGCCTGACCGCCCTCGTCCCCCGTTCGGCCATCGACAAGGTCAACGAGACGCTGCGGCTCACGAAAGACGAGCCTGAACAGGACCTTTATAAAGACCCCTGCGCCGTCCCCGACCTCGAAATTTTCATTCACGCCGCAAAAAAGGGGGCCGGGGTGTTTGGACACGTCGACCTGTGTTATGAAGACACGGTGATGACTTTCGGCAGTTACGACGAGGCGAGTTACCGGCTGGGCGGGGTCATCAGCAGCGGCGTGCTGGCCATTGTCAAAGGGAAGGAAAAATACCTCGACTACTGCATTAAAGCGAGAAAAAAATCCATTTTCGGGTTTGGCCTGCGGCTGACCGAGGGACAGCGTGAGCGGGTTGAGCTGCGCATGGAGGACCTGATGCGGGAGGTCGACCCCTGGCCCTCGCCCATTCAGCGCGACCCCGGCGGCATACACGACGATTATGCGTCCTCCTTTGTCAAAAACCTGGACGCGCAGCTCTATAAGTTCAGGTCCGGCGGCTTTCGCACTTATTTCGCCGCAAGCACCAACTGCGCCCTGCTGGCCGACAAGGTGGTGGGCCTCGTGGGCACCGATATCATTTCGCTGAACGGCATTCTGACTCCCGGGGCCTATTACAGCTACCTCGACCGGGAATTTCGCCGCAAGAACAGCATTGTCATCACAAAGACGCTGTATAAGGAGCAGGAAGATGAAAAGTAGACTGTTGCCGGCCCTTGCGCTTGCCGCGCTTCTGTCCGGCTGTGTGCCGGCGTCGGTCACTCCGCAGCCGCAGCCGGAAGAGGAGCCCATCGGTTACGGGTGGATTGTCACGCCCAAATACGCGCAGGCGGGGGAGTTCTCCGAAGGATTTTGCCCGGTTTCGACCGGCGACGCCAAGGGCCCCTGGGGATATATCGACACTGCCGGAGCCATGCAGATTCCGGCTTACTGGGACGCCGCCTACCCCTTTTCGGGCGGTCGGGCCTGCGTTGCGGCGGCGGGCCTCTACGGCATGATTGACACCGCGGGGCATGTCGTGGCGGAGCCTTTTTCAGGGACACCGCTTGTCAGCAGCGGCGGGCTCATCGCCTGCCGCATTGACGGCGGATACGGCTATCTCGACGAGACGGGCGCACCCTCCATCCCCTTTGTCTTTGAGGACGCGAAAAACTTTGCAGAGGAGCTTGCGGTCGTGCGCAAGGACGGACTGTGGGGCGTCATCGGCCCCGAGGGCGACTTTGTCGTCGACGCGGCCTGGGAGGGCGCCGAGGTGCTGCCGGGCGGCGCCATCGCCCTCTATGACGGGGCGCTGTGGGGCCTTGCCGACCGAAGCGGCAATATTTTGTATCTCCCCCGCTTCCAGCAGCTCAAAGCGGTCGGCGGCGGGCTCTATGCCTACCGTGAGGCCGATCTTTGGGGCGTGACAAACGCTGTGGGCCGACAGCTGACTGAGGCCGTCTACGCCGATGTGGTGTCCTGCGACGGAGGCGAGTTTTTGCGGCTGGTCTCCCAGACCGACACCTATGTCAACACGAAGCTCGAAGAAATCGACATTCCGCTCCCCGGGGGAATCCGGGTTTCCGGCGGCTTTGTGAGCGGTTTTGCCGCCTGTATTGACGGGGAGGGCAAGTGGGGTGTCGTGGCAAGGGACGGCGCCATCGCCGTCGCGCCGCAGCGCGAAGACCCCATCACCGGGGAGGAGCTTGCGGCTTACGCGCAGTGCGGCCTGCTGCGGCTGGCGGACGGATATGTCGGCGCAGGGCTCACCGTTTCGGGCCTTGAAAGCGTCTCGCTGCCCTATGTCGGCGGGGACGGCCGCACCTATGCCATGCTCAAAAAGGACGGTCTGTGGGGACTTGCCGTCATTGAAAAACCCGCGTGAGCGCATAACCGATCAGACCGGCGGACAGCATCAGGCGCCACAGGCCGCTGCAAGACTTTTTTCGGGGGGAATTTTTAAATGCTCACCATCAGACCCGCTGTGGCGGAGGACGTCCCGGCCGTCGCCGACCTGCTGGAGCAGGTCATAGAACACCTGCACCGCACCGGCAACAACTACCCCAACTGGCACCACGGCAAATACCCCACGCCGGCCGTTCCGGCGGCCGCCTTTGCCAGAGGCGACCTGTATGTGGCCGAACTGGATGGGGAAATTGTCGGCACTGTGACCGTCAATGCCGCCCAGGCTCCGCAGTACGGGGACATGCCCTGGCGCGTGGAGGCCCCGCCAGACAAAGTGCGGGTCATTCACACGCTTGCCACTCGGCCGGCCGCGAGGGGCTCAGGGCTCTCCCGGCGGCTTCTCGCCTATGCTGAGGAGCTTGCTCTGCGGCAGGGGGCTGTCGTCATGCGGCTCGACACTTTCCATGAAAACGCGCCGGCCCGCCACATCTACGAGGAGACGGGATATGTACATATCGGCTACGTGGATTTTGCGGATATCCGCTCCGAGGGCGAGCCCTATGCCATATATGAAAAGCCGCTGTAATTTGATGTATTTAATAGGATACCCTCTTAATATATACAGTCCGATATTTACTTAACGGTTTGCATATTCTTAAACCCCTTAATTTCACAACATGCACGACATACCGACCGGCTCCGCTCCGCTTTTTTGTGCTCCTACGGGTACATTTTCCGGATAAATTGTCATATTTCCTCAATTTTTGTACAAGTTTTTTATGCAGAGCGGTTGATTATTCAGTTTGCAGATGTTACAATTCAATTTGTAAATGTTACAATTAGGCTAATTGTGAGTAAGAGGGGGGTTATATGACCTACATCACTCAGTATGAGGTTTGCGCCCTTCTTTTCCTCGTGATTGTGTTAATTCGATTTTTTACCGTGCGCCGGTTCCCGAGCTTTCAAAACAAGCTGTTTGGCGTGCTTTTGATCTGTTCGGCCGGGGACATTCTGCTCGACGTCGCGGGCTCCTACACCATCATGTACGCGGCCGAGCTGCCGCCCTATGTGAACTATCTGATTAACACGGCCTTTTACGCGCTTCAGTTTGTCCTGCTGCCCCTCTTTCTGGCCTACCTCGTCGCGCTGGCCGGGCTCTACTACACCTGGCGCCGGAATATTCTGCCTCTGCTCATGGCGCCGGTGGCCGCCTGTCTGCTCGTGCTGGTCTCCAACCCGTTTACAAAATGGATTTTTTACATTGACCTGTCAAGCGGCGTCGGCGTCTACACGCGCGGGCCCCTTTTTAACCTGCTCTATTTTAACGCCCTCTTTTATCTCCCGCTCATTTTCGGTATGATCGTCGCCTTTCGCCGCAAGCTCCAGCACAGCCAGTTTGTCACGATGCTCTGGCTTTGCGTGGCCCTCGCGGCCACACTTTGCGCGCAGTACGTCTGGCCCCAATATCTGCTGACCGGCGTGACGCTCGCGGGCACCATGCTGACCATGTTCTTCACGCTGCAAAACCCCGAGATCATGCTCGATTTAAACAGCGGCGTCTTCAACTATACGGCCATGATGACTTTTTTAAACGACCAGCTCATTGAGAAAAAGCCGCTTTGGCTTGTCGCCGTCGACGTCGGCGGAATTAGGCAAATCAACAACTCCTTCGGCGTGGAGATCGGCAACAAGCTCTTCTCCCAGGTCGGCGCTTTTTTCAATGAGCTTGAGGGCGGCGTGCGCAGCTTTCGCATGTACGGCTCCAGGTTTTTGATTGTGGCAAATTCCGAGTCGGTGTATAACCGCGTAATCTTCTGCGTAGAGCGCCGGTTTGAGCGGCCGTGGTTGGCGGGGCAGGGCTATACGACGCTGTCCTGCACCATTCGGCACTTCGGCCAGCCCGACTTTTTCAAATCGGCCGAAGAGGTCGTGAGCCTGCTCGACAACGCCTATTCCGACACCGACCGGGACGGCTGGGGCACGAAAAAGCAAGTCGACACAAGCCTCCTATACATCACTCAGCGCCGAAACGACGTGGAAAACGCCATTCGCGACGTTTTGGCGAGCGGCGAAGGGCTTATTCTCCATTATCAGCCCCTCTACAACATGAAAGAGGGCCGCTACGAGGGCGTGGAGGCGCTGCTGCGCATGCGGCATCCGACGCTCGGGGAGGTGTCGCCGGGCGAGTTCATTCCCATTGCCGAGCGCTCCGGGCTCATTTTGCGCATTGATGAGTATGTCATTCGGGAGGTCGGCGCCTTTCTGCGCCGCAACGGCCCCGAGCTCGTGCCCAAAGTGGAGCTCAATCTCTCGGCCACCGAGTTTTCCACCGGCGAGTACAAGCGCCTGTACAGCATCATCTCCGAGAGCTGCGTCTCCCCCGAGCGGGTCTGCTTTGAGGTGACCGAGACCGCTGCGACCAGCCATCCGGCCATGCTGAAAGAGTTCATGCGCTCCCTCATTGCGGCGGGCTTTTCCTTTGCCCTCGACGACTTTGGCACCGGCTTTGCCAACATCTCGCAGGTGGTGTCGCTGCCCTTTTCCATTGTCAAGCTCGACCGCTCCATGCTCATTGCGGCGCAGAGCATCAACGCGGCGCTCTTTGAGGGGCTCATTGAAATTTTCAGCAAAATCGGCCTTGCGGTCATCATTGAAGGGGTTGAGACCGGCGAACAGGTGCACCGGGTGCAGCGGCTGGGCGCCCATGTCATACAGGGCTACTTCTTCGCAAAACCCATGCCTGAGCACATACTGCTCGAATTTTTGAAAAAGCCGCCGGAAATGCCATGACATACATACTATAC
>DATMZG010000021.1:0-9019 GCA_035560415.1 Candidatus Acidiferrum sp. | reverse complement strand
GGAGCGCCGAGAAAATCAGGCTGTCGAAAATGACTTTTTCGACAGCCTCGGAGGCCGGCCGGCAACTGTGCCGGCCGGCCCCCCCGCGCTTAAAGCCCTATTCCTCGATGATGCGGTAGCCCGCCCCCACAAGCGCCTCTTTGATGTCCAGAATATGCCGCTTGTTTTTGGTCTCCATTGAGATGTGCAAGTAGCAGCCCATGATGTCGGTGTTCTCACCGCCCGGGTTGTGAATGACTTTCGTCACGTTGGCCCCCATGCCGGCGATGATGGCCGAGGCGTCCCGCAGCTGGCCCGGCCTGTCTAGCATCTCAATTTTGAGCTCGGCGAGGCGGCCGGTCGCCAGCAGCCCCCGGTTGATGACGCGGGAGAGCAGGTTGACGTCAATGTTTCCGCCCGAGACGACGGCGCAGACCTTTTTGCCCGCTATGGGCAGCTTGCGGAACATGGCGGCCGCGACCGAGGCCGCCCCGGCGCCCTCCGCGACCAGCTTTTGCTGCTCCATCAGGGCCAGAATGGCCGTCGCAATCTCGTCGTCCGACACGGTCACGACCTCGTCGACATATTTGCCGCAGAGCTCATAAGTGAGCTCTCCCGGGCACTTGACCGCGATGCCGTCGGCAAAGGTCGACACACTTTGGAGGCACTCCCGGCGCCCCGCCCGCAGGGAGGCGACCATGCCGGCGGCGCTCTCGGCCTGCACGCCGTAGACCTTGCAGGCGGGGTGCAGCGACTTGATGACGAAGGCGATGCCCGAAATGAGCCCGCCGCCGCCCACCGGCACGATGACGGCCTCGGGCTCCCCGAGCTGCTCCAAAATTTCAAGCCCGATTGTGCCCTGCCCCGTGATGACGTCAGGGTCGTTGAAGGGGTGAATCAAAACGCCGCCCTGCGCCTTTTCAAAGGCCACGGCCGCCTCGTAGGCGTCGTCGTAGACGCCGTCGATGAGCCTGACCTGCGCGCCCATGCGCCGCGTCGCCTCAATTTTGGAGATGGGCGCAATGCTCGGAATGAAAATGGTGGCCGCCACCCCTGCGCTACTGGCCGACAGCGCAACCCCCTGCGCGTGGTTTCCGGCCGAGCAGGCGATGACGCCTGCGGCCTTCTCCTCTTTGGTCAAAGTCGACATCTTGAAATAGGCGCCCCGCATTTTAAAGGCCCCCGTCACCTGCAAATTCTCGGCCTTGAGCCATAGCTCGCAGTCCGGCGCAATGCCGGAGGATAAAATGAGGTCGGTCTTGCGAATGACGCCCTGCAGCGTGTGCTGCGCCCTGTAAACCCGGTCTAAAGTCAGCATACTCCCGCTCCTTTTGTCCGCGGGCGGGCGCATTTTTGCGCCGCCACGGCTCTTTTTTTATTTTGCCCCAAAATACAAAACGCCCCTTTGCGGCGTTTGCCGCAAGGGGCGCCAGATATGGCCCGTCTCCCTCATTTGGCACAACGCAAAATCGCATTATCACAAATAATGATAATGCCAATCGTGCGAATTATGCCAACGGATAAAAAGTTCATGTGCATGCTCCCAAAAGAGATTTTTGTCATTGTACGCCAAATTTTTCCGGCGGTCAATGGCAAATTTGCATAAATTTTGAGGGCGCCGCGCCGGAAAATCCATCCAAGCCCAAAAAAGAAAAGGATACCCCTTAGGCATCCCTTCATTTTCGAATATTTAAGCGCCGGTCACAAAACTCTCCTGCGCAAGCCCCACCTGCGGTGCAAACTGCAGATGCGGCGCGAGCTGCCGGAAGACGACGCCGGTCGCCTCAATGATAAACTGCACGTCGGTGTGGGGGCTTTGCCAAGCCGCGCGGTACTGCTGGTGCTTTGCGATAAAATACTCCATGACAGGTCCCCCGATGCCGTTTTGAAGGGCCGCAAAGGACTCCGCAATGTCCTTGACAAGCTGGCTATGTAGCGCAATCTCGTAGTCCATGTGGGCCACTGCGCTCCACGCGTCGTTGTGCGCGGCCGTGAACGCGTCCGCAACGTAGTGAATGAGCTTGCCGAGGCGGTAATATCTCAAAATCATCAGCTGCCTGTGGTTTTGCAGCTTGACCATGGTCTTGCGCAAATGTTGCTGGGCTTTTTTGAAGTTGTGTCCCCGGATGAGGCTGCCCATCAGGGCCCCCTTGCAGTAGGTCAAAAGGTTGTAGTCCGGCTCGACACAGCCGAATAAAAAAGCTTTTTCGTAATTCGGTTTTTCGAACGCCTGCGTGTCATTCAAATATCTGCCCAGCAGGATATGACTTTTCTTTTTCAATCAGACACCTCAATTTTTATATATTGGTGTAGATGGACTTGTGTTTGTATTCGTAAGACTGGTGCGCAAACCCCGCCGGAGGCCAGGGGGGCACGCGGGGGGGACTGGTCCCGCCCGCGAGGCGCTTCGCGCTTTTGCTTTGCAAAAAGCGCACGCATTTTCCGCAGAAAATGTAAGCGCCTTGGGCTGCTCTGACGTGCCACCGGCACGTCATTCACTCCAGCCCCCGTTCGAATCCCTCAACCTTGTTGCCAAGAGCAAAATGACGCCTTTGGGCGTCACTTTGCTCTTGGCGGAGAGGGCGGGATTCGAACCCGCGTGTGGTTGCCCACAAACTGATTTCGAGTCAGCCCCGTTATGACCGCTTCGATACCTCTCCGAATATTGCGCGCCCTTGATTTCTTAAACAAAATCACGAACAGCGAAACTGAGTATAGCATGTTTTGCACAAAACGTCAACCCGTTTGACAGACAGTCGCCGCAAAATGTTTTCCAAATGCGGCGGCGGGCAATTGCCTTAAAAAAGCATTTTTAGTTGCCATTTTATGCTGAGATTGCTATAATGGTTTAATAGCTCGGATTGTATCCCGGCGAAGTAAGGAGGGCTTTCACCAATGAAGTCATTTTCAGAAGCGCGGCGCATCGTGGTCAAGGTGGGCACTTCCACCCTGACATACGAGACCGGCCGTATGAACATCCGGCGCATCGAGCAGCTCTGCAAGGTGCTGGCGGATCTCAAAAATTCCGGACGCGAGATCATGCTGGTCTCGTCCGGCGCCATCGCCGTAGGCGTTGGCAAGCTTCGTCTGCCTTCCCGACCTTGTGACACGCCGACAAAACAGGCGGCCGCCGCCGTCGGCCAGTGCGAGCTCATGGCCATGTACGACCACTGCTTCGGGGCCTACAGCCACGTGGCGGCGCAGGTGCTGCTGACCCATGAGGACGTCGCCCACGAGGGGCGGCGCATCCACATCGTCAACACGATTTCGCGCCTTTTGGCGCTTGACACCATCCCCGTCTTCAATGAAAACGACACGGTCGCCGTCGAGGAGATCGCCATCGGCGACAACGACACGCTGTCGGCCGTCGTGGCCGAAATGGCCGGGGCCGACGCCCTCGTGCTCATGTCGGACATTGACGGGCTCTACACGGCCGACCCCCGCAGCGACCCCGGCGCAATGCTCCTCGACGTCGTGACGGCCCTGACGCCCGAAGTCATGGCTTTGGGCGGCGCCGCAGGCTCCGAGCGGGGCACCGGCGGCATGGTGACAAAGCTGCGGGCGGCCGAAATTTGCCGCAAAGCCGGCATTCCGATGGCCATTGTAAACGGCGAAAACCCCGACCTGCTCTATGCGCTCTGCGACGGGGCTAAAGTCGGCACAAGGTTTATTTGGGAGGATTTATGATGTTTGATATAAACGAAATGGGAAAGCGGGCAAGAACTGCCGCCCGGCAGCTCGCCGTCGCCCCCTGCGCCCTCCGGGACGGGGCGCTTGAGACAATCGCCCGGGCGCTCATAGCGGGCACCGCCGCAATCATGGCGGCAAACGAAAAAGACTGCGAAAAGGCCAAGGAAAACGGCATCGGCCCCGTCATGCTCGACAGGCTTAGTTTAACGCCTGAGCGCATCGCCGGCATTGCGGAGGCGACACGCGAAATCATCGCCCTGCCCGACCCCGTCGGGGTCGTGGAGTCGGGCGTCACCCGCCCCAACGGCCTGCGGGTGCTCAAAACCAAAGTGCCGCTCGGCGTCGTCGGCATGATTTACGAGTCGAGGCCCAATGTGACGGTCGACGCCGCCGCCCTCTGCCTCAAATCGGGCAACGCCTGCATCCTGCGGGGCGGCAAGGAGGCCATAAACTCCAACATGGCCTTTGCGCAGCTCATGCAAGACGCAATAGAATCCGCGGGGCTGCCCCGCGACGCCGTACAGCTCGTGACCGACACCTCCCACGACAGCGCCACCGCCATGATGCGGGCCTACGGCTACATCGACGTCCTCATCCCGCGCGGCTCAGGGCGGCTCATTGACGCCGTCGTCAAAAGCTCCATCGTCCCGGTCATTGAGACCGGCACCGGCAACTGCCACGTCTATGTCGACGAATCGGCCGACTTAGAGATGGCGGCCGACATCCTCTACAACGCCAAGACCTCCCGCCCGTCGGTCTGCAACGCAGCAGAGTCGCTCCTCGTCCACAGGGCCGTCGCAGCAAAGTTTTTGCCCATGGCAAAAGAGAGGCTCGATATGAAAAACGTCGAGCTGCGCGGCTGCCCCGAGACTTTGGCCATCCTGCCCGGCATAAAAGAGGCCACCGAGGAGGACTACTACACCGAGTACCTCGACTACATCCTCTCAGTCAAGGTCGTCTCCTCAGCCCGGGAGGCCGTGGACCACATCACAAAGTACGGCACCCACCACAGCGAGGCCATCGTCACTGAGTCCTACGGGGCGGCCGAATACTTTTTGCAGCAGGTCGACGCCGCAGCCGTCTATGTCAACGCCTCGACGCGGTTCACCGACGGCGGGGTCTTCGGCATGGGGGCCGAAATGGGCATCTCCAACCAGAAGCTCCACACCCGCGGCCCCATTGGGCTGAAGGAGCTGACCACGACCAAGTTCCAAATTTACGGCAGCGGCCAAATTCGATAACGTGTAAAGGAGAGCGGAAAAGCAGTGTACACCACCATCTCAGTCCCCTATGAGGACGGGAAAATCGCCAAAAGTTTTGAGAAAGCCACCGAGTTCAAGGTCTACATCGTCGAGGAGGACGGCACGGTTTCGAGCACTGAAATTGTGCCCTTCAAAGGCAAGGGCGCCGGCTCCCACGCCATTGAGCTCGGCTGGAAAGTGACCAACGTGCTCATTTGCGACGGCATCAAGGACAGCTCGCGGCTCTCAACCGCCGAGGCCAACATCCGGCTCTACGCCGACAACTCCGGCGACGCGGATGCGTGCGTCATGGCGCACATTGCACAGGGCCACCACGTCAACACCGGCATGTGGGGCAAGGCCACCCTCATGGCGGGCGGCGGCGCCCTGCAGGAAAAACAGCGGGAATATCAGGCCAAAAAAGCCGAGCAGGCCAAAGAGGGCCGCGGGCTGCGCTCCCTCTTTGGCAAAAAAGACAAGTAGGCCCCCCATGCCCTACTGTCCACAGTGCGGCGAAACTTACAGAGACGGCTATACGACTTGCACCGACTGCGGCGCGCAGCTGCTGCCGGGCACTGCGCCAAAGGGGTTTGCGCCGGCAGGCTCGCCGCTTTTGCCCTTAACCGACCTTGTGCCGGTGGCGGGCTCCTGGGGCAATGTGCAGACCGCCATCCTCGTCTCGCTTTTGGCGTCCTGCGGCATCCGGGTTCGCCTTTTCGGCTGCTCCAGCCCCGCAGAGCTCATGAGCGGCACGACCGGCATAAGGGCCATTCTGGTTGACGCGAGGGACGCCGTGGCCGCAAAGGAGATTTTAGAAGCCGGCCCCGCACAATTTCTTACGGAATAAAAAAAGGAGCTGCCATATGGCAGCTCTTTTTTAATATTTCCGTATCATGACCCGCAGGCGGCCTTTTCTGGTCTCGCGGGCCTCGCCGTCAAACCGAAAGCGGCCAAAGCCACGCACCGAGATGATGTCCCCCGCCCTTGCCTCCTGCGCCGGGCCCTTGGCGGGGGTCCCGCCGAGCAGCACCCGCTCTTTGGCGAAGAGCTCCGCGCTCTGCGCGCGCGAAAGGTCAAAGACGGCCGCGACAAGCCCGTCAAGCCGCAGCGACGACACGACGACGGACACCGCCTCCGGCAGGGCCGCCGCCCCCTCCGGAAGTGTCCCGCGGGTGACTTTGACCCTTGTTCGCCCGACCTCACTCAGCTGGGCCATAATGAAGTCCGCCACGCTCTCAAGGCAAAAGAGATAGCCCCGCTTACCGACGAGCACAATGTCCCCCATTGTCTCGCGGCGCAGCCCCAGCCCCATCAAAGCGCCGAGGAAATCCCTGTGCGTCACATCCCCGGCAAACTTCTCCATAAGGGGCGCAATTTCAAGGCAGGCGATTTTCGCGGCGGCGCCAAAGTCGGCCACCCGCCGCTCGGCCTCAGGGTGTCCCCCCTCGAGGGCGCAGGGGAGCCCCGTGCGGGACAAAACCTGCTGCTCGCCCGTCGTCAGAAATTCCGAGCAGCCGCCCCGGTCCGAAAGCTCATACAGACGGTTTTTCAGCTGCCGCTCCTCATCCTGCAATTCAGGCGCCCCCTTTTATGTAAACTAAATCAGCTCTTTCACTTTTGCCGCAACAGCCGCCGCAAGCTCCCTTGTGCCGGTTTTCCCGCCGTGCTCGGCCGTCAGGGCCTTGCCGCCCCCCGCCACCGCCGCGACAGCCTCCTCAACGGCCCTTGCCGCTCTCTCCTCGCCGATGTGGCGCAGCAGCATGGCGCCGGACAAGATGAGCGAAGTCGGGTTTGCGACATTCTTTCCGGCAATTGTCGGGGCCGAGCCGTGCACCGCCTCAAATATGGCGGTCTTGTCGCCGAGATTTGCGCCGGGGGCGACGCCGAGCCCCCCCACAAGCCCCGCCGCGAGGTCGGAGACGATGTCGCCGTAGAGATTGGGCAGCACCAGCACATCGAACTTCTCGGGGGCCGTCACAAGCTCCATGCAGAGGGCGTCGACAATTTTGTCCTCGTAGATGAGGGCCGGATACTCCGCCGCCATCTTGCGGGCCTCGGCCAAAAACATGCCGTCTGTCAGCTTCATGATGTTGGCCTTGTGCACGGCCGTCACTTTTTTGCGCCCGTGGGAAGCGGCATACTCAAAAGCGTACCGCAAAATGCGGCGGCAACCGCCCCTCGTGAAAATTTTAATGCTCTCGGCCGCGTCCTCCCCCACCATGTGCTCCACCCCGGCGTAGAGGTCCTCCATATTCTCCCGCACAATGACAAGGTCTATGCCCTCATATCTTGACGGAATGCCGGGAATTGACCTCACCGGCCGCAGGTTGACGTAGAGTTCGAGCTCCTGCCGCAGCGCGACGTTGACGCTGCGAAAGCCGCTGCCGACAGGCGTCGTCACCGGCCCCTTCAGGGCCACCCCGGCAGACCGCACCGCGTCTATCGTCTCCTGTGGCAAGGGCGTATGATATTTCTCAATGCAGGCGGCCCCGGCCAACTTCTCAATCCAGTTGATTCCGACCCCCGATGCGCCCAGCACAAGCCTTGCCGCCGCCGCGACCTCCGGCCCGATGCCGTCGCCCGGAATTATGATGACGTCACGCATTTTTGCCGCCCCCGATTAAGTTGATGAGCCCGCCGGCTTTCAGCATTTCGGCTTCAAACTCCGTAAAGCCCGCCGCCGTCACAAAGCTCTTTCCCGTCGTCTTATTTTGCAGGGTGACGGTCCTTTTGTCAAGCTGCGCCGCCGCGTCCTCAATGACAAGCTCGTCCCCCACGGTCAGGGCGTCGAGGTCGGCGGGATTTACAAAGGTCAAGGGCAAAATGCCGTTGTTGATGAGGTTGGCCCGGTGAATTCGCGCAAAGGACACCGCGACGACGGCCCGCACGCCGAGGTAGAGCGGCGCCAGGGCCGCGTGCTCGCGGGAGGAGCCCTGCCCGTAGTTTGCGCCGGCCGCAATGACGCCGCCGCCCGCCCCTTTGGCTCTGGCCGGAAATCCGGGGTCGCAGGGGACGAGGCAAAAGTCCGCGAGATAGGGGATGTTGGAGCGGTAGGGCAGCAGCTTTGCCGTGGAGGGCATGATGTCGTCTGTCGTGATGTTGTCCCCGAGCTTGATGAGCAGCGGCCCCCGCACATCCCCCGCAACCGGCTTTCCCTTGGGGAAGGGCTTGATGTTGGGCCCCCGCACGACTTCAGTCGCGCCGTCCTTATCGGGCTGCACCACCATGTTGTCCTTGGGCGGAAACCAGTCGGGCGTGGGAATCTGGGGAATCGCGCCAAAGCCGCGCGGGTCGGTCAGAACGCCTGAAATAGCCGAGACCGCCGCCGTCTCTGGGCTGACAAGGTAAATTCCGGCAGACACAGTGCCGCTGCGGCCGTGGAAGTTGCGGTTAAAGGTGCGCAGCGAGACCGCCCCGGTCGCGGGGGCCTGTCCCATGCCGATGCAGGGCCCGCAGCCCGATTCCAGTATACGGGCGCCCGCAGCCACCATGGCGGCCAAGGCCCCGTTTGCGGCCAGCATCGTCAGCACCTGCCTTGACCCCGGCGAAATCGTGAGGCTGACCCTTTCATTCACCGTGCTGCCCTCTAAAATGGCCGCCACCTTCATCATGTCGGCAAAAGAGGAGTTGGTGCAGCTGCCGATGCAGACCTGGTCGACCGGCAGTCCCGCCCGCGTCGCGACCGGCACAACCGCGTCCGGGCTGTCGGGCAGAGCGACCAGCGGCAGGAGGGCCGACAGGTCGACCGTCAGCTCCTCGTCGTAGAGGGCGTCGGGGTCGGCCTCAAGCGCCGTCCAGTCGCCACCTCTACCTTGCGCCTGCAAGAACTGCCGCGTGACGTCGTCGCTCGGGAAGACCGAGGTCGTGGCCCCCAGTTCCGCCCCCATGTTGGCAATCGTGGCCCGCTCGGGCACCGTGAGGGTCGACAGCCCGTCGCCCGAATATTCCATGACCTTGCCGACCCCGCCCTTGACCGAAAGCCTTCTTAAAATCTCCAAAATGACGTCCTTGGCCGACACCATGGCCGGCAGCGCCCCCGTCAAAACGACGCGGCAGACCTTCGGCATCGCCATGCGGTAGGCCCCGCCCCCCATGGCGACCGCCACGTC
>DATMZG010000020.1:0-5920 GCA_035560415.1 Candidatus Acidiferrum sp. | reverse complement strand
ATCTTGAGGTGATGTGACATGCGTGAAACAAACTCCGTGCTGCAACGTAAAGCGTACGGGCGGGTGAGGCTCAAGCTGAAAGAACTGCTGGACGCCCGGGGAATGACCCGAAACCACCTTGCCCGCAAAATCGACACGCGGTTTGAGGTTGTGGACAAGTGGTACAAAGACCAGGTGGAAAATATTGACGCTGACATCCTCGCCCGAATTTGCTTTGCGCTCGATTGCGGGGTGGCGGATATTTTGGAGTACACCAAATCATAGCCCGCCCGCCGGCGCGGACATCACCGAGCGGCTCCGGAGTCTTATCTTTGCGGGCCGACCCTTGTGAAAAATGCCGGCAAAGATAGCTCAAAAGGACCGCCGTTATGCATAAAACACACGAATTTTTATGATTTCCCCGCATAAACCCATTCCGTGGCTTGACAAAGGACTGCCCGCTTGCGTATAATAGCCACAAACGAAATACAAAAACCTGTGATTGAGAAGAGTACGCATGCGCAGTGTTTGCACAGAGAGCCGCAGGCGGTGGGATTGCGGTAAAACGCGGTATGCTGAATGGACTTATGAGGGCAAGACGAAAGGCCGAGAGCCGAGTAGTGCTTGACGGGAGCTTCACCCGTTATCAAGGAAGCGCACATGACTTGTGTGCGGAAAAAGCGGGCGATTTTTCGCCAATCCGGGTGGTACCGCAGGAGTATATGCTCTTGTCCCTGTTTATTCAGGGGCAAGGGCATTTTTTATTCCTCTGCGGGCGCTCTCCGGCCTGTAAAAAACTTTTTCAAAGTGAAGGAGCTGGTGTTATGTCGGATGGCTGGTGGCGAAAAGACACATTTTCGCGAAATTCTTATATCCCATATCCCAAACACCCCAAAACACTTGACTTTGAGGAGGATTACCCCATGAAAAACACATTTAAAAAACTGACTGCCCTGTCCCTCGCCGCGGCCGCGGCCGTCTCCCTTTACGGCTGCTCACAAAAAGAGGAGCCCGCCCCCACCGGCGGCGAAGAGCCGGCGTCCTATACCGTCGGCGTCATTCAGTACGCGCCCCACCCCTCGCTTGACAACTGCTACAACGGACTTGTGACGGGGCTTGAGGAGGCGGGCTATATCGAGGGCGAAAACCTTGAAATCGACCTGCAAAACGCCCAGGGCGACCCCTCGACCGGCGACCTCATCGCCAAGAGCATGGTCGCAAAACAGTATGACCTCATCGTGGCCATTGCGACGCCGGCCGCCATGTCGGCATACGGCGCAGCCAAGGACACCGACATCCCGGTCGTCTTTCTCGCGGTCTCCGACCCGGTTTTGGCCGGCATCGTCCAGTCCATTGAAGCTCCGGGCAACAACTGCACAGGCTCGGCCGACATTCTGCCGGTCCGCCCGCAGCTCGAAATGATTCGGGCTTTCATGCCGGACGCCAAGACCATCGGCATCCTCTACACGGTGAGCGAGCCCAACTCCCTCACGCAGCTGGCCGAAATCACGGCCGCAGCCCCCGATTACGGGTTTGAAATTGTCTCGGTCGGGGTGACAAACGCCTCCGAAGTGGCGGCGGGCGCCTCCACTCTTGTCTCCAAGGACATCGACTGCATCAACAACTTCACGGACAACAACATCGTCAACAACCTCTCGCTCCTGATGCAGGCGGCGGGCGAAAAGAACATTCCGGTCTTCGGCTCCGAGATTGAGCAGCTGAAAAGCGGCTGCCTTGCCGCCCAGAACCTCGACTACGTCGCCTTGGGGGTCAAGACCGGCGGCACAGTGGCCAAAGTCCTGTCCGGCGAGTCCAAAGCCGGCGAAATTCCGGTCTATCAGGCCACCGACTGCGAGCCGGTCTACAACCCGGATGTGCTGGAGGCCTTTTCCATGACACTGCCGGCGGCATACGAAAACGCCGCCGCAGTGACTGCCGAGACCGAAAACTAAGTAAGTAAAGGCGGGCTTTTCATGGACATTGTCATCGGCGTCATCCGGGGCGTCTTAGAGGAGGGCTTCATTTACGGCATCGTGGCGGTGGGAGTCTACATCACCTACCGGGTGCTGGGCTTTCCCGACCTGTCGGTCGACGGCACCTTCCCCTTGGGCTCCTGCGTCACTGCCACCCTCATTGCGGGCGGCAGTGACCCGTGGCTTGCCTGCCTTGCCGCCTTTGCCTGCGGAGCTGCGGCCGGAAGCGTGACGGGGCTGCTGCACGTCCGGCTGCACATCTCCGACCTGCTCTCGGGCATTCTGACGATGATCACCATGTGGAGCGTCAACCTCGTCATCACAAAGGGCAGCGCCGTCGTCCAGTTCTACGGCAAGGACACCATTTACACGGTGGGGGCCGCCGCGCTGCTGCAAGGAGGGTGGCTGAAATACCGGGTTTTGATTGTCGCCGCCCTTGTCTGCGCCGCCGTGAAGCTGGTCGTCGACTGCTACCTCAAAACGAAATCGGGGCTGCTTCTGCGGGCGGCCGGCGACAATCCGCAGTATGTCGTCTCGCTCGGGCTCGACCCCGGCAACCTGAAAATCCTCGGCCTTTCCATCGGCAACGGGTGTACGGCGCTGGCCGGAAGCGTCTTGGCCCAGCAGGCGGGGAGCGCCAACATCCAGTCGGGCACCGGCATGGTGGTCATGGCGCTGGCGGCCGTCATCATCGGAAACAGCCTGTTTGGCCGGCTGCGCTTTGTGAAGGCGACGACGGCCGCAGTGCTTGGCGCCATCGTCTACAAGGCCTGCCTTGTCACCGCCATGCAGCTCGGGCTTCCGACTAATTATCTCAAGGCGCTCATGGCGGTCCTCTTCACCGCGGCCCTTGTGTCGAGCAACTTTTTCTCGGATAGGAGGGACAAACGGCATGCCGGAAAACTGCGCGCCTGAAACGGGCTTTGTCTCCCTGCGGCACATAGATAAGACCTTCAACCCGGGCTCTGCGAGCGAGGTCGCCCTCTTTTCCGACTTCAGCTTTGAGGCGGGCCACAGGCAGTTTGTGAGCGTCATCGGCGGCAACGGCTCTGGCAAGACGACGCTGCTGAATCTCATTTGCGGCAGCGTCACGGCCGACAGCGGCGAGGTCTTCTTAGGCGGCCGGGATATCGGCCGGCAAAAGGAACATGAGCGGTCAAAGGTCATCGGGCGGGTCTTTCAGGACCCCGCCAAGGGGACTTGCCCCACCCTGACCATCCTGGAAAACATGTCGCTCGCCGACCACAAAGGGGCTTCCTACGGGCTCTCTCCCGGCGTCAGCCGGGGACGCGTCGACTATTACCGCGCGCAGCTTGAGCTCTTGGACCTCGGGCTTGAGGACAAAATTCACCTGCGGGCCGACGCCCTGTCGGGCGGTCAGCGGCAGGCGCTGGCGCTGCTCATCGCCGCCATGGCGCCACTGGAGCTCCTCATTTTGGATGAGCACACGGCGGCCCTCGACCCCCGCTCGAGCGAGACTGTCATGGAGCTCACAGACCGCATCGTACAGCAAAAAAACCTGACCACCGTCATGGTGACCCACAACTTAAAGCACGCCGCCGCCTACGGCGGCAGGCTTGTCATGCTGCACCGGGGGGTTGTCGCGTTTGACGTCTCCGGCGAGGAGAAAGCGACCCTCACGGCAAAGGAGCTCGCTGAACGCTTCAGCGAAGTCACATTCGAGCACCCAAACTGATTCGTACCACAGCAAAAAGCGCCCCGAAACATGTTTCGGGACGCTTTTTCGTTATTACGATTACTGCGGCTTTGCGTCCTCAGGCAGCAGGCTTTTGTAGACCTCGCCCCCGGTCGACTTTGTGAAGTCGGCCTTGGCCGCCTCCACAAGGGCGGGGTCGGCAAAGAGCTCCAAGGCGCTTGCCGCCAGCACCTTTGCGGCGTGGTGCATGCCCTTGTGGGCGATGGAGGACTTGCCCTGCGCCACAAGCTCCCAGCTGTGGGGCACGGTGCCGAGAGCCGAGCAGGCCGCGTAGAAGGCCCCCGTCGGCACAACCCAGCTGACGTCGGCGAGGTCGGTCGAGCCGCCCGGGCCCTCGCGCTTTTTGGGCGGCTTTGAGCAGATGGGCTCCGCCGCCTTACCGTCCTTCTGGAACCCCTTCGCGTAGGCGAGCTCCTCTTGCGTGTATGCAATGGGCAGGCAGGCGTTTTGATGTTTGTTTATGAGGCCGCCGAGTGCCGCGTTAGGAATGAAGTCGGCGTAGGCCCCGACGATGACGGGCTCAGAGACTTCGACGCCCGCCATGAGGGCGGCGCCTTTTGCGATGTCGCAGATGCGGGAGTAGACGTTCAAAACCGTCGCGTTTTTCTTGGCGCGAATGACGTACTGTATTTTGGCGTTTGCCTGCACGACGTTGGCGGCAAGCCCGCCGACATCGTGAAACGCGTAGTGAATGCGCACGTCGTCCGGCACGTGCTCCCGCAAAAACTGAGTGCCGACGTTCATGAGCTCGGCGGCGTCCAAGGCGCTGCGCCCCTTTTCGGGGGCGGCTGCGGCGTGGGCGGCCTTGCCCGTGAATGAAAAGAAGGCGATGACGACGGCGAGCGCCGAGTCCTGCGCCCCGTGCTCGTCGTTGGGGTGCCAGGAGAGGGCGATGTCGACGTCTTTGAAGGCGCCGGCCCGGATGAGAAAGACCTTGCCGCCGCCCCCCTCTTCCGCGGGACAGCCGAGAATTCGCAGCGTGCCCTTTACCCCCTCTTTTTCCATGACGGCCTTGACGGCTGCCGCCGCCTCGGCGACAGCGGCGCCTAAAAGCTGATGTCCGCAGCCGTGTCCGGGGCCGCCCGGGACGATGGGGCTCCGGACATTGGCGTCGGCCTCCTGGCTCATGCCGTCGAGGGCGTCGTACTCCGAGAGCAGCGCAATGACGGGGCTCCCCTGCCCGTACTCGGCCAAATAGGCGGTGCCGATGCCGTAGGCCGGGCAGGTCACATTAAATCCGGCCCCTTTGAGCGCGTCGGCATGCAGCGCAGCGGCCGTCGTCTCCTTGTAGCAGAGCTCCGGGCTCTCCCAGACGGCGTCGCTCAGGGTCTCGTATGTATCGGCGTTTTGCTCAATCAGTTTGCTGAGGCTGTCCTTATCCATGTCCCGCACCTCTCTTAAATTGATTTGTTCGGCCCGCCTGCCGGCCGGATGACTACCGGGGCTTGACTTCGGCGACAACGGGATTCATGAGCTCCCCCAGCTCGTCCGAGCTGACGACGATGACGTCGCCCGCCTGCATGGGGCCGACGCCCGAAGGGGTACCGGTGGCGATGACGTCGCCGGGCAGCAGCGTCATCCGGTTTGTCAGGTGTTCAATGAGCACCGGAATGGAGAAAATAAGGCTGTCGGTGTCACAATTTTGCTTTTGCGCGCCGGACAGGTGCGAGCGGATGGTCTTTTTACCCAGCACGTCCTCAGTGTCGATATAGGGCCCCATGGGACAAAAGGTGTCGTACCCCTTGCCGTTCACCCACTGGGTCGTGGTCCTGGCGCTGTCGCGCCGGGAGACGTCGTTTAAGAGGGTCAGCCCGAATATGTAGTCTCCGGCCTCCTCTTTTTTGACGTACCGGGCCTTTTTGCCGATGACGACGGCGATCTCGGCCTCATAGTCGACCCGCTTCGCCCCTTCGGGGTAGACAATCTCCTCACCGGGCGCGATGATGCCGGAGGGCGGCTTTAAAAAGACCTCCGGCTCCTCGGGCAGCTCGGGGGCCGCCATGGCCGCCATCTCGCTGATGTGGTCCATGTAATTTTTCCCAATTGCGACGACTTTGGAGGGGGTGCAGGGGGCCAGAAGTTTGACATTTGCAAGCGGGACAGCCCTGTCTGTCACGGTGAATTCCCCGAAGAGCTCCCCTTCGATTTTATAGACCGTGTCGCCCTTAAGCTCGCCGTAATAGGTCTCGCCCGCCTCACTCACCCGTACGATTTTCATTTTCGGCCTCCTCCTTGACAGAGTGTGTTATAC
>DATMZG010000019.1:0-54552 GCA_035560415.1 Candidatus Acidiferrum sp. | reverse complement strand
ATATAGTATTATTTGTTGGAAATGAGAATTTGCAGCGACAAGCGCGGAATATGTTTTCCGAGTGCGCTGCGAAAAGGAGAAAAATTATGAAACGCAAAATCCTGTCGGTTGTGCTGGCGCTTGCCGTGCTGTGCTCCGCCTTAGGGGCGCCGGCGCTGACCGCCTTTGCCGACGGCGAGTACGTCTATGTGTCCGTGGAAAACCGGTCGGACTTTGTTTCGGCGGAGTCGGTTCCCGCCTGGACCGGGAATTTGTTTGACGGGGCGGCCCACAACGGATTTACGGCTGCCGGTGCCGCGGATGGAGTGATTGCCGTCCCCCTGACCCCGGGGCTCACGGCCTACGGGGCGGCGCTTGAGGCCTTTGCCACAGCCGGTTTGACTCCCGGCGCTCCCGGCCCCGGCGCATATACCGCCTCCGGCGGATATGTCTCCTCGGTCAACGGGCTTGTGGCCGGGGACGACAACGGGGGCCTCGGCTGGAGCGGCTGGACGTTTGCCATTTTCGGCGGGGAGGGCGCCGGCGTCATTCCGGGGGTCGGCATGGACGCCTGCTATCTTGGCGCGGGCGACACTCTCCGGCTGCTCTTTTGCAACGGAAACTACGAGACGGGCGGGGGGTATTCCCTCTCCTACGGCTCGGGCAATTCATCAAACGCGCCTGAGGGATTCGGCTTTACGAAGGGCAGTCTTTCAGTCGGTACATATGAATTTGGCGGCTCCACCTATGTCTCGGGGTATACCCTGACGGTGCTGGAGGGCACGGCCGAGACGACGCTGACGGCGCTGCCGGGCGCCGCCCCGGGCGACGCGGTCGCGGTCTACGACGGCGGCGGCGCCCTTGTCGACTCCGGCATTGCAGGTGAGGCCGGCGCGCTTGACGTCGAGCTCACAGGCCTTGCGGACGGGGGGACTTACCAGCTCGTCCTCGGAAGCTATGAGGCGACCTATGACCTTACCATTCGCGCCGTCTCCCCCATGGACGCCCTTGCCGACACTGTTGAAAACTACTATCAGGGGGCGGACGCGCTTGCCGGCGACCTCGGGGGCTCCGGCTGGCAGACGGTCTGCGCCGTCTATGCCGCCGAAGTCGCGGGCGGCTCCTACGCGGAGGGGGCGGCGCTCCCCTATTTTCTGCCGGAGGAGCCCGGGGCGGCGGACAGCGCCCTTGCGATTTACGCACTTGTGACGGGCGACCTTGAAGCGGCGGCCGACCGCGCGGGGGCTCTCGTGCAGGCGGGCGGGCTTGTCAGCCCCGGCTACGCCTACGGCCTTGCCCTCAATATGCTGGCCGTTGAGGCTTACAACCGGTCGGCGGGAGCGGGGGCAATCCCCTGCAACAAGTCGGCCGCCATTTCGGCGCTGCTCGCCATGCAGGACGACTGCGAAGGCGGCACAGCCGGCGACGTCGGCTATTGCAGCAACTATACGGGGGCCGTCACCGTCGACTTTGACACCTCGGCCATGGCGCTGACGGCCCTCTCCCTTTACACCGACGCCGACCTGCCGGGTGTCGAGGACGCGGTGCTGTCGCTCTCAAACTGGATGAAGGCGCAGTATGAGGCGGCCACGCTCTCCGACTTTTACAGCGTCTCGAGCACCGCCGCCTGTCTCCTGACCGCCATTTCCGCGACCGGGCAGGACGCGGCCGACTGGCACAACCCCGCCCTTGGCAGCCCGCTGGAACTGATGCTCAGCCGGTATGTCGACGGCGGCGGATTTTATTACACTGAGCCGGATGAAATTGAAGCCTACGGGACCGACCAGGCGACGCTGGCGCTGGCCGACTATTGTGGAGGCAACTGCCTTTACACCGAGCTCACGCTCAATCCGGTGCGGCAGCTCGGCACGGCCCTTGTCTATACCGTCGGCGACAGTGGACTTGACGCCGGGGTCAGGGCCGTTTTGAGCGAGGGGACGACGCTGTCGGACGTCATGGCGGCGGCGGGCGTGCCGGGCGGGCACACTTTCTATGAAGCCGGCGCGGACAGCGTGACAAGGCGGAGCGGCTCCTATGAAGGGCTGACGTCCGGCGCGGTGCTGCTCGCCGTGCCGGACGGGGTCACCGACCTCGTATACTTCATCGGGGACGGCGGCACGTCGCCGGTTGGGGGCGTCGCCTCAGTCGCCTTTGGCACGGGCAGGGCGCTGACGCTGGTCGACCTGAACCTGCCGGCAGCGGACGGCCTTTCGGCCGACACCGGAGATGACGCGGTCGCGGTCCCGCTCGCGGGGTGCAAAGTGACGTCCTCCGGCGGGACGCTGTCAAATGGCGGCATGACCGATGCGCAGGGGCAGGTCACCGTCACGCCGGTCGGCAGCGAGACCGCCGTGACCCCCTACGTCTCCTATGACGACTACTCGGCCGGGTTGCAGTTCTATGTGGACGCCGACGGCGACGGGGACAAGGACGCCGACGACGCCGCGGCCGCAAGGGCGCTGCCGGTAAAAGTCTCCATGACGGGCGGCGGCGTACAGAGCAGGACGGTGTCGGTGCGCGTTGAGGGGCCGGAAGAGAACCTGCTCTACTACCCCGCCTATACGGTGCGGGGCGACGGGACGGCTGTGTTGACCGCGGCCGACGCCCTGTGCCAGGCGATGGATGAAAAGGGGGTCACTTACAGCTATACGGGCGGCTATCTCAGTTCCATCACCGTAGGCGGCGTCCCCCACGCCTACAACAGCGACGGCAAGGGCTCCTACTGGTCCTTTGTCTACAACGACGCATACGCAAATTACGGCATGTCCGACACCGCGCTGAGTGACGGCGACAGCATTGTCGTCTACTGGACAAACAGCTGGGGAACCGTCGTCGCCTCTCTCGAAAACACCGAGTGGGACATAAGCGGCGACAAGGTCGCAGCGACAGTGCGGGACGCGCAGAGCGCCGCAATTGCCGGAGCGACCGTGACGCTGTCGACCAGCGCCGACTTCACAGGGGGCTTTACTGCCGTCACCGACGCAGGCGGACTTGCGACATTTGACGCCCTCACAAGCGCCGCCGCCATTTCGGCGGGCAGACATTATATCCGCATTGAAAAGACGGCGGACGGCGTGCCGCAGATTGTCCGGCTGACGCCGGGGGCCAGCGTGACTTTCACGCAGGAGGGCGCCGGCTCCGACCCCGGCGGCGGGGACGAGCAGCAGGAGGCCACCCTGCATGTGCGGGTGGTAAACCCTTACGGCAGCATTATGTATAATGGCACAGTCGGCTGGTTTTCCGGCATGACGGCTTTTGACGCCCTGCGCAGCACCGGCCTTTCCGTTGAGTACACCGGCAGCGGGCTTGGCGTCTATGTCAGGAAAATCGGCGCCTACGGGGAAATGGACCTCGGCGCAAACAGCGGCTGGGTCTATGCCGTCAGCGGTGAGGGCTACGGCGACATGACGGAGGACGACTACCCCGACGTCTCGTCCGGCAGCTATACGGTCGAGCGCGGCGACTATGTCTTGTGGCGCTTTACCGAGGACTGGACAAGAGACGAGGCGTTGAACTCCGCGGCGGCGGGCGCTGCCGCGGCGGGTGAAGTGGTGCTGACTCCGGCCGTCACCGCGAAAAACGGCGCGGCGCAGGTGACGCTTGCCGCCTCGCAGCTTACGGACGCCGTCAAAAAGGCAAGGGAGACGGACGCGACAAGTATCGTGGTGGCCCCCGTCATTTCAGGGGCGGCGGACAGCGTCTCGGTCACGCTGCCGCGGGCTCCCCTTGCGGCGCTGGCAGGCGTCACGGGACTTGAACTGACTGTCAATACCCCTGTCGGCAGCGTCGCGCTGCCGGGCGGTGCCATTGCCGCGGCCCTGTCACAGGCGGAGGGCGGCACGCTCACCGTGCGCATAGAAAAAGTGGCGCAAGAGTCGCTGACAGCGGCGCAACAGGCACTTCTAAAGGGGAAAGCGGCCTGCCGTATCGCGGTCTTGTGCGATGATATAAGTCTGACGGATTTTGCCGGCAGTTTCATCACGGTCTCCCTCCCCTGCCCTTTGCAGGCCGGAGAGACGCCGGATGGGGTGCGCGCCTTTCGCCTTGCGGCGGGCGGCCACATCATTGAGACGCCCTGCACATATGACGCCGGGGCCCTGCTTGCGACCTTCAGAACGGCTTTCCCTGCCCTCTACGGCGTCGGATATGAAGCGGCGTGGGAGAGCGCCTATGAGGACGTCGAAGACGCCGACTGGTTTTATGCGGCCGTGCGGTATGCGAGCGAAAACGGCCTGTTTAACGGCACTTCGCAGGGAGCCTTTTCGCCCGACGCCCCAATGACCCGCGGCATGCTTGCGACAGTGCTCTACCGGCTCGAGGGCGAGCCCGAAGTCTCGGCGCAAAACGGGTATGCCGACCTTGCGGACGGGGCCTGGTACGCCAATGCCGCGCTGTGGGCTGCCCAAAAAGGCCTTGTGACGGGGTACGGAGAGGGGCTTTTGGGCGCGGAAGACAATTTGACCCGCGAGCAGTTGGCGACAATCCTCTGCCGGTACGCAGGCTTTAAGGGGGTTGACCTGGCGAAGAAGTCGGACCTTTCGGCTTTCACCGACGCGCCGTCTGTCTCGCCCTGGGCGGCCGAGGCCCTGCGCTGGACGGTGGAAAACGGCCTCATCAGCGGGATAACCCCCGATACGCTTGTCCCCGACAGCCTTGCGACAAGGGCCCAGGTGGCGGCCATTTTACTGCGGTACGCCCAAAACTTCATGAAATAATCTGCCCCGCCTCCCCCTTTTGCAAGTGCGCGCCCGACTTTTCGGGCGCGCACTTGCTTTTTGACGCAAAAAAGAAGACGCCGCAAAAAATGCGGCGCCTTGTGGAATGTGTAAGGGTAAAGAACTTTACAGTATGTCGTTCAGGTCAAACGTGACCTCGCCGTCGTCTTTGACAAAACAGGGAATGCCGATGCCGTCCCTCGCCCGGACCGCGTCATAGAGCGGACAGGATTCCCTGAGCTTCACAAAGGCCTTCAGATGGGCCAGGTCGGCGCTGATGTTGTAGAAACTGAAGTCGACGCCTTTGGATACGAGGACATTGAGGGCATAGAGGGTATCGGGGCAAAGGTGGCTTCCATAGAGTTTCATGACATTACCTCCCGAAATTAAACTGGGTAAATCATACACTCGCCCCGCCCCGCCTGTCAAGCCGAATTTTTCCGATATGGCAAATATTCAAATGTCCTGTCGCAAGTGTCTGTAAGCCCTCTCAGGGCTGCGGATTGACATGCACCATGCAGTGCTTGACATTTTCAAAGCCGTTTTCAATGGCGTCGTGAACGGCGTGCGCAACGTCGTGCCCGTCGCTGATGAGGAGTGCACCGTTGACCCGGATTTCGACGTCGACATACATTCGGTTTCCGAAGAGCCGCGTCGTGAGCAGGTCGACGCCGAGCACTTTGTCCTGCGCTAAAATCAGCTCTTTTATAGCCTCCGAGACGGTGTCGTCGCAGGCGCTGTCAGTCATCTTGTTGATGGAGTCCATGAAAATATCCACCGACGCCTTGAGGATAAACACACAGATGACAAGGCAGGCCGCGGCGTCCATGGTCGGGTATCCGATGCGGGCGCCGAAAATGCCGACAAAGCTGCCGATGGACGACAGGGCGTCCGAGCGGTGGTGCCACGCGTCGGCCATGAGGGCGCCCGAATTGATTTTTTTTGCGGCAGCCCTTGTGTACCAGTACATGACCTCCTTGACCACAATTGAGACGACGGCCGCCACAAGCGCCAGCATACCGGGAATGGGAAGCGCCCCGCTGCGGCCCACCAGCACTGTCCGAACGCCGCCGTAGCCGATGCCAAGGCCGGTCGCAAACAGCATGACCGACAAAATGAGGGCTGCGACGCACTCGAACCGCTCATGTCCGTACGGGTGTTTGCTGTCGGCCTTCTTTGCCGCGACCTTAACGCCGGCCATGACGATAAAAGTGCTGAGCACGTCGGACATCGTGTGTACCGCGTCTGAAATCATGGCGGCCGAGCGGCCGATAATTCCCGCCGCAAGTTTGAAGACTGAGAGCACCACATTGACGACAACGGTGTTCCATGACACTTTCATCGCAATACGCTCACTGTTTTCGCCGTAATTCACCAAAGCAGTTACCTCCTTCGCCAAATGAAAATCGCTCTCCGGCACCTGCAATGCGTCTTTTTAGACAAAAAAGCACACCTGCAGAACATATGACTGTCCCACAGATGCGCTTAACATGCATAATCTGCTGCCGCTGTGCGGCCCGACCCCAGAGTCAAAGATGACCCCGGTCTGCTCAGTTTGTACTGGTGATGTCGCTCCGAATAAAGGGGGCGCTATACAGTGCAAAGAGAATGTAAATGTACTTTATCATACGCAGCAGGCCGTGTCAAGGTGTATGTCGCATGGCAAATATGACCGAGGTGGAGATAATCAGAACGCGCTGAGCGCAGAGACGACTTCGGCAATCTCCCTGTCGCGCTCCTTGCTTCCCCAGCTGACAATGCCGCTTTGCAGGACGGGGCTCCCCTTCTCCGTGCAGGCGGCGGCGATCTGCCGGATGGCGCGGTGTCCGCCGAGCCGTTTGAATTTGAAACTCATCGTGACAAAGCAGGCGACTTTTTTGTCCGCGAGGCTGGGAAGCTGCGAGAGATAGAGCTGCATGGCCGGGGCCAGCTCAAACCCGTAGACCGGAGAGGCAAAAATGAGCGCGTCGTAGGGCGAGACCTCGGGGGCGTTTTTGAGTGTGGTTTTCACCCTCGCCTGCGGTTTGTCCTCATCCGGCACAACCCGCTCAATCGCCACGTCGTGCCCTTTTGCCGTCAGCGCGTCCTGCAATTTCATCGCGACCGACAGCGTGTTGTTCGTATAGGAGTAGACCATGATACCGATTTTCATCTCACACGCTCCTTTTTATCTGCCGGAACAGTAGGACTCGATGCCCTCGAAAATCAGCTTGCCGACGACAGAGCCCCCGTCGAGCAGGCCGATGCTCTTGTCCCCGTAATAGGCGGCCCTCCCGTGGACGGGGCGCATTTCCTTTGTGCGCTCAGACCCCGCCGCCGCGGCCTTTGCCGCAAGCGAGAACGCCTCCTTGCAGTCTTTTTCGGCGTTTTGACGCAGCGCGTCGACCGCGGGGCACAAGGCGTCCAAAACCGTCTTTTCGCCGGGCTTGGAGCCCGCCTTGTCCATGATGAGCGAAACGCCCGCCTCCATTGCCCCGGCAAGCTCGGCAAGCGAGGCCTCGGTCTTGCCCTTGAGAGCGCGGGCCATGCCGATCATGCCAAAGGACAAAATGGTGCCAAGCGACGAGGGGGCGCTCTCGTTGAAGGCGCCGGAGCACTTCATGAGCAGCTTTCCGAGGTCCGCCTCCTCAGCAGTCGAAAGGTACTCCCGCACGGCCCCAAAGCCGCAGCTCATGGAGATGCCAAGGTCTCCGTCGCCGTTTTGCTGGTCGAGGCTCACAAGATAGTCCTTATTTTCATCCATGGCGCCGCTGATACAGGCTATGGCGCCTTTGACGTCTGCCGCGTTCATGTGCACAGGCCTCCCCTATTTGTTGTGGTTTGTGTAGAAGGGCGTTTTGGCCGGGGCCTGCAGCAGGGCTTTGAGCTCTTCGTCGAGCCGGAAGACCGTGACCGAGAGGCCCGCCATCTCCATGGAGGTGGCAAACTCGCCGATGTGGGGCATGAAGACCTTGATGCCCTTTTCAGCCAGCAGCATATGTACTTTGCGGTAGACGATGAGGAGCTCCTCCAAGGGGGTTGCGCCAAGTCCGTTTATCATGACCGAGACCTCGCCGCCGGCTTCGACCGGCATGTCTTCAAGTATGCGGGCAAGGACGGCCTCGGCAATTTCGTCGGCCGTCATCATTTTGCGAAGCTCAATTCCGGGCTCGCCGTGAATGCCCATGCCGATTTCAATCTCGTCCGCCCCAATGGAGAACGTGGGAATGCCGACCTCCGGCACGATGCAGGGCGAGAGGGCGACGCCCATGGTGCGGATGTTGTCAAGCGCCTTTTTGGCAAGGGAGGCGACCTCGTCGAGGCTCTTCATCTGCTCGGCCGCGGCGCCTGCGATTTTAAAGGCGTAGACCATTCCGGCGACGCCCCTGCGCTTTGACGCCGTCTCCTTCGGGGAGGAGGCGACGTCGTCCGCGACGAGGACGGTCTTTGTCACGACGTCGTCGAACTCCACGGTCTCGCAGGCCATGTCGAAGTTGAGCTTATCGCCGCCGTAGTTGCCGTAGAGGCAGAGAACGCCGCCGCCGCGGTCGCAGGCCTTGATCATGTCGGCCATTTTCTGCGAAGACGGAGAGGCAAACACGTTGCCGACGGCGCACCCGTCGAGCATGCCCTGTCCGACATAGCCTAAAAAGACCGGGAGATGGCCGCTGCCGCCGGCCGTCACAATGCCGACCTTCCCGTCTTTCACGGGGTAGTTTGAAAGCAGGATGCGCTTATCTCCGTCAAGGAGCCTGACCTTGTCGCCGTATGCGAGGATGATGCCCTCCATGGTCTCATCGACAAAATCCTTTGCGCTGTTGATGATTTTCCGCATGTTTATCCGTCCTTTCCGTGTCTGTGAATATCGTATTTTGTGATGTCAATGAATTTCATTCAGCGCTCCCCGTCCACGGGCTCCATAATCTCGGGAGCTTCGGGCGCAGGCGGCCGTTTTTCGTGATTCATGGCAAAGCGGATGAGGCGGTCCCTTGAAAAATAAGTCAGGCTCATGAGCAAAAATACGCTGCCAAGGAGTATTCCTGCAAGCAGGAACTCCCCTTCCAGAATCTGATTTCCCACGGCGCAGAGAATAAAAATATTGGGAAAGCTCCCTGCCGCCATAGCGAGCAAAAACCGTTTGGGCGTGATACCGGTACGGGCCGCGAGGTACGGCACGACGCCGTTTGGCAGCAGCGGCATCATGCAGCCGAGAAAGACCGCGAGCTCGGGGTAAACGGCATTTTGCAGCAGCTTTTTCATCCAGCCGGCCTCTTTTTCCGGAATCAGGTCTTCAATATGGCCCTTGAACCGGCGCAGCGACAAAAAGACCGTCATGTTGCCAAGGATATATGAGAGGTGGCAGATGAGATATCCCCAAAAGGTGCCGAAAATGATGCCGGACGCAATCTGAATGGGCAGCCCCGGGAAAATGACCGAGACCACCTGCATGAATTGCAGGAAGGCCGTCAGCGTCACGCTTTTGACGCTGCCGGACTCGCGGATATAGGCCTCGATTTCGGCCTCTTTTCCGCGCCTTAAAACCGGAAGGAAGCCCGGCAAAAAGCGTTTTGCGATCATGCAGACGACCGTCATGCCCGCAGTGAGAAACAAGGCGACGGAAAATCGCTTGACCCATTTTTCAGCATGCACATCCAAGGTTAATCACCGGCTTTCTTTTTCTCCCGGCCTATCGGGACCGACATTCACCTCGATAAAATCATAAAATAGAAAAATCCGCACTTTAAAAATATGTGTTTATCATACCATCTCACGGCGTCATTCACAACCTTTTTGTGAGAGCTAAACCGGATACTTTTGCTCCTGAGTAAAAGTTTGAGCTAAACAACACAATATAACATCATTACACTCACGGGGCACCCATCAAGAGTACCCTTCGTTTCCAGTTCTGCCGGAGGCCGGAGGGGGCACGCGGGGGAACTGGTTCCACCCGCGAGGCGCTTCGCGCCTTCCATCATATGAAAGGCGCCCACATGTTCCGCAGAACATGTAAGCGCCTATCGGCCTGACACGAAATCCCGGGGCGCAAAAAACAGTCCACCGGACTGTTTTTTCAGCGCCCTTCAAGTCCCTTGGAACGATATAAAATCAAAGCGACCCCCTTTGGGGGTCGCTTTGATTTGGTGCGGCTGAAGGGACTTGAACCCCCACGGCCTTGCGACCATTAGAACCTGAATCTAACGCGTCTGCCAGTTCCGCCACAGCCGCATATCTAATGCGGAATGCTTAATCAGTATAGTGGCTTCCCGCAAAAAAGTCAAGAGTTATTCTCATCTTTTTGAGGCGTGTCCGGCTCAAACCGCATGGCGGGCCTTGATGTCGAAGACATGCTGGCGTCCCGCAAATAGGCCTGAATACTCCGAATTGAGGCGAGCTTTTTGACGACGGCCCCAAAGACTGCGCCGATGAGAAATCCCGTCACAATGGAGGCGATGAGGAGCAGCGGCAGATAGCCGAAGACATTGACGGTCCCCATGACCACCATGGCGGCGCAGATTTGCCCGAAGTTGTGAAAGGCCGCGCCGATGATGGAGACGCCCCCGATGGACAGATATTTCGGATAGAGCTTTAAGGCAAGGCGCATGGCGGCAAACGCCATGAGGCCGCCGGTCAGCGAAAAGGCCAAAGCCGTAATGCTGCCCATGAAGACCGAGGCCAAAAAAGTCCGCAAAAAGATGATGATGAGGGCTGACGGAATGTCGAGATAAAAGAGCGCGAAGAGCGTCACGATGTTCGGCAGCCCCAGCTTGATGCCGGGCAGCGGAACGACGGCCTCCAGCGGAAACCACCTCTCGACAATGGAGAGGATTAAGGCGAAGGAGACCAGAATTCCAAGCAGCGTGATGCGTTTTGTGGCGCGCCTCTCAGTTTGCAATGCCATCCACCTCGCCATCCGTCAGGTTTTCACCGGTAGGCGTGTCCGAAATGACGATCATGACCTTGTTGGGAAGGCAGATGATCGGAATATACCTGTTGTTCGTGTAGCCGGTATGTACGCAGATTTGGTCCGGGCAGTCAATGTGCTTCATGCAAATCTGATGGTCCTTGATTTCGACGGTGTAGGTGACGCCGGCGTCGGTATAGGTGATGACCTCGTCCTTGGCGGCCCCGATGTCAAGCGTGTGGTAGACCCGCTGATTGACCGAAATGAGGGCATAGGGGCCCTTCTCCCCAAGGGCCTGTCCGAAATAGACATAGCCAAAAAGCGCCGCCGCAATCAAAACCAAGGCGACAATTAAAACCCTGTCGCCCTTTTTCATGCCGGCCGTTTTCTTCTCGCCCAAGAGGGCGTCCTCGTTTTTACTCATACGTATACCCCGCATTTGCCCCGGTAAAGGTGAATTTATCTTTTAGCCCCTGCGTCACGAAGACTTTGGCGTCCTGTGTGACGAAAATAGCTTCAAAATCTTTGTTTTCCTCATAGAATTGGAGGGCTTTCTCAGTGCCCATCACGAAAAGGGCGGTGGAGAGCGCGTCGGCGTAGGCTCCACTCTCGCAGACAATGGAGACCTCTTTGATGTCGCTGCGGGAGGGCGCGCCTGTCGCGGGGTCGATGATGTGGTGGTAGACCACCCCGTCATATTCAAAAAAGCGCTCGTAATCGCCCGATGAGACGACAAACATGTCGGTGAGCTCAACATACCCGAGGAAGTCGCTGGGCTGCCCCAAAGGGTCTCTGACACCGATGACAAAGGGCTTGTCCTCCGGTTTTGTCCCCACGACCCCGACGTTGCCGCCGAGGCTGAAAAGCGCACCCGAGACGTTGTCATGCGAGCGCAGCAAGGCGTCCAGCCGGTCGGAGACATAGCCCTTGCCGATGGCCCCGAGGTCGATGCGGCAGCCGTTTAGCGTGACGGTGTCCCCGTCAACTGTGATACGGCGATAGTCTATCATATCCATGAGGGCGTCAATTTCAGCCTGTTCGGGCGGCACCGTGCGACCGCCGCCGATATTCCACAGGGCGACAAGCGGCTCGACCGTGATGTCGAAGGCGCCGCCGGTGCGCTGCGAATATTCGCAGGCAGCCGTGAGAAGCGCCGCCGTTTCGGGGGCCACTTCGGTCGGCTGTCCGTTTGAGCCGTTGAGCCGATAGATGTCGCTCGCCTCAATCGTTTTGGAGATCTCGTCTTCCACCTGCCGGACAAGCGCCTCGCACTCGTCCAGGACCGACTCGGTCCCCTCTCCGTATACCTTGAAGGTCATGACCGTGTCCATGGCAAAGATGGTCTTCTCGTAAACCGGAACTTCGGCCGGCTGCTGCGGCTCCTCCGTTTTTACGCAGGCAGTCATCGATATCAGAAGAAAAAAGGCCGACAACACGGCAAGCGTTCGTTTCATAATCACCCATCCTCAACTATGAAACTATACCATGTTGTCGGCGTCTGTGTCAATTGTTACAGCAATTTGTTAAAAAAGCAACTTTTGTTCCCCGTGTGACAGGCCGGCCCGGTCTGGTCCACGACGATGAGCAGTGTGTCGTCGTCGCAGTCGCCGTAAATTTCGCAAACCCGCTGAATGTGGCCGGAGGTCTCCCCTTTATTCCAGAGCTTCTGCCTGCTTCTGCTGTAAAACCAGGTCGTGCCGGTCTCGAGGGTGCGCTTTAGCGACTCCTCGTTCATATAGGCCAGCATGAGCACCTGCCCCGTCTCCCGCTCCTGAACAATGGCCGGAATGAGGTCCGACTTGACAAAGAAGCGGGAGAGCTCGCCCGTCACAGCCTGACCGGGATGCCCCGGTCGCGCAGGTAGGATTTGACGTCCTTGATGGTGAGTTCGCCGTAGTGGAAGACCGAGGCGGCAAGGGCCGCGTCGACCGTCGTCTTCTCAAAAACTTCGGCAAAGTCTTCAAGTTTTCCGCACCCGCCTGAGGCGATGACCGGAATCGAGACGGCGGCCGCCACTTCGGCTGTGATGCCGAGGTCGTAGCCGTCCTTCGTGCCGTCCCCCTCCATGGAGGTCAGCAGAATTTCGCCGGCGCCGAGGCTCTGCGCCTCCTTTGCCCAGGCCACAGGGCACATTCCGGTGTCAATGCGCCCGCCTGAGATGTAGACGTGGTAGTTCCCTGCCGGCTGCTGTTTGACGTCGATGGCGACGACGACGGCCTGCGCGCCGAAAATGCGGGCGGCCTCAGTGATGAGCGACTTGTCGCGGACCGCCGAGGAGTTGATGGAGACCTTGTCGGCCCCGGCCCGCAGGATGCTGCGGAAGTCGTCGACCGTGCGCACGCCGCCGCCCACCGTCATGGGCATAAAGACCTTGTCGGCGCACCGGCGCACCATGTCGACCACCGTCGCGCGGCCCTGCGAAGTCGCTGTGATGTCGAGAAACGTGATCTCGTCGGCCCCCTGCGCCTCGTAAAGCGCAGCAACGGCCACGGGGTCGCCGACGTCTTTGAGCTCGAGGAAATGGACGCCCTTGACGACTCTGCCCTCCGTCACGTCGAGACAGGGAATGATTCTCTTGGCCAGCATCTTACTTCCCCTCCTTCGCAATTTTCGCAAAGTTTGTCAGGATTTGCATGCCGACGGCGCTGCTCTTTTCGGGGTGGAACTGCACGCCATAGACGTTGTCGTGCTGGACTGCGGCCGTCACCCGCATGCCGTAGTCGCTCCAGGCCACAAGGTCTGCCGCGTCTTTGACGACGGGGGCGAAGCTGTGGACAAAATAGACGTAGGAGCCAGGCGCCACGCCCTCAAAGAGCGGGCTTTCCCGCTCAAACATAAGCGAATTCCAGCCCATGTGCGGAACTTTTTCTTTTGTTTCAAGCAGCTTGACGGCGCCGCCGACAAGCCCCAGCCCCGGGCACTCCTCCACCTCGTAGCCGACGTCGAAAAAAAGCTGCATGCCAAGGCAGATGCCGAGCAGCGGCTTGCCGGCCGCGACCTCCTCTTTGACGACGGCGTCGAGCCCGCAGCCCGTCAGGGCGTCATAGGCCGCTTTAAATGCGCCGACGCCGGGGAGAATGAGCCCTTTCGCACCGTGGATGACCGCGGGGTCGCTCGTGATTTCGGCGTCAAACCCGAGATGGGCGAAAGCCTTCTTGACATTGAAGAGATTTCCGGCATTGTAATCGATGATTGCGAGCACGACGCTTCCCCCTTTGTAAAAATTGACTATGATAAAAAGCAGGCTTTTTGCGCATGTTTATGTTGAAAGGCGGTGTCACTATGGAACAAGAAAGAAGAACTGTCATCAAGGAGCTCAACGCACTGCTGCGCAGCTGCGAAATCGGCGTCAGCGGCTACGACAAATATGCCCGCGACGCCGCGGAGCCGGTCCTCAAGGGGAAATTCGACCATTACAAGTCCGAGTACGCCGAAAACGCCAAATCCATCGCCGAGCGCATCACGGCTTTGGGCGGCTCGCCCAAATACGGCACCGGCATGGCCGGCATCGTCTCGGATGTGACTTACGCCGTGCGGGGCCAGGACGGCCGCGAGGCGCCGGAGCTGCTGCGGACGGCCCACTACGGGGAGACAAAAAACATTGACGCCACCGAGCGGGTGCTGTCGGCCCCCGGCCTTGACGAGGAGAGCAGAGATGTCCTGCGCCGCCAGCACCGGAGTGCGCGGGCCCGCCAGGAGGAGCTCATCGACCTCATCCGGGATTTTGATTTAGGATAAGTATAAACATCACTTTTCACTTTTGCAAGTCAGATAAAGAAAACTTCTTAATCACTTAAGTTTCCACTGCGCCACTCGCAAACCGCCACCGCATGTGATATAATTTATTTAAGTTTTTTCTATGCGGAGGTGTGCTTTTTGAGCAAACGCGTCATTTTAATCGTTTTGGATTCAGTTGGGTGCGGTGCGCTGCCCGACGCCGCGAAGTACGGCGACGAGGGGGCGAGCACCCTGACCCATGTCATTGCGGCCGCCGACCACAAGCCGAAGCTCGACAACCTCGTCGCGATGGGGCTCTCCCGCATTGAGGGGGTTGACGGACTGCCCGATAATCCCGCCCCAACCGCGAGGTGGGGCCGGATGGCCGAAATGTCCCCCGGCAAGGATACGACGACCGGCCACTGGGAGATCGCGGGCATTGTCCTTGCCGCCCCCTTCCCCACTTTTCCAAACGGACTGCCGGCCTCCTTCATTGAAAAGTTTGAAGCGGCAATCGGGCGAAAAACGCTGTGCAACCGCGCGACGTCGGGCACCATGGTCATTGAGCAGTTCGGGGCCGAACACATGCGCACCGGGTACCCCATCGTCTACACGTCGGCCGACAGCGTCTTTCAGATTGCGGCGCACGAGGCGGTCATCCCACCGGAGGCGCTCTATGACATCTGCCGGACGGCGCGGCGACTTTTGACCGGAGATGTCGCTGTGGGCAGGGTCATCGCCCGCCCCTTTGAGGGTGTGTCCGGAAGCTTTGCCCGCACGCCGCGGCGCCGGGATTTCTCAGTCGAGCCGCCGGCCGACAACATGCTGACAAAGCTGAAGGCGGCCGGCCTTGAAGTGCGGGGCATCGGCAAAATCGGCGACATTTTCGCCGGCGTCGGAATGACGCTCGAGGACCACGCGGCCGGAAACGCCGCCTGCGTCGACGCCACGCTGCGCCACATGGAGGAATGCGGCGACGGGCTCATTTTCACCAACCTCGTCGACTTCGACATGCTCTACGGCCACCGCAACAACGCCGCCGGATACCTTGCGGCGCTTGAATACTTCGATGCGCGGCTGCCCGAAATCCTGTCCGCCATGCGGGAGGGCGACCTGCTCATCATCACGGCAGACCACGGCTGCGACCCCACGAATCCCTCCACCGACCACTCGCGGGAGCATGTGCCGCTGCTCGTCTACGGCGACGGGACCGGTGAAATCCCGACGCCGGAAAGCTTCACGCTGGTCAGCGAAATCGTGCTGGGGCACCTGCTTGCGTAAATATGGCCGTCACCACCATACAATGATAAAACCGGTACAGCCACCATGGCTGTACCGGCTTTTCAGGTCAATGAACAAAAATCACTTGAGCTTTTCTTCGAGCAGCTCGCGGAAGAGCTGGGGGTTGCCCTTGCCGGCGCTCTTCTTCATGCAGAGCCCCACAAGGAAGCCGAGCACGTTTGTCTTTCCGCCCTTGAAGTCGGCTACGGGGCCGGCGTTTTCGGCCAGCACTTCGTCGACGATTTTGACAAGCGCCGCGCTGTCGCTGATTTGGGCAAGGCCGAGCTTTGCGACGACGGCCGCGGGGTCCTTCTCCCCCATCGTCAGCTGCTCAAAGACCGTTTTGGCGGCGGTCGAGGAGAGGGTGCCGGCGTTTACGAGGTCTATGAGCTTCAAGAGTGCCTCCGGTTTTACACCGATGTCGGCTATGGCGCAGGCGCGCTCGTTTGCCAGTTTGGAAAACTCGCCCAAAATCCAGTTGCAGACAGACTTGGCGTCCTTTGGAGAGAGGGCTGCGCAGGCCTCGAAGTAGTCGGCCTTGTCCTTGTCGCCCGAGAGCATGTCGGCCTCGTAGGCCGTCAGACCGTAAGTTTTCGTGTAACGCTCAAACCGGGCCAGCGGAAGCTCGGGAATCTGGGCCCAGATGCGCGCGATCCAGTCGTCGTCAATGCGGATGGTCACAAGGTCGGGCTCGGGGAAATAGCGGTAGTCCTGCGCGTCCTCCTTGGAGCGCATGGCGACGCTCTCGGCGAGGTCGTCGTCCCACCGGCGGGTCTCCTGCGGGATGACGCCGCCCGCCTCGAGCACCGCGGTCTGCCGGGCGATTTCGAACTCAATGCCCCGCAGCGCCCCCGAGAAGGTGTTGACATTCTTCATCTCAACGCGGTTGCCGTACTCCTTCGAGCCCTTGGGTCTGAGCGAGACGTTGACGTCGCAGCGGATGTTGCCCTCCTGCATGCGGCAGTTGGAGATGCCGAGATACTTTAAGATGGCGACCAGCCCTTCGAGGTAGGCCTTGGCGTCTTCGGCGCTGCGCAGGTCGGGCTCCGAGACGATTTCGATGAGGGGCACGCCGCAGCGGTTGAAGTCGACTAAGGTGCCGCCGAACTTGTCGTTGTGGAGCAGCTTTCCGGCGTCCTCCTCAATGTGGATGCGGCGAATTCTAACCGACTTCTTTTCGTCTCCGACGTAGAAGTCGAGCTTACCGTCATGGCAGAGCGGAATGTCGTACTGGCTGATCTGATAGGCCTTTGGGAGGTCTGGGTAGAAATAGTTTTTCCGGTCGTGCTTGGTGACGCGGCTCACGGTACAGCCGCAGGCGAGCCCCATGAGCATGGCGTAGTCGACGACTTTTTTATTTAAGACCGGCAGAGAGCCCGGCATGCCGACGCAGACGGGGCAGCACTGGGTGTTGACCGGCGCGCCGTACTGGGTGGAGCAGGCGCAGAAAATTTTAGACTTTGTGTTGAGCTCGGCATGCATTTCAATGCCGATGACCGCTTCGTACATGTGAACGCCCCCCTTACAGCTTGGGGCAGACCCAGCCGGTGCCGGAGGTCTGCTCATAGGAATAGGCCACGTTGAACAGCAGCTCTTCGTCGTTCTTGCGCCCGATGAGCTGGAAGCCCATCGGCAGGCCGTCGACCTGCGCGCAGGGCACGACAAGGGCCGGCAGCTGGACCATGTTGATGCTGACGGTGCAGATGTCCGACAGGTACATCTGGACGGGGTCGGTGGCTTTCTCCCCCAGCTTGAAGGCGACCGTGGGCGAAGTCGGCGTCAGCATGACGTCGCACTTCGTCAGCGCGTCGGCATAGACCTGCTTTAATTTTTCGCGCATTTTCTGGCCCTGCTTGTAGTAGGCGTCGTAGTAGCCCGAGGCCAGCACATAGGTCCCCAGCATGATGCGGCGCAGCACCTCGGGGCCAAAGCCCTCGCTGCGGGAGCGGAAATAGACCTCGTCGATGGTCTTGCACCCGTCGGCCAAAAGGCCGTACTTGACGCCGTCAAACCGGGCCAGATTGGAGGAGGCCTCGGCTGAGGAGATGATATAGTAGGTGGCTAAGGCATAGTCGGCAAAGGGCAGGTCGACGTCGACCAGGGTCGCGCCCATTCCCTCATAAGTCTTTGCGGCGCCGATGATGGACGCCCGCACCGCGGGGTCGATGCCGTCGCCGAAAAACTCGCGCGGCAGGCCGATTTTCAGGCCTTTGACGTCGTTTTTGAGGCCGGGGGCAATCGGCTTGTAGGGGAAGTGGGTCGAGGTCGCGTCGTAGGGGTCGCGGCCGGCAATGGCGTCAAAGAGCATGGCGCAGTCGGCGACGGTGCGCCCAAAGGGGCCGACCTGGTCGAGCGAGGAGCCGAAGGCCACGACACCGGAGCGGGAGACGGCGCCGTAAGTGGGTTTCAGGCCGACGATGCCGTTGAGGCAGGCGGGCAGGCGCACCGAGCCGCCGGTGTCGGTGCCGACCGAGAGCACGCTCTCGCAGGCGGCGACCGAAGCGGCCGAGCCGCCGGAGGAGCCGCCGGGCACCCGGGTGAGGTCATAGGGGTTGTGGGTCGGCTTAAAGGCGGAGTTTTCGCAGGAGGAGCCCATTGCAAACTCGTCGAGATTGGTCTTGCCGATGATGGGCATGAGGTTATTTTTCATGCGGGTGACGACGGTGGCGTCATACGGCGGGACGAAGTTCTCCAAAATTTTCGAGGCGCAGGTTGTCCGCACGCCGTCGACGCAGATGTTGTCCTTTAAGGCGATGGGAATGCCAGCAAGCGGAGGGAGCGTCTCCCCTGCCGAAAGCTTTTTATCGACAAGGGCGGCCGTCTTGAGCGCCGCATCCGCCGTCACCGTGAGAAAGGCGTCCACCTTGCCCTCGACTTCATCAATTCGGGCGAGGTAGGACTTTGTGATTTCAGCGGCCGACGCGTCGCCCGCCCGAAGCATTTTTCCGAGCTCGCCGGCCGATTTCTCATATAATTTCATGTGGTCTTCCCCCTAATCGATGACTTTCGGAACGAGAATGCAGCCGGCCGCTTTCCGCGGCGCGTTTTGCAGCACCTGCTCGCGGGTTAAGGACGGCTCCACGACGTCCTCCCGGAAGACGTTGTAGTCCGCCGAGAGGTCGGGCTCAATGCCGGTCAGGTCGACTTTCTGAAGCTGCGCCACCATGTCCACAATGTTCGCCATATCCGCCGCGAGCTTGTCAAACCGCTCTTCCGGAATCTCTATTCGCGCAAGCTGCGCAATGTGACGGATCTCGTCATGCGTGATCTTCATGCTTACCCTCCAATAAATTCATAAGCTCCGCCTCGCCGATGACCGGAATGCCAAGCCCCGCAGCCTTAGTCAGCTTGGAGCCGGCGTCCTCCCCCGCGACGACATAGCTTGTCTTCTTTGATACGCTGTCAGTGACCTTTCCGCCCTTTGCCTCGAGCTTGGCCTTCGCCTCGTCCCGCGTCATGCCGGACAGGGCGCCTGTCAGCACAAAGGTCAGTCCCCTTAATGCGATGTCGGCACTGCCGGGTCTACCCGACATATTCACGCCCGCGGCCGCCAGCCGCGCGAGCTGGACGGCGGTCTGCGGGTGGGAGAAAAAATCTATGACACTTTTTGCCACGATTTCGCCGACCTCGGGAATGACGGTCAGCTCCGAAAGTGTGGCGGCAGAGAGCTTGTCCATGGTCAGAAAATGTTCCGACAGCAGCTTTGCGGTCTGGGCGCCGACATGGCGAATGCCAAACCCGTAGAGCAGACGCGAGAGGTCCTGCGACTTGCTGGCCTCAATGGCGGCTATAAGCTTTGCGGCCGATATGTCGCCCATTCGGAAAAGTCCCGCGAGCTGCTCCGCCTTTAAGTCATAGAGGTCGGCAATGGCGCTGACAAGCCCCTGCGACACCAGCCTTTCGGCGTTTTGCTCCCCCAGCCCCTCAATGTCCATCGCGGTGCGGGAGCAAAAATGCGCGAGTTTGCGCACGAGCTGCGCCGGGCAGGAGGGGTTGGTGCAGCGCACGGCTGCCTCCTCCTCGTCGTCCGTCACGGGCTCGCCGCAGGAGGGGCAAAAAGGCGGCATTTCAAAGGGCCGCTCAGTGCCGTCTCTGACGGACTTGTCCACCTCGACGATTTCGGGAATGATCTCCCCAGCCTTGCGCACAAAGACCGTGTCCCCGATGCGAATGTCCTTTTCGGCGATGAAGTCCTTATTGTGGACGGTGGCGGCCTGCACCTTTGTGCCCGAGAGGCGCACCGGCTCCAGCACCGCAGTGGGAGTCAGGGCGCCTGTGCGCCCGACTGTGACCGTGATGTCAAGCAGCTTTGTCTTTTTGATTTCGGGCGGATATTTGTAGGCGATGGCCCACCGCGGGAATTTGGCCGTGGAGCCAAGGGCCTGCCTTGCTGTAAAGTCGTCCACCTTTATAACCGCCCCGTCGGTGTCAAAGGGCAGCGACGCCCGCTCCTCCCCGATGGCCTCGATGCGGGAGATGCAGTCCTCGATGTTCTGGCACAAAACGGGGTTTGGAATGATG
This sequence comes from Candidatus Acidiferrum sp., assembly GCA_035560415.1. GTDB lineage: Bacteria > Bacillota > Clostridia > Oscillospirales > Feifaniaceae > DATMXT01. The sequence continues at coordinate 34,458 of DATMZG010000019.1, read as the reverse complement.
CGAAAGCCGAGCTCTTTTAAAAACGCGAGGGACTTCATGTGCCCGTCCGGCACCTCGCCCTCCATGCGCTGAATGTTGAAAACGAAAATGTCAAGCTTCCGGGCGGCTGTGACCGAGGGGTCGAGCTGCCGAAGGGAGCCCGCCGCGGCGTTGCGGGGATTTGCGAAAAGGGGCATGCCAGCGGCGTCCCGCTCCTCGTTTAAGGCTTTGAAGACGGAGATTGGCATATAGACCTCGCCGCGCACCTCAATGGTCGCGGGGGCGCGCAGCCGCAGCGGAATAGACGCGACGGTTTTCAGGTTTGACGTGATGTCCTCCCCCGTCACGCCGTCGCCCCGGGTGGAGCCGCGGACAAAGAGGCCGTCTTGATATTCGAGCGCGACCGAAAGCCCGTCGATTTTATATTCCACGACATACGAGGGGCCCGGGACGGCGCCCGCCACCCGGCGGCCAAACTCCCGGAGCTCATCGAGCGAAAAGGCGTCCTGAAGACTCTCCATCGGCTTCTCGTGGACGACGGTTTCAAAGCCCTCGAGCGGCTTTGCCCCCACCCGCTGCGTAGGCGAGTCGGGCGTGACAAGCTCCGGATGCTCCGCCTCAATGGCCGTAAGCTCGCGCATGAGCTCGTCATACCGATAGTCGGAGATCTCCGGACGGTCGAGCGCATAATACAAATAGGCGTGATGACTCAGCTCTTTGCGAAGCGACGCGGCTTTTGCAGGCAGGTCCATGTCAATCCCCCTAACTGCTATAGTTTACCACGCCTCAGGAAAAAAGTACACGGTTTTTTACTCGACCGGAATCGGATTGAGAAAATTGAGAATGTTCTCCTCGACGTCCTGCGGCATGTCGGAGATGTTGGTGTAGTATTCCGGCACCCGGCCCACGATGACGGTCTCGGCGACGCAGATTGTGGTGTCGACGGTGGCCGTCACGCTTGAGACCGGCATCATGATGCTGACACCGGTCGTGATGTTGAGCAGAATGCGGTGGAGCGTCTGATTGATTCCGGCCGAGGAGAATTCGTTTGAGATGTTGACAAGCACGCTGCCGTACGGAATCAGCCGCAGATTGATGACGGGGCCGCGCCCTGAGAGCAGGTCGCCGGAAATCAGGTTGCCGATGGGAATCGGCACCCGGACCACGTCGACGGCAAGGTTATCCTGCACCCGCTGACTGACCCGGGATTTGAGCTGATTGATGCGCACAATGTCGCAGACGAGGGCCCGCACTTCCCCGCTCTCGGAGGTTTCGACCGAGACCAGGTCGGCGTACGTGACCCCGTTTTCGGACAGCTCCTCTTCAACCGCCCGCATGACCGAGGTGTTGGCAATGGCCTTGGCCTTGGCAACGCCGATGCCCTCGACCAGGGGCCGAAGGGTGGCGTCAAAAAAACGCAGCGAGAGGTACGACAAGAGCAGCACCGCCAAAAGCAGTGCCGAAAGCTTTATGAGCGGTCTTGGCGCCGCCCGCCCGGGACGTCTTGCAAGGCGTAGGCCTCGTCCCCGTCCCCGTCTGCTTTGAATGACCATAACACACCCCCGAGCAGTGTATGCTCGGGGGCGGTGTGTGGTGAAAAAGTGACCCAGGATTATTCCTGCTTTGCGCCCTCGGCCTCCGGCTGCTCGTCCGCGGCCTCAGGCTGCGCTTCAACCTCAGCAGGTGCCTCAGCTTCAGCTTCAGCTTCAGCTTTCGGCGCTTCTACCGGCTGCTCGGCCGACTGATAGGCCGTATCGGCGTTCTGGTCGCCCTCGAGCAGGGCGCGGATGGAGAGGTTGACCCGCATGGCCTCGTAGTCGATGGAGACGATTTTGACGTCGACCTCGTCGCCGACCGACAGGACCGAGGCCGGCTTGTCAATGCGCTTGGTCGAAATCTGCGAGATGTAAATGAGCCCGTCAATGCCGGGAATCAGCTCGGCAAAAGCGCCGAACGGCATGAGCTTGACAATTTTGACATGGGCCGTATCACCCTCTTTATAGGTCTCCTTGAGGGTGTCCCAGGGGTTTGGCAGCAGGTTCTTATACCCGAGCGAAATGCGCTTGCGCTCGGCGTCGAGGTCCTTGATATACACTTCGATGCTGTCGCCGACCGAAACGGCCTCAGAGGGGTGGCGAATGCGGTTCCAGGACAGCTCGGAGAGGTGAATCATGCCGTCGACTCCGCCGACGTCGACAAAGGCGCCGTAGGAGGTCAGGGACTTGACAACGCCCTTGTACTTCTTGCCGACTTCAGCCGCGGACCAGAAAGCCTCCTCGGCAATGCGGCGCGCCTCGCGGGAGACGGCCCGAATGGAGCCGATGACGCGGCGGCGCTTGCGGTTGACTTCGAGAATTCTGAACTTCTGGGTTGTGCCCACGAGTTCTGCGTGGTCGGCGTCGCGGCCGCCCGGGACCTGAGAGCCCGGAATGAAAATGCGCACGCCTTTGCAGACGGCGATGATGCCGCCCTTGACGACCTCGGCGACGGTGCCCTCCATGACGGCGCCGTTGTCGACCGCGGCCTCAATCTCGTCCCAGCCGCGAATGGCGTCGACCCGCTTTTTCGAGAGCATGATGGTGCCCTCGACATCGTTGACGCGCACGACAAACACTTCAATTTCATCGCCGGGCTTGACGACGTCCTCCGGCCTCAGGGAGGGGTCGTCCGAGAGCTCGCCGATGGGAATATAGGCCGACTGCTTGGTGCCAAGGTCAACCTGGACTTCGGTTGCGCCGATGGATGTGATGGTCACCTTGACCCGGTCCCCTGTATTTAAAGTCAGGAGCGAGTCCTCGAGCATCTGCTCAAAAGAGAGCTCACCTGTCTCCTCAGGCTTGTCCTCCTCATTTGCAGTCTCCGCGGCGGCCTGGACGGGCTTCTCCGTCAGCACGGTCTCCTCGGGGTTGAGCTCGCTGCGCTCCGTAGTTTCGTTCATCTCTGACATTTTTGTTGCAGCCTCCTTTATTACACTCGCCGGAGTCGAAGCCCCGGCAGTAATGCCAACCTTATACCCCGGGCGGACAAGTCCGTCCGGTATGTCGTCGGGCGACTCCACCAAGAGCGTCTTTTCGCAAATCCGTTTGCAGATTTCGTAAAGCCGGTTGGTGTTGGAGCTATTGCGCCCGCCGATGACAAGCATGAGATTGCAGGTTGCCGCAAGGTCGGCAGCCTCTTTTTGCCTGCTTTCGGTTGCACAGCATATTGTATCAAATATCTTGGTTTTTGTATAGTGTTTTTTCGCAAAGTCCAAACATTTTTCCCACTCGGCCAGTTCAAAGGTGGTCTGCGCAACAAAAAGCGTTGATTTTTCTGTGGCTTCGGGGTGTTCCTCCGTGTAGGTGGCAAACTCATCAAGCCCCCGAAAAACCATGCAATTATTTGCATAACTGACAATGCCCGCCACCTCCGGGTGCTCCTTGTGGCCGAAGACAAAGACGGCGTCGCCAGCCTGTGACGCCTGCGCGACGAGCTTATGAATTTTCCCGACATAGGGGCAGGTGAGGTCGGCGTACGGCGTGCCGCTCGCCTCAAGCTCCTCCACCGCTTCCCGCGGGATTCCGTGGCTGCGAATGACGGCAAAAGCGCCCGCCGGAACGCTGTCCACAGCCTTTACGCCGCGCTCCTCAAGCGCCCGCACAATCTGGGGGTTGTGAATGAGGGGTCCGATGGTGACGATGCCCGCTTTGCCCTCGTCAAGGAGCTTATAGACGCCCTCGACGGCCCTGCGCACGCCAAAGCAAAAGCCCGCCGTCTTTGCGACAATCACCTCGTGGGACATGACACATCCCCCTCAAACACATAATCCTTGTCGGAGAGCCTGCGAAGCTCCCCAGCCAGCCATTCGGTGACGCGGGAATACTCCTGATGCCGGCCCGGCGTCGCGCCGAATGTCGCGACCGGCACCGCTTTCCCAAAGCGCAGCTCGACCCTGCGAAAGGGCCGAAGCGTGTAGTCCTGTGTGTACACCCCAAACGGGAGCACGGTGGCGCCGGTGCGAATCGCCATGCCCATCGCCCCGTTTTTGACGTCGTCGAGGTCGTTGTTTTTGAGCCGCTGACCCTCCGGGAAAATGCCCAGTACCTCGCCGTGTTTCAGCGTCTTCAACGCTTTTTTAATGGCGGAAATGTCGTTTTTTCCCCGGTTGATGGGAATGGCGCCCAGCGCCATCAGCACCCAGCTTTTAATGGGGTTTTTAAAGAGCTCGATTTTAGCCAGCGTCTTCATTTTTCTCGGGAAGTTGGAAAAAAGCAAAATGGGCTCAAGTTGGGAGATGTGCTTTCCGCAGACAACAAGCGGCCCCTCCATGGGGACAGGTCCCTCATAGGTGATTTTGACCCGGAAAAACAGGTTGATGGGCCGCGTGAGCAGCTGCATGAGCCTATAAAACATCGGCAAGCTTCTCCCTGATCAGTTTTTCAACGAGGTTGACGGACTGCGCCTTGGTGTTTCCGGTCGTGTCGAGCAGCACGGCGTCGGGCGCCTGCCGCAGGGGCGCCGCCTCGCGGGTCGAGTCGCGCTCATCCCGCTCCAGAAGATCCCTGAGCACCTGCTCATAGGGCATTGTAATACCTTTTTCGGCCAGCTGCATTTGCCGGCGGCGGGCTCTATCCTCGGGGTGCGCTGTGAGGAATATTTTGAGGTCGGCGTTTGGCAGCACGACGGTGCCGATGTCCCTGCCGTCCATGATGCAGTTGTGGGCGGCGGCAAAACGCCGCTGGGTGTCGAGCAGAAATTCCCGCACTTTTGCGATTGCCGAGACGGCCGAGGCGTAGTGCGACATCTCATGCCGGCGAATTTCCCCAGACACGTCCTCATCCCCTAAGAAAATGTGCTGACCGTCCGGCTCTAAAGTGATTGCGAGCTCAATTTGGGGCAGCAGGGCCAGGACCGCGGCCTCGTCGGTGGGCTCAACTCCATGGCGGAAAGCAAAAAGGCCGATGGCTCTGTAAATGGCGCCGGTGTCCACATAGGTGAAGCCGATGCGCTGCGCCACCTCTTTGGCAATGGTGCTCTTCCCCGCCCCGGACGGGCCGTCAATGGCGATTGTAATGCTCATGAAACACAGTCCCCCGCTTATTATACTGACATTCCGGCGAGCCGGCCGGTGGAAAAGGCGATCTGCAAATTAAAGCCGCCGGTCATGGCGTCGAGGTCCAGCACCTCGCCGGCAAAATAGAGCCCTTTTTTGAGCTTTGACTCCATGGTTTTGGGGTCTATCTCCTTGGTCGGGACGCCCCCCGCCGTGACGATGGCCTCCTCAATGGGCCGTGTGCCGGTGACGGTCAGCGGCAGGGCCTTTAGAAGGGAGACGAGGCCCTCCCGCTCCTCTTTTTTGACCGAATTGACCTTTGTTTCGGGCGAAATTCCGGACAGTGCCACCACGACCGAAATGAGGCTTTTTGGCAGCAGCAAGCCCAAGGCGTTTGCGAAGTCACGGTTTTGCAGCTCTTTAAAATCCCGCAGCACTCTGGCGTCAAGCTGGGGTATGGATAAAGCCGGCTTCAAATCGATTTCGGCTTTGTATGCCCCGCCCCGCAGCATGGTGGAGGCCGAGAGAGTCAAAGGCCCCGAAATTCCGAAATCGGTGAAGAGCATCTCCCCCTGCTCGGAGAAGACGGGCTTTTTGCCCGCTCCCCAAACGGTCAGCCGCACATTGCGAAGGGAGAGCCCTTCGACTTTGGCGCACCAGTCCTCGGCACAGACAAGCGGCACAAGCGAGGGGCGCGGCGGCACGATTGTATGTCCGGCCTCCCGCGCAAAGCGGTACCCGTCGCCGGTCGAGCCTGTAAGCGGGTAGGAGAGCCCGCCGGTCGCTATGATGACGGCGTCGGCCTTAGGCAGCTTGTCAATTTCCCGGCGAACAAATTTCACCCCGCCGGCCTTGGCGTAGCGCACTAATGCGTCCCGGATGTCGACCGAGCGGTCTGAGGCCGGAAAGACGCGCTCCCCCCGCTCGACTTTGAGCGGCACGCCCTGCTCCTCAAAAAATGCCCTCGTGTCCTCGCAGGAAAAAGCGGCCAAGGCCGAGTGCAGGAATTTGGGCGAGCCGGTCACGTAATTCAGAAATTCCTCGGGCGCGCAGGCCGTCGTCACATTGCAGCGGCCCTTGCCGGTGATGAGCAGCTTGCGGCCGGGAAATTTGTTTTTTTCGTAGAGCACAACGTCCAGGCCGCGGGCGGCGGCTGTCCCGGCCGCCATGAGCCCCGCGGGGCCCCCTCCGATGACGGCGACGCTACGCATGGTTGCACATCTCCCGCAGGACCTCCTCCGGCGTTGAGACCATGGCCATATCGTCTTTATCCCTCACAAAGCGAAGGGCCGCAAGGCGCCGGGACATCAGCGGGTTTTTGCAGAGCACTTTCGCAAACCCCAGCGGCAGCGTGAAGTTTGCGACGGCCCTAAGCAGCGCGTCGTATATGTCGAGTCCCGGGATTTGCTTTTTTTCGAGGATGTCCAAAATCACAAGGGCGCCGTCCTCCGACGTGAACCGGCACAGGCCTGCGACTTCGCCGTCCTCGAAAAGCGAAAACTCCTCGGGGGCCGTCTGTTTTAGCGCAATCATTTTGTCAGCTCCTTCAGATAGGAGATTTCCTCGGCCGTCAAATGCCGCCACTTGCCGGGCTTGACTTCCGCCAGGCGCAGCTCCCCCACCGCGACCCGTTTGAGCCGGATGACCTCGGCGCCGGCCTCTTCGCACATGCGCCGAATCTGGCGGTTGCGCCCCTCGTAGAGCGTAAATTGCAGCACCGAGCGGTCGGGCTCCTTTTTGAGCACCTCGATTTCAACCGGGCGCAGCTTGTGTCCGTCCAGCACCATTTTGCCCCGGAGCTTGTCCAGCACGTCGCCGCCGATGTGGCCGCGCAGCGTCGCAAGATAGCGCTTTGGCACGTCGTGGCTCGGATGGGTCAGCTTGTACACCAAATCCCCGTCGTCGGAGAGCAGCAGCAGCCCTTCGGAGTTGCGGTCAAGCCGGCCGATGGGGACGACTCTGGCCTCCACCCCTTCGAGCAGGTCCGCGACGCAGTGGCGGCCCTCCTCGTCGGTCAGGGTCGTGATGTAGCCGCGGGGCTTGTTGAGCATGATGTATGTGAACTCATGGGCCGTGTGGCGCAGCACTTTGCCGTCGAGCATGACGACGTCGCCGGGGCCAACCCGGGCGCCAAGCTCGGCTTTCTTACCGTTTACGGTCACCCTGCCCGCCGTGATGAGCTCTTCGGCGGCCCGCCGCGAGCAGACCCCGCAGTCGGCAATGTATTTTTGAAGGCGAAGTTCCATGTCCGCTCCTTTGTCATTCACAAATGATACACAGTACAAACAATTATATCTCAGGAAAGGCCGCAAATCAATTGGAACAGCGACTTTTTTGGTTTTGGGCCCAAAACGCTGTCATATGAGCGCAGCGGCACCGTGCAAATTAAGACGTCGTTTGCGTAAATGCGGGCCTCCCCCACCTGCTGCATGAGTGAAATGTCGGGATAGAGAAAGCGCGGCAGGAAGACTTTCGCGCGCAGCACGGGGCCCGGCATGTCAATTAAGGTCATTTCCGGCATGGTGTCGGGGCGCACCCGCACAGTTCCACCCCCCGCCACGGGGACGACATACTCCCGCGCGAGGCAGTCCATGGGGTCGACGCGTCCGGTGTGCGCAAACCCGTAGTCGAGCATGGCTCTGTGGTCGTTCCAGTCGTTCCCGTCGTCGATGGTGACGGCCACAAGCCGCACCCCATTTCGCTGCGCCGCAGTGACAAGGGAGCGCCCGGAGTGGACCGTATAGCCGGTCTTGACGCCGATCGCCCCCTCATAGGTGAGCAAAATGCGGTTTTTGCTTGCGAAATACCGGGCCGGGTGGGTGTCAGTTGCCTCAATCATATATTTCTTCGTTCCGACGTACCGCGCAAAGTCGGCGTTTTCAAGCGCTTTTGCGGCGAGGCGTGCAAGCTCTGCCGCAGTCGTATAGTGGGTGGCGGAGTCGAGCCCGCTCGGGTTGTCAAAGTGGGTGTCTTTAAGCCCGAGCGCCTTCGCCTCCTCATTCATGAGGTAGACGAAGTCGGCCACGCTGCCGGCCACGCAGATGGCGACCGCGGCCGCCGCGTCGTTGCCGGAGGTCATCATGAGCCCGTAGAGCAGGTCGTCAAGCGTGTAGACCTCGCCCTCCGCCAGGTACATGGAGGAGCCCTCCACCCCGACCGCAGCTTTCGGAATCGTGAATTTTTTCGTGATGTCGCCGTACTTCACCGCAACGTATGCCGTCATAATCTTGGTGGTCGAGGCCATTGGGAGCCGAAGACCTGAGTCCTGTTCATAGAGGAAAGTCCCGGTGCCGGTCTCGAGCAGCGCGGCCCCCCTTGCCGAAGTTGAGAGGGCCGCGGCCTGCGAAACAAGGACGGCAAACAGCAAAAGTGCGGCAAACAGCTTTTTCATAACATCACCCGTTCATATATATGAACGGGTGATGCGTGATAGTCTATTCGGAAATTCTATTCGGACTTAGGCATACTGTCCGCTCCGGCTTTCTTTCCCTTGCGCTCGTTGTAGGCCGCCACGGCCTTGTCGACCAGCTCCGGCAGCATGGCCAGCGCCTTGTCGACCGTCGACTCGTCCCTGTCGACCGTCAGCACTTTCACGTTTTCGCCCGAAACCGTGAGGAAGGCGACCGGGTTGATGGTCAGGGCCGCGCCGCCGCCGCCGCCGAAGGGGATTTTCGCGTCGGGCTGGGAGGAGACCGCGGTGTTCATGTTGTACTCGCCGCCGCCGACGCCAAAGCCGAGGGAGACTTTGGAAATTGGGATGATGACGACGCCTGCCGGCGTTGTAATGGGGTCGCCGATGACTGTATTGACGTCGGTCATTTCAGTTAGTTTCTCCATAATGTTGGAGGTCACCTCGTTGATCGGATGGCTGTTCACTTTTTTTCTTCCTTTCTTTTAGCTCTTTGTACATCGGGTAAAGGCCTACGGCCACAATAAGCAGCCGCAGCAAACGAAGTCTGAATACGGCGCGCAGGTTTGCCCGGGACTCGGTGGATGCGTAATCCGGCACAATGTTGACGTCGCAGTACCTGAGGGTCACCATATATGAAAGCGTGGCGCAGACCGTGTTCACAAGCCCGGACAAATTGCCGAAAAGCACCGTTGTCCTGACCGGGTCATCGGTCGCGACGCTAATGTGTATTTTGAGCTCATTGACGACGATTTTCTTAATTAATCTCCGGTAAAAAATGCTAAGTGCGCGTTTAGAAAAGGCGAGCAGGTCGCTGATATTCTCAAATAGCCCGATGAGCGTCTGCTCGGTCGCCGGTTTTTCCTTCAGCTCCTCGGGTTTTTTCTTGGCGAGCGCCGGGGGGATGAGGTCGGGAAAGAGCGGAATTTTATAGACGTGAATGCCGTTAAACAGCAGGGTCATCATCGACTCTTTGTCAGCGTAGCGGATGTCGGCCCCGACGGTTGAGAAGAGCAGCAAAATGATTACCGCAAAAAGCCCCGCGAGGATATACCCGATGACTCTCACGCCGAGCCTCCCGGCACCATTTCAAGCTCTGCCGACGCCACCGCAAAGAGGCTCGCCTCACCGCCGATGGGCGGCAGCTCGTCAAGCGACGATAGTCCGAAAGTGCGCAAAAAGGAGGGCGTCGTGCCAAACTGCATGGGCCGGCCGGGGGCGTCGAGCCGCCCCTTCTCTTCAAGAAATCCCTTTTCCACAAGGGCGCTGACAACCCCGGAGCTGTCGACCCCCCTCGCCTGTTCAATGAAAGCTCTCGTGACCGGCTGGTTATAGGCTGCAATGGCGAGCACTTCGAAGGCGGCGGGCGACAGAGCCGCGTCCCGGCGCTTTTCAAGCGCGGCCCGGACCGTGTCGGCAAACTCGGCCTTTGTGCAAAGCTGATAGGCGTCCCCGAGGCGCAGCAGCTCAATTCCGCGGTCCTCTTCGGCGTACCTCGCCCGCATGTTGTCGAGCACCGCGGCGCAGGTGTCGGCGTCAAGCTCTGCGGCTCTGGCCAAAAGCTCCAGCTCGGCAGGCGTTCCGGCGGCGAATAGAAGGGCTTCCAGAACGCCCTCTGTTCTCGAATATTTCACCGCTTGTCCCCCTCCCGCACCAAATTGATTTTATAGTCGGCGGCGCCGGCGTCGGTGATGCGCACCCGGCCTCTGTTCGACAGTTCAAGTATTGCCAAAAAACATGCGATTTTTTCAGACTTGGTCGTCTCTTCCCCAAGAATATTTAAAAACCGCACTGCGCCCTGCCTCACAAGGCGGCGTAAGAGCGAGACGGCCATGGAGGCAATTGAGACCGTCTTTTGGGCCACAATGCCCTCAAAGGCGGTGACGGGCGGGGGCACCCGGCGAAGATTTCCGCGAAAGACGGCCTTGTAGGCCTCGACCAGCTTGTCCACGCCATATGTTTTTTCCGGAGCGGGCGCCGGAGGCAGCGCCTGTGGGCCCCGCACAAGCCGCAGAGCGCCGTATTCCCGCATGCGGTCATCGAGTTCACCTGCAAGCTCTTTGTACCGCGCGTAGTCGGCCAGCATGGCGGTGAGTTCCCCCATGGGGTCGTCGTCGTCATCCTCCGGCGGAAGCAGTTCCCTTGACTTTATGTAGAGAAGCCGGGAGGCCATCAGCAAAAACTCGGAGAGGTTTTCGAGGTTTGCCGGCTCTATTTGCCGCACATATTCCATAAATTGGTCGAGCAGCAGCGCGATTTTGACGTCCCTGATGTCGAGCTCGTTTTTTTCAATCAAATGGAGCAGAAGGTCGAGCGGGCCTTCAAAAACCTCCAGCTTATAGTTCAGCTCCATACCCATAAGAAACCTCCGGCCTTGTCGTTCAGCTCCACAGCAGGCGGAAAACGGGGAGGATGACGGCCTGCATGCCCGAGATCACGAGGTCTCGCAGCCAGGAGATGGGCCCCGAGAGCACCCCCATCCAGAGCAGCAGGAAGAGCGCCGGCATGAAATATTTCTCATACCGCATGATTTTGAAGTAAGTGGCATTTGGCAGCACCGCGTAAAGAATTTTCGAGCCGTCGAGCGGAGAGATGGGCAACAGGTTGAAGACGGCAAGTCCGACGTTGAGGCTGACCATGATGATGAGAAATTTCTGGAGAATTTCGTTTGGCCTTCCGTAGGGCACAAAGAAGACGACGACGTAAAACAAAAACAGGCATATAAAGGCGAGCAGCAGATTAGAGATGGGGCCTGCCGCCGCCGTGATGGCCGAGTCCCGCTTGCGGTTTTTGAAGTACATGGGGTTGACCGGCACCGGCTTTGCCCAGCCAAACCGCAGCAGCAGCATGGCGATGGTGCCGAGGATGTCGAGATGGGCAAGCGGATTTAAGGTCAGGCGGCCGGCCTCTTTGGCGGTCGGGTCCCCGAGCTTATAGGCCGCCCAGCCGTGCGCAAACTCGTGGAAGGACAGCGACAGGAGCGCCACCGGGACGAGATACAGGGCATTTTGTAAAAAGTCCTCTAACAAATGGGGTTACCTCCACAGAAATTTGAAAAACCGCTGACGCAAAACCTTCATGAGCGGTGAAAAAGTGTAGTCATAAATGAGAAAAATGACATTCATGAAGACAAAGGCAAATGCTGCCGGCATGTTGGGCTCAAGAATCTGGAGCCCCAGAACCCCGGACACGAAATAGTAAACAAGCAGCATGTCGGCGTTGAAGTAGAGCGCCTTTAGTGTAAAGGCTCTCAGCTTTCCAGCTTTTTTCTCAATAGCCGCCTTGACCATCGGGTACTGGCCGAAGAGCACGGCAAACAGAATGGCGGCCTCCTTGTTGGGGAGCAGCATAATACCCAATATCGACGCGGTCGCGTAGCTGAGCAAGGCGGTCTTCATGCCCCACTTCAGATAGGCGAACATGATGATAAATCCTGAGAAGGCCGCGCATGAGATGGAGAGGGTGGGAAAAATGACCGAGAGGGCCATCAGCACCACCGCCGCCGCCGCCGCCATCGCGCCGCCTGTGATTTCCCGGGCGCTCATCGTCCGAGACAGCAATTACACATGCAGTTGGCGCAGAGCGCCGCAGTACATACGTCACATCCTGTGCAGGGAATACAAAAGGCCCCGCCGGTGCCGTAGGAGTCGTCCTGCCACGGCACCTGCCCCGCGCCCATCGAGGAGAGGGCGGCCCGGTATTCAGGGTTGCCTGGGTCCATGTTGACAGCCTGCTGGTAGCAGAGTCTCGCGTCCGAAAGCCAGCCCTTGCGCTGAAGCACGACGCCCCGCAGAAAGTGCCACTCGGCCGTACGGGCCGAGACCGGCACGCCGTCGAGCGTCCGGTGGGCGTCCTCAATTCTCCCCTGCGCAATCATATTGCGAACTTCCATAAACCGGCCGGAGCCGGAATAGCCGCCGTTTTGATAGGAGCGCCCGCCATTTTCCCCGCGCTCGCGCACGATCTCGTCGTACGCGGCGTTGATCTCGCTCATTTTCTCCTTGGCGAGATCGGCAAGCGGGTTATTCTGATAGTTGTCGGGGTGATATTTGCGCGCCAGCTCCCGGTAGGCGGTCTTGACCTCCTGGTCGGTGGCCGTGCGCGGGACACCCAGAACTTCATACGGGTTTCTCATGCGTGATTCCTCTCTGTTTTGCGGGCATTCCGACCCGTAATATGTTTTCGAGAATTCCGCGGTAGCGCTTAAGCGGCAAAAGGTCGAGGGACGAGGCGGCGCCGAAAGCCGCATCTGTCAGCATTTGTACCACAAGCGGCATATCCCCGTCAAGCCCCGCGGCGACAAGCGGGTTAAACCGGCCAAGCTTTTTGTCCTCAGGGAGGTCGTCGGCGGCGTCAATCAGGTAAATCCACCGGCCGACCTGATAGCCGAGCTCGTGCAGGACCCTCCTGACAACCGCGTCCTCCGACAGGCTCTCGGTGACGGCGGCCAGCATCCCGGCAAAGTGGCGGGTGTAGCCGTCAAGCGTCAGGGGCGGGCCGCCTTCGGCAGCAGCCAGCTCCGTGAGCGCCCCATCGACGCCGGAGGCAAGCGCCGGATAGTAGGTTCTTGCAAGCTTTTCGGCAGACGAAAGCGCCAAAAGCGCGGCCTTGGCCTTGGCTCTTTTTGCGCCGTTTTCATCGGCAAGGTCGTCCCGCAGCTTGCCGCACCCCAAAATGACGTGGGCGGCGGCCACCGTGTCAAGCGAGGCCTCGGAGGAGAGGGCGCCGGTGTTTTTCAAGGGGTTTGTGGCGCACATCCGCTTGGCGTAGGCCGGTTCCTCCTCGTCCAAAGCCATTGCAAGACAGGCCAAAAATGCGAAGTCATAAGAGAGCCCCATGGTGGCGGCGCCGCCGTAAGTCTCTTTTAAGCGGTGACAGAGCCCGCAGTATATGGCTTTATAGGCCTCGAGCTCCCGCATGCGCAGCTCTTCCTGTTTTGGGACAATATATCCGAACACGGGGCCTTACCTCTCCCGCCGCGCCATTTCGAGCACGGCTTTTAAATATGTGCCCGTGTAGGAGCCGGGGGCGTCGGCCACCTGCTCCGGCGTGCCGCAGGCCACGATTTCGCCGCCGCGGTCGCCGCCGTCGGGGCCGAGGTCGACGATATAGTCGGCGCATTTGATGATATCCAGATTATGCTCAATGACGATGACCGTGTTCCCCTCGGCCACAAACTTCTGCAATACCTCAATGAGCTTGTGCACGTCGGCCGTGTGAAGCCCCGTCGTCGGCTCGTCGAGGATGTAGACCGTCTTGCCGGTGGAGCGGCGGGCGAGCTCGGTCGCCAGTTTCACCCGCTGGGCCTCGCCGCCAGAGAGCTGGGTGGAGGGCTGGCCGATTTTGATGTAGCCGAGCCCCACGTCAAAGAGGGTTTCGAGCTTGCGCCGGATGGAGGGGATGTTTTCGAAAAAGGCGACCCCCTCCTCCACCGTCATGTCGAGCACGTCGGCAATGGTCTTTCCCTTATACTTTACTTCAAGGGTCTCCCTGTTATACCGCTTGCCCTTGCAGACCTCGCAGGGCACATAGACGTCGGGCAGAAAGTGCATTTCGATTTTAATGATGCCGTCGCCCTGGCAGGCCTCGCACCGGCCGCCCTTGACGTTGAAAGAAAACCGCCCCGGGCCAAAGCCGTGCATTTTGGACTCGGTCGTCGCGGCAAAGACGTTGCGCACGTCGGTGAAGAGCCCGGTGTAGGTGGCGGGGTTGGAGCGGGGCGTGCGCCCGATGGGCGACTGGTCGATGGCGATGACCTTGTCGAGCAGCTCGACCCCCTCTATGCGGGCGTGGGCGCCGGGTGTCGTGCGGGCGCCGTTGAGCTGCGAGGCCAGCGACTTATAGAGAATTTCATTGATGAGGGAGGACTTGCCGGAGCCGGAAACACCCGTCACACAGGTGAAAGTGCCGAGCGGCAGGTCGACCGTGATGTCCTTTAAATTGTTTTCGGCGGCGCCGACAATGCGCAGCCTGCCGCCGTTTCCGGGGCGGCGCTCTTCCGGCACCGGAATGAACTTGCGGTGGCTCAGGTAGTCGCCCGTGACCGAGCCCTCGGTGCGCATGATTTCGTCGACCGTGCCCTGCGCGACGACGGCGCCGCCGTGGATGCCGGCCCCAGGCCCGATGTCGATGATGTGGTCGGACTCGAACATGGTCTCCTCGTCGTGCTCGACGACGATGAGGGTGTTGCCGAGGTCCCGCAGCCGCTTCAAGGTGTCGAGCAGCTTGCGGTTGTCCTTCTGGTGCAAACCGATGGAGGGCTCGTCGAGAATGTAGAGCACCCCCGTGAGAGAGGAGCCGATTTGGGTCGCAAGCCGGATGCGCTGGCTCTCGCCGCCCGAAAGACTCCCGGCCGAGCGCGCCAGTGTGAGGTACTCAAGCCCCACGTTGCGCAAAAATGTCAGCCGCTCCCCAATCTCCTTTAAAATCTGCCGGGCAATGATTTGATGGGTTTCGGAGAGCTTCAGGTTTTGCAAAAACTCGATTTCCTCGACAATGGAGAGACTTGTCAGCTCCATGATGTTGAGCTCGCCGACCGTGACGGCCAGCACGTTCTTGTTAAGGCGCTTGCCTTCACACTCGGGGCAGGGCGCCATGGACATGGAGGACTCGATTTCGGAGCGAATCCAGTCGGAGCTCGTCTCCCGATGGCGGCGCATGAGGTTGTTGACAATGCCCTCAAAGTCGGTGTAGTAGCTGCCGGCGCCGTATTCGTTGACCCGGGTCATCTTGATTTTCTCGCCGTCGGTGCCGTACAAAATGACGTCCTGCGCCTTTTTGGGCAGCTCGCCGAAAGGCACATCGAGCGAGAAGCCGTAGTGGGCGGCAAGCCCCTCGTAGTACATCTGGGCGATGGTGCCGCCGTAGACGAAGTTCCAGCCCGAGGCCTTGATGGCCCCGTCCCTGACTGTGAGCGACTTGTTTGGCACGATGAGGTCGGGGTCTATTTTTAAAATGGAGCCAAGCCCCGTGCAGGCGGGGCAGGCGCCGTAGGGGTTGTTGAAGGAGAACATGCGGGGAGTCAGCTCCTCGACGCTGACCCCGTGGTCGGGGCAGGCGTAGCTCTGTGAATAGAGCTGCTCCTCCCCCTCCGCGTCGACCAAAGTCAGGCCGCCAGCCAGGGCCGAAGCCGCCTCGACAGACTCGGCGAGCCTCGAGCGGATGTCGGGGTTTACGACGAGGCGGTCGACCACAATCTCAATGTTGTGCTTGAAGGTCTTTTTGAGGTTGAACTCCTCCGAGAGGTCGTGCATTTCGCCGTCCACCCGCACCCGCACAAAGCCGCCCTTGCGGGCGTCCTCAAACACTTTCTGGTGCTCCCCCTTGCGCTGCCGCACGACGGGGGCCAGCACTTGAATGCGCTTTCCCTGCGGCAGCTCCAGAATGCTGTCGACAATCTGGTCGACTGTCTGCTGCGTGATTTCACGCCCGCAGACGGGGCAGTGCGGAATGCCGATGTGGGCGTAGAGCAGCCGCAGGTAGTCGTAAATCTCGGTCACGGTCCCGACTGTCGAGCGCGGGTTTTTCGAAGTGGTCTTCTGGTCGATGGAGATGGCGGGAGAGAGCCCCTCAATGCTCGTGACGTCGGGCTTGTCCATCTGGCCCAAAAACTGCCGGGCGTAGGAGGACAGCGACTCGACATACCGCCGCTGGCCCTCGGCGTAAATGGTGTCGAAGGCCAAAGACGACTTGCCGGAGCCCGAAAGCCCCGTCACGACGACCAGCTTGTCCCGCGGGATGTCGACGTCGATATTTTTTAAGTTGTGGGCGCGGGCGCCCCGCACCGAAATTTTGTCTATCAAGTCCTGTTTGCTCCTTTTTGCAGCTCGTTAATACGGTCCCTCAGGTAGGCGGCGTGCTCAAACTCGAGGAGCTTGGCGGCAGCCCGCATCTCCTTCGTGAGCTTTTCAATTAAGTCCATGCGCTCCCTGCGGGACATGTGCTTTTTGGCGATGCCCTCGACCTCCACCTTGGAGGAGATTTCAATGACGTCCCGCACGCTCTTGACGATGGTTTTCGGTACGATGCCGTGGGCCTCGTTGTGGGCTTTCTGAATGGCCCTGCGGCGCTCGGTCTCGCTGATGGCGTAGCGCATGGCGTCGGTGTATTTGTCGGCGTACATGATGACTTTGCCCCCGGAATTGCGGGCGGCCCGGCCGATGGTCTGCACGAGGCTTGTCGCCCCGCGCAAAAAGCCCTCCTTGTCGGCGTCCAAAATGGCGACAAGCGAGACTTCGGGCAGGTCGAGCCCCTCCCGCAGGAGGTTGATGCCGACCAGCACGTCAAATTCGCCGAGGCGAAGGTCTCTTATGATCTCCATGCGCTCAATCGTGTCGATGTCGTGGTGCATATACCGGATTTTGACGCCGATGTTCTCGTAATAGGCCGTGAGGTCCTCGGCCATTTTTTTGGTCAGGGTCGTGATGAGCACCCGCTCCCCTTTTTCGGCCCGAGCCCGGATTTCGCCGTAGAGGTCATCAATCTGCCCCTCGGTCGGCCGCACCTCCACTTCGGGGTCTAAGAGCCCCGTGGGGCGGATGACCTGCTCGACAATCTGGGTCGAGTGCCCCCGCTCGTACTCGCCGGGGGTCGCCGAGACGAAAATGACCTGCCCCACCCGCTCTTCGAACTCGCCGAAGTTGAGGGGCCGGTTGTCAAAGGCCGAGGGAAGGCGAAAGCCGAAGTCGACCAGCGACTTCTTGCGGGAGAAGTCCCCGCCGAACATGCCTCTGACTTGCGGGAGCATGACGTGGGACTCGTCGACAAACATGAGAAAGTCCTTTGGCATATAGTCGAGCAGCGTATAGGGCGTGGCGCCGGGCTCCCGGCCTAAGAGGATGCGGGAGTAGTTTTCAATGCCGGAGCAAAACCCGATTTCCCGCAGCATCTCAATGTCGTACCGCGTGCGCTGCTCTATGCGCTGGGCCTCGATGAGTTTGCCGTTGTCCTTGAAAAATTTCACGCGCTCCTCGAGCTCCCGCTCGATTTCGGAGATGGAGCGTTCCATCTTGTCCTGCGACACGACATAGTGTGAGGCCGGAAAGATGATTTCAAACTTCGGGTGGGAGATAATTTCGCCCGTGAGAGGGTCCACTTCGCTGATGCGCTCAATCTCGTCCCCCCAGAACTCGGTGCGCAGCACCCGGTCGGTCGCGCCCGCCGGGAAAATTTCGACGACGTCGCCTCTGACCCGGAAGTTGGTGCGGGTCAGGGACATGTCGTTGCGCTCGTACTGGAGTTTGACTAGCTTATGAATGAGCTCGTTTCGGCCCATTTTCTGGCCGGGGCGCATCGTGACGGCGAGCTCGGTGTACTCCTTCGGGTCTCCGAGGCCGTAAATGCAGGAGACCGACGCCACAATGACGACGTCTCTGCGCTCGTAGAGGGCGGCGGTGGCCGAGTGGCGCAGCTTGTCCAGCTCGTCGTTGATGGAGGAGTCCTTCTCAATAAATGTGTCGGTCGAGGGAATATAGGACTCCGGCTGGTAATAGTCGTAGTAGGAGACAAAATACTCTACGGCGCTGCCCGGGAAGAACTCCCGAAACTCGCTGCAAAGCTGGGCGGCCAGCGTTTTGTTGTGCGCGAGCACAAGGGTCGGCCGCCCGATTTTCTCTATGATATTGGCCATAGTGTAAGTCTTGCCGGAGCCGGTGACACCGAGCAGCGTCTGCATTTTGTCCCCGCGCAGCACACCCTTTGTCAGCTCGGCAATGGCCTTTGGCTGGTCGCCGGCCGGCGTGTAATCCGACACCACCTGAAATCGGTTATTCAAGGTCGAGTTCGCTCCTGTAAATATTTCTTCTCACATAGCCCTCGTCGAGGAATCCGCTTTCGGCCATGCTGATGTAATCCCCTTCCACCATGATGAGATGGTCGACCAGGGTCACGCCGATCCCTCTGAGGTACTCCCGCAGCCGGATGGTGGTCGCGATGTCGAGCTCCGACGGAATTGCGATGCCGTTCGGGTGGTTGTGGGCCAGCACAACTCCCACCGACTTTGTCGCAAGCACCTTTTCCATCAATAGCCGTATGTTGACGTCGACCGCGTTGACGCTGCCCTCGTACAGAATGCCGCAGAACTTGGGGTTTCTGCGGTTGTCGAGGCAGAGCATGGCGACGACCTCTTTGCCGGTTCCGAAAAATTTCGGGGCCAAGAGGGCCGCGGCGTCCCCCGTCGTCGTCACGGCGCCCGGCTCAAGTCCGCTTTCGGCGTAGACGCGGGCCATCTCCGGCACCAGTTTAATGAGATATGCCGTGTGAGTCCCCACGTTTTTGCAGGCCGCAAGTTCTTCTACGGGGGCGTCGAAAACGGCGCGCAGCGAGCCGAACCGGTCGATCAGCTCGTGAGCGGTCTCGTTCGTGTCACCGCGCGCCCTGGCGTAGAAAAGCAGATATTCCAGCACCTCGTGGGCGGCAAACCCGCGAAAGCCGTTTTGCACAAACCGTTCCCGCATGCGCTGCCGGTGACCATCGTGCGGTCCTAAACTCATGTCTTCTTGCGGCTCCCCGGCTTGACATAGGGCAGACCCTGTTTGCACAAGGGGCACTCGTCCGCCGCCCAGGAGACCACCTCCATGGAGAGGGCCGGCCGAAAGGGCACGCCGAAGTCCATCGCCCCGCCCGTGCGGTCGATGACCGAGCCCACGCCGACGACAACGCCGCCCGCGGCCCGCGCAATTTCAATGACCTCTTTAGCCGAGCCGCCGGTCGTGACGACGTCCTCGACCACCAAAACCCGCTCGCCGGGCTCCACGGCAAAGCCGCGGCGCAGCGTCATTTTCCCGTCTTCGCGCTCAGTGAAGAAGTTGCGGCAGCCAAGCTGTCTGCCGACCTCGTAGGCAAGCTGTATGGCGCCCATGGCGGGGCCGATGACGATATCGACATTGTCGCCTCTGAAGTGGTCGGCAATCTCTTTGCAGATGGGCTCGCTGTACTTCGCGTCTAAAAAGACTTTGGCGCACTGCACATACTTGTCGCTGTGACGGCCGGAGGTCAGAAGGAAATGCCCTTCGAGAAACGCTCCGGCCTCTTTGAGAATGTCGATGACCTGTTCTTTTGTAAGCATGTCTACTCCCCTTTCAACCGATTCATTATACTATAATTCATGGCAAATTCATATCCTAAATCTTAAAAATTTACACAACGTTTTATTTGCGTTTTATTTGTGGTATAATTCGACGAAAGGCGGGAGGCGCGCTGTTTTAAACCATCCCCGCCGCGAGGTGCTTCTAAGGTGAAAGAGCTCACAGTCGGCAAAAATGACGCCGGGCAGCGGCTGGACAAATTTCTGTCCAAGGCCTATCCGGCCCTTCCCCCCTCCCTCATGTACAAGTATATCCGCACCAAGCGCATTAAGCGCGCGGGAGCCCGCACGGCGGCCGAATACCGGCTTTGCGAGGGCGACGTTTTGCAGCTCTATATCAACGACGAGCTGCTCGAGGGGCGCGAGGAGGACAAAGCGGTCAAAAGCCTCTCCCCGCGGCTTGCCGTCGTCTATGAGGACGCCAATATCCTCATTGCCGACAAGCCCGCAGGCATGCTCGTCCACAGCGACGACGCCGAGAGCTACAACACCCTCATCAACCACATCAAGGCCTATCTGTTTCAAAAAGGCGAATACGACCCCGAAAATGAGCGCAGCTTTGCGCCGGCCCTTTGCAACCGTATTGACCGCAATACGGCGGGCCTTTGCGTCGCCGCGAAAAATGCCGAGGCTTTGCGCGAAATGAACGAGATCATCAAGGGGCGGCTCATGAAAAAGAGCTACCTTGCGCTTGTCACGGGCTGTCCGAATCCCTCCTCGGCGACGCTGACGGCCTACCTCTCCCGCGACATGGAGGAAAAAAGGGTCTCGGTCTTTGACCGGCCGGGAAAGGACCGGCTTCAGATCATCACGAAATACCGGACGCTGCACTGCAAGGACAGCGTCTCCCTGCTTGAAATAGACCTTGTGACGGGTCGTACACACCAGATAAGGGCCCATATGGCCCACATAGGGCATCCGCTTGTCGGGGACGGAAAGTACGGAAAAACGGGCTCCAAAGGCGCCACAGGACAGGCGCTTTGCGCCCGCAGGCTCCGGTTTGAGCTGGAGGATTTTCGAGGAATCCTGAGTTATCTGGATAAAAAGGAGTTTTTTTCAAGCCAGACAAAGATTTTCGATGATTTTTTGCAAAATCCTTGACATTTCGGTCAATAAAACCTATGATATATGAGCTTTGTATTTTACGCGTGAAGGGTGGAAGGATAAGAGAATGACACAAAGCAATATCATTGAGCTTGTCAAGGTCTCCAAGAGCTTTGACGGTGATATTGTGTTGAATAATATAGACCTGAGCATTAAAGACGGAGAATTCATGACGCTGCTTGGCCCATCAGGCTGCGGGAAGACGACTACGCTGAGGATCATCGGCGGGTTTATCTACCCCGACACCGGCAGCGTTTTTTTCGAGGGCAAAAATATCACGTCCCTGCCTCCGTATAAACGCAATCTCAACACCGTCTTCCAAAGATACGCGCTCTTTCCGTTTTTGAACATCTACGACAACGTGGCCTTCGGGCTGCGGGTCAAAAAGCTCGACGAGAAGGTCATTCGCGCCAAAGTCATGGAGATGCTGGAGCTCGTCAACTTGAACGGATTTGAAAAGCGGGGCGTCACGGCGCTGTCGGGCGGCCAGCAGCAGCGGGTCGCCATCGCCCGCGCCCTTGTCAACGAGCCCGAAGTGCTGCTCTTGGACGAGCCGCTGGGGGCCCTTGACTTAAAGCTGCGCAAAGACATGCAAATTGAGCTCAAGCGCATTCAGCAGCAGGCCGACATCACCTTCCTCTACGTCACCCACGACCAGGAGGAGGCCCTGACCATGTCCGACACCATTGTGGTCATGAACAGGGGCAACATTCAGCAAATCGGCTCCCCGCAGGACGTCTACAACGAGCCGCGCAACGCCTTTGTCGCCGACTTCATCGGCGAGAGCAACATCCTGGACGGCGTCATGCTCGAGGACTACAAGGTGCGCTTTGCGGGGCGGGTTCACACCTGCGTCGACCGCGGGTTTGCCAAGGATGAGCCCATTGAAGTCGTCATCCGGCCGGAGGATTTGAAGCTCTGCCCGCCCGGCGAGGGCAGTATTGACGGCGTCGTCGAGTCCTGCACTTTCAAGGGCGTCCACTATGAGATCATGGTCGTGCAGGACGATTTCACCTGGATGGTGCACTCGACCCAGTCGGCCGTGCCCGGTCAGCACCTGAGCCTCAGTCTGACCCCCGACGACATACACATCATGAAAGAGTTCGAAAACGACGACGCCTATCCAGACGACC
Source organism: Candidatus Acidiferrum sp. (assembly GCA_035560415.1). Lineage (GTDB taxonomy): Bacteria > Bacillota > Clostridia > Oscillospirales > Feifaniaceae > DATMXT01. Next base: position 12,718 of record DATMZG010000019.1, on the reverse strand, counting down.
CCGTGGAGGATATCCCTCCGGAGGAGGAAGAGTGAGGCGCTCGGGGTTTGCGTACCCCTACGCCGTCTACGCCTTCACGTTTTTTCTCGCTCCCTTGCTGCTCGTCTTCTTCTACAGCGTCACGGTGGCGGCGCCCGGCGGCGGACTGTCTTTGACCCTTTCGAACTATGTGAGATTTTTTGATTTCAGGGAGCCGCAGTACATGAAGGTGCTCTTCAGCTCCTTTCGCATCGCCTTTGTCGCCACCGCCATCTGTCTTGCGCTCGGCTACCCCACGGCCTACATTCTCTCGAGGCTGCAGCCCCGGTGGCGCAACTTCCTCTCGCTCTTATTCATTTTGCCCATGTGGATGAACTTTTTGCTGCGCACATACTCCTGGATGTCGCTGCTTGAAAACAACGGCATCATCAACACGGCCTTAAAGGCGATGGGGTTTGCGCCGCTCTCCGTCATGTACACCGAAAAAGCCATTGTGCTGGGCATGGTCTACAACTTCCTGCCCTTTATGATTTTGCCGATTTACAACATGCTGGTCAAGCTCGACACCAGTTTGCTCGACGCCTCGAGCGACCTCGGCGCCTCCCCCGCCCGCACGTTCGTCAAGGTCACGCTGCCCCTCACGATGCCCGGCATCCTGTCCGGCATCAACATGGTCTTCATGCCGTCGGTGACGACTTTCGTCATCTCGCGCCTCCTTGGCGGCACCTCTACGGTGCTGATTGGCGACCTCATTGAAAAACAGTTCAAGCTCGTGGACGACAAGGGCTTTGGCTCGGCCATGTCCGTGATCATCATGATTTTCGTCTTCGGCATCATGCTGCTGACCAATCGCAACAAGGACGACGAGGAAGGGGGCGTGATGCTGTGAACCGCAAAAGCCTTTTGCGCGGCGTCTCGGGCGTCTACGCCGCCCTCATCTTTGTCTTTTTGTACGCCCCAATCGCCGTACTCATCGCGCTCTCTTTCAACGAGTCCAAGCTGCGCAACAGCTGGGGCGGGTTTTCGCTCAAATGGTACGCCTCACTTTTCCAAAACGACCGCATCATACAGGCGCTCGGCAACACGCTGCTCATCTCCTTTTCGGCAGCCCTCGTTGCGACGATGATCGGCACCCTGGCCGCCATCGCCCTGCACAACATGAAGAGCGGCGCCGCCCGCACCCTGCTGCTCGACGTCACCTATATTCCGATGCTCAACCCCGACATTGTGACCGGCGTCGCCCTGCTGCTGCTCTTCACTTTTGCCGGAATCACACTCGGATTTGGCACGCTGCTTTTGGCCCACATCGCATTCAACATCCCCTATGTGGTGCTCTCGGTGCTGCCAAAACTCAAACAGCTCAACCCCTACACGATGGACGCCGCCATGGACCTCGGAATGCGGCCGGTGGGAGCGCTGTGGAAAGTCATCATCCCCCAGATATTCCCCGGCATGATGACGGGATTTCTCCTCGCCCTGACCATGTCCATTGACGATTTTGCAATTTCCTTCTTCACGACGGGCCCCGGCGTCTCGACGCTCTCAATAGAAATTTACTCCATGACCCGCCGCGGCATCAATCCGCAAATCAACGCGCTCTCCACCCTCATGTTCGTCGTCGTCCTTGCCATGCTCATCTTCGTCAACTTCCGCTCTGACAAGGACAACGGGCAGATGATCAACATCGGTTAAAACGGTTAAAATGAGTACAACTCGGTTAGAAAGGAATGTATGAATTGAAAAAACTGCTTGCAAGTGTCTGTGCCCTCATGCTGCTGTTCGCCGGCTGCGCCAGCAATAAAAACGATGAAGTCGTCAAGGTCTACAACTGGGGCGACTACGTTGCGCCCGGCGTCGTGGAGAAATTTGAGCAGGAGACCGGAATCAAAGTCGTGTACGACACCTTTGAGACCAACGAGGACATGTACCTGAAAATTAAAAACTCGACCGGCTACACCTATGACGTCGTCATACCTTCCGACTATATGATCTCCAAGATGAAAGCCGAGGATATGTTGGCCGAAATCGACTTCGCCAATGTGCCGAATGCGGCCGGCATCGACCCGAAGTTTAAAGGGCTCGACTATGACCCGGACAACAAGTACACCGTGCCCTATATGTGGGGAACCGTGTGTCTCGCCTACGCGCCCGAGCTTGTCAGCGACCCCATCGACTCTTGGAGTATCCTGTGGAACCCCAAGTATGAAAAGCAGATTTTCATGATGAACTCGGAGCGCGACTCCATCGGCGTTGCACTCAAGCTGCTCGGGTATTCCCTGAACACAACGAATCTTGATGAGCTCGATGCCGCAAAGCAAAAGCTCATTGAGCAAAAGCCCCTGGTCCTCTCCTACACCGGAGACAACATCAAGGACCTGCTCATCGGCCGTGAGGGCGCCATAGGCGTTCTCTGGTCCTGCGATATCGGCATCATTCAGGAACAGGACGAGACCATTCAGTACGCCCTGCCCAAGGAGGGCACCAACGTCTGGTTTGACGCTGCCGTCATTTTGAAGAATGCCGAGAACAAGGCCAATGGCGAGAAGTTCATCGACTTCCTCTGCCGGCCCGACATCGCCCTTGAAAACGCCGACTATATGGCCTCCTGCTCGCCGGTGGACGAAGCCGCCGCGCAGCAGGACGAGAGCATCACGAACAACCCCATCACAAACCCCACGGCCGAGGACATGAAAAATATGGAGATATTCCTGCCCATGGGCGATCTGGCTTCGACTTATGAGAAAATCTGGAGCGACGTCTCCGCAAGCTGAGGATAAGACAACATAAAGCCCGGGAAGAAAAATTCTTCCCGGGCTTTTTCGTGCGATAACAGGTTAAAACCGCGTCGGCTTCAAGGTCCAGCACTGGAGGCGGGTCTGGCGGAAAATCTCCTCGCCCTTGAAGTTCCCTTCAAAGAGCACCGAGCTTGTGAATTTGAAGCTGTCGTCGACATGGGCGGCGGCCGCCAGCTCCATTGCCCTTGTCAGCGCCACCGTCTCCCCGCCCTCGCGAAGGGCGCGCAGCATGGTGGCCTGCATGTCGAGCGGATTTATGAAGTTGTCCCCCACGCGATAGAGGGTTTTGAGCTGCTTATAGCCGAGGACGAGGTCGTGCTGCGCGTAGGCCGCCTGCGCCAGTTCTGTAACGGGGACTGTCTCGGTGTGGAAGACCGAGGGCGTGTCCTCCTCGGGGCCCCAGAGCAGCTCGGGCGTCAGGGCCCTGCCCGTCAGCGCCCTTGCGCACAGCGAGAAGACTTCGCTTGCCGACAGCCACTCGCCGGCGACCTCGGCATAGGAGACCTTGCCGTCAAAGCCGGCGGCATATTCTCTTAAATCCTCCGCCGTTATGGGGCGGACGCGGCGCTTTTCATACCCCGCCGCCTGCGAGACCGTGATGTACTCGGCCCCGTCGCGCAGCGTGTACAAAATGAAGTCCCGCAGCATGCCGATATATTTGCTCTGCTCGCCCTCCGCCCGTAAGGGCGCGGGGTTTAAGACGCGGGGGTTGACGCCGTGGGCGAAGGGCCTGTCCCACAAGAGCTGCGTGCAATATTCAGTCGGGTGGTCGTAGGTGCTGACAAAAGAGATGTCCCCCCGCCGGTCGCGGGCCTCGTAGCCGGCGATGTACTGCGGCAAGGCGCCGTCCCGGTGCTGGAGGCGGATGATGTTGTCCTTCATGCGGGTGAGGCAGAGCACGCCGCCGTACCAGAAGGGCATTTCGTCCATATTGATGATCTGGTGCGCGTCGAGGTAGGTCGTCACCCCCCACTTTCGCATGGCGGGGAAAACCTGCGGCGCCCAGGCGTAGCTGGCCTGGCCGTAGCTTGTCTGATGCTGGCCCGTGAGCTCCGACACTTTGAGAAAGCCGGGGTATTCTCTTCGGTCAAACTCGGCGGCGCCCGCGGCAAACTCGTAGCCGTTCAAATACTCCGAGGGCATGGGGTGGACGCTGTGGAGGGTGGAGTGAAAGGCCATCTCGTGGTTTGGCAGCAGGCGCAAAATGTCTGTCCTGCCGCGGACTTGCAGCGTTTCCAGCTTTTTGGTGACAAACTTGACGGTGGCCCTGATTCCGAGCGTGCCCAGCATGTCGAGCACCTCTTTGAAGGCGTCGTCGGCCTGCGGGGTCACATAGTCCTCCACATCGAACCAGAGCAGAATTTTCGTTTGCATCCTCAACCTCCCAGTAAGTACAGCACACCGATACCGACCGCCATACCGATGAGCGAATTTTTTGTGTACCGGCCGGCCAGAAAGGCCGCGGCCCCGGCGGCGAGATACGGGTTTTGCAGCGGCGGCAGCAGCGTCCCCCCCGGGGCCACAAGCTCGGGCACGACAATCGACACGATGACGGTCGGCGCAAAGTAGGAGAGAAATGCCCTCCCCCGTTCACTTGGCTGAAACCGCTCGCCGAGCAGCACCGGCAGCGCGCGGATGCCGTAAGTGACGGCGGCGCCGCCCAAAATGACGGCCCAGAGCACCGGCGCCGTCATACCCTATCCCCCCGCGGCTGGGCCAGGACGCCCGCCAGACTTCCGGCAAAACAGCCGGCAATGATGTAGGTCTTGCCGGGGATGAGCAGATAGCAGATGACGGCCGTGACGGCGGCCACAAGGGCCGCGACGACGGCCGGCTTCGTTTTAATCTGCGGGGCCACCATGGCGGCGAAAGTCGCCGGAAAGGCGAAGGACAGCAGGGCCGCCACCCGCTCCGGCAGGAAGGCGCCAAACTGGTATCCGGCGACGCAGGAGCAAATCCAGAATATGTAGATGGTGAGTGACGCCCCCATGTACCGGCCGGCCGAGGGGGCCGTCTCCCCAAGGGAGCCGTAGTAAGTGACAAAGGACTCGTCAGTGAGGAAAAAAGCGCCGATAAGCCTTTGACGCAGCGAGAAGCGGTCTTTGACCCGCTCGTTTAAGGCGGTGGAGAGTAGCAGCATGCGCAGATTCACAATGCCGATGGTCGCGACAGTCGACAGCGGTCCCGCCCCGCCGTAAAGGACGTTTGCGGCCATGAACTGCGAGGAGCCGGCGAAAATCATGAGCGACATGGCCGCGACCGACCACAGCGGAAAGCCAAAGCGCCGCGAGGTCATGCCGTATACCGCCCCGAAGACCGCGGCGCTGACGGCGAGGGGCAGGATGTCGGCAGCGCCGCGCCAGAAGCTCTTTGCCTCAGATTTCATTGATTGTCCTCCCCCATCTATGATATAATAGCTGCAACTCGGAGGTGAGAAATTTGCCAAAGTACAGCCCGGAGCCGGAGCACGGCGCCATCAGCGAGCCCTATGTGGCCATGACCTACCTGCTCTATGTCATCGAGGCTATGGGCGGGCACGCGACGCGGGCCGAAATCGACGCCGTGACGGCGGCGGCCGGCCGCCTCAACTACTTTCTGGCCGCCTCCTCGCTCGCCTCGCTCCAGCGCACCATGCATGTCGACGTCTGCCGGCTCCCCGGAAAGGAGACCTTCTACGCCATCACGTCGCTTGGCCGCGAGTGCCTCGAGGCGCTGGGGGGCGACCTGAACCCGGAAATCCGCAAGCGGATTGACGAAGCTGTAAAACAGTATAAGGTATGAAAAGAGGGGCCGTGACAAAAGCCGAGCCCCTCTTTTTTTTTACGGGTTCCTCAGCGTTTGCGAAAAGCCGCCCAGACGGGGCCCGCCAGCATGACCGAGCTGTAAAAGCCGGCTGTGATCCCAATGATGAGGGGGAAGGCGAAAGCTCTGACCGAAGTCACACCGAGCACATAGAGGGCCACGACCGTCAGCAGGGTTGTGATGGTGGTGCCGATGGAGCGCATCATGGTCTGGGAGACCGAGAGGTCTACGATGGACTCGAAGGGCTGCTTTGCGTAGAGCTTTTTATTCTCACGAATGCGGTCGAAAATGACGATTGTGGCGTTGATGGAGTAGCCCACAATGGTCAAAATGGCCGCGATGACGCTGGTGTTGATGGGAATTTGGAAGAGGGTGTAGACGGTCAGCAGGACCAGCACGTCGTGCATGAGCATGAGGACGGCCACAAAGCCGCTCCTGAGCTCAAAGCGGACGGCGATATAGATGAGCATTAAAAGCGTTGTGATGGCGACTGAAATCATGGCCTTGCGGGTCAGCTCGTCCCCCACCGTCGCCGAGATGTTCTGAACGGATTGCCGGTCGTCCGCCGTGATGCCGAGGGAGGACTCGAGCGCTTCAAAGAGCGCGGTTCTGTCTTCCGCCGTCAGCTCCCTCATTTTGAGGATGGCGACCGTGCCGTCCCCCGACTTTTGAACGGACGGGCGGGAGCCGACAGCCTCCTCGACGACAAAGGCAATCTCGTCCATCTTCTCCCGGTCAAGCGCCTCACCCGTATCGAGCGTGAGCTTTGTGCCGCCCGTGAAGTCGACGTCGAGCGCAAAGCCCTGATAGAAGAGGGAGGCCATTCCGACGGCAAGCACGACAATTGCGCAGGTCAAGAACACCGTGCGCTTTGCGACAAAGCCGAATTTCGGCTCAGTCAAAGGCTTTTCCTCGGGCTTTACGCCAAAGAGTGAAAGCTTCGTCGCGCCAAACTCCACAAAGCCGTTTAACAGGATGTGGGAGACGACAATGGCCGTGAACATGGAGGCTACAACGCCGATGAGCAAGGTATTGGCAAAGCTGACAATGAGGCCGGAGCCGAGGAATTTGAGCACAAGCCCCGCGATGATGGTCGTCACATTGGAGTCGATAATGGCGGTGGTGGCCCGCGTAAAGCCGGCTTTGACAGCGGAGCGCACCGTCTTGCCAAACCGCAGCTCCTCTTTGATGCGCTCAAAGATGACGACATTGGCGTCGACCGCCATGCCGATGGAGAGGATGATGCCGGCAATGCCGGGCAGCGACAGGTTGATGTGCATCACAGAGAGCGTGAGCCCGACAAGCAGCATATAGAAGACGAGGGCGATGTCGGCGACAAGTCCCGGCAGCCGGTAGAAAACGAGCATGTAGAGCATGACGAGCCCAAGCCCCACGGCGCCCGCAAAAAGCCCTGTATTCAGAGACTGCTCACCCAAGGTCGGGCCGATGGAGCTCGAGTCGATCAAATCGAGCGCAAAGGGCAGCCGGCCTGCCGAAATGACGTGGGAGAGCCACTTGACGCTCTCCTCAGTGAAATGTCCCTCAATGATGAACTCGTCGGAGTTGATGGCGGAGTTCACTGAGGGAGAGGACTGCACTTCCCCGTCGAGCACGATGAGGATGTAGTTTTGCTGCGCGTCGATTTTCGCCTGCGTCGACATGCGGGCGGTGGCCTCGTAGAAGGCCTTTTGACCGGCGTCTGTCAGGGAGACCCTGACGAAATATTCGTCGGCGCCGTTTTGGCTTGTCTTGCCGTACTGCGGCGTCGCCGAAAGGATGTCGGCGCCCGACAGGATGGTGACCCCGTCGCTGTCAATGAGGGAGAGCTCGGCCGTGGAGCCGAGTTTCGCCTCGGCCTGCGCCGGGTCGCCGACCGAGGGAATTTCAATCGTGACGCGGTCGGCGCCCACTTTGGACAAGGTGGCCTCGGGGTAACCGAGGCTGTCAAGCCGGCCCTGAAGCAGCTGCACGACAGTCGCCATGCCGTTTGCCAGCTCCTGCGGCTCAATGCTCTGCGAATCTCTGACCTCATAGGTCATATAGGAGCCGCCGACCAGGTCAAGTCCGAGCCGGATGCCGTTTTTCGTGTCGGTCACTGCCGGAATGCCAAGCCCCGAGACGCCCTGAAAACAGGCGTAGGCCATGGCTGCGATGAGAATGAGGACGACCGCTAAATAGAGTTTTGACTTTTTCATATGCGCTTACTAAGCTCTTTTCGTTTTAGACGTTAATTTCGTTTGCGACATCCCCCGCAAGCCAGGGGGCGACGGCGGGGCGCAAGGTCTCTTCCACAAATTCCTCGACCTGTCCCTTTGCCCTTCCGATGTAAAGTGCGGGGTCGAGCAGTTTTTGCGCCTCTTCCTCTGTCAGGCCAAAGACGGGGTCGGCGACAATCCGGTCAAGCAGGTCGTTTTCTCTGCCCTCGAGCTTGACGGCGGCGCCCGCCGCCTGCGAGTGGACGCGAATGCGCTCGTGCAGCGCCTGCCGGTCGCCGCCGCGCTTGACGCCGTCCATCAGGATGTTCTCGGTCGCCATGAAGGGCAGCTCCGCCATCAGCCTGCGCCCTATGATGGCCGGATATACGACAATGCCCGAGACGACGTTTAAGTAGAGCGCCAAAACGGCGTCGACGGCGAGAAAGGCCTCGGGAATTGCGATGCGGCGGTTCGCCGAGTCGTCCAGCGAGCGCTCTAGCCACTGGACCGAGGCGGTCAGCGCCGGATTTTCGGCGTTTGAAATGACATACCGCGCAAGCGAGCAAATGCGCTCGCAGCGCATGGGATTGCGCTTGTAGGCCATGGCCGAGGAGCCGACCTGGCCTTTCTCAAAGGGCTCCTCCATCTCCTTGAAGCTCTGGAGCAGCCGCATATCATTGCCAAACTTCGAGGCCGACTGCGCAATGCCCGAAAGGGTCGCAAGCACCGCGGCGTCGACCTTGCGGGAATAGGTCTGCCCCGAGACCGGCACGACCTTGGAAAAGCCCATCTCGGCCGCAATGAGCCGGTCGAGCTCTTTGACTTTCTCCTCGTCGCCCTCAAAGAGCTCCATGAAGCTGGCCTGCGTGCCGGTCGTGCCTTTGGAGCCGAGCAGCGCAAGGGAGTCAATTCGGTGGTTCAGCTCTTCAAGGTCGAGCAGCAGCTCATAGGCCCACATGGCGGCCCGCTTGCCGACCGTCGTCGGCTGGGCGGGCTGCAGGTGGGTATAGGCGAGGGCAGGCTGTGCACGGTGTTCCATCGCAAAGTCGCCGAGCTTCGAGAGTACGGCGCTAAGCTTTGCGCGGATGAGTTCAAGCCCCTCGCGCATGAGCAGAATGTCGGTGTTGTCGCCGACATAGCAGGAGGTGGCGCCGAGGTGGATGATGCCGGCCGCCCCCGGGCACTGCCTGCCATAAACCCGCACATGGGCCATGACGTCGTGCCGCGTGATTTTCTCCTCGGCGGCGGCCGCCTCAATGTCGACGTCGTCGACATGGGCGTCAAGCTCCTCAATTTGCGCCTTCGTGACCGGGAGGCGAAGCTCGTTTTCTGCCCGCGCCAAAGCGACCCAGAGCCTGCGCCAGGTCGTGAATTTGCGCCGCTCAGAAAAGAGCTCGCACATCTCCTTGGAGGCGTACCGGCCGCACAGGGGGGAGCGGTACTCGCTGTACTTGTCGTTCATATCACAATCTCCGTCTGAGGCACTCTGCCGTCCGACAGCGCGGCGCCGATGGCGGTGGCAAAGCGCGCGTTCTCCGGCAAAATGAAGTCGATGGCAAACATTTTGCCAAGCTCATCAAAGAGCATTCGAGCCTGCGGAATTTCGGCCACGTTGCCGGTCAGCACCACCTTGTCCTCATTGTAGCTGCGCACCGCGAAAATGGCCAGCATGCCGATGGTCTGGAAGACGAGGTTTAAAAGTCCCAGGGCGATGTCTGCCTGGGTCGCAAGCTCCGAGAGCTTGCCGAAGTTGGAGGCCGTCGCGTGGGGCGGCAGGTTGGAGACGGGGTTTACCGTGATGTCGCTGATTGTGAGGTCGACATTTAAGATATTGCCGCCCTCGGCGAGTTTCACGAGGTTCTTGACGTCCCGGACGTTTAAAATGGCGTTTGAAAGCCCTAAGAGTGTGCCCCCTCCCACGCCGCTGCCTCCGATATGGCTGATGGAATCCGGTGTCGCGTAGACGAAAGCGGTGCCGGTGCCCATGCTGACAATGACGCCCTTTTCAAGCCCGGAGAGGAAAAGGCCGCCGCGGCCGGTGCAGAAAAACTCGTCCACAAAGCTCGTGGGAATGCCGAAAACCGGCTTTTTGACGCTTGAAGAGCCGACGCCGGTGATCATGATGCGGGCGACCTCGTCGAGCGAAATGCGGGTTTCGGACAGGAACTTGCCTAAGGCCCCGTAGAGCGAAGCCAGCGGGTCGGTCGCCTTGACCTGAAGGCAGCCGATGACGGCACCGTCCTCAAGGCCCGCAATTTTCGTGATGGAGCCGCCGACGTCAATTCCGATGACGTATTTTTTCATGTTCATCCCCCTTTGGCCGTGCGCGGATTGGCGGGGACAGCGATACCCCGCCTGAGAGCGGAGTTCTTATGCGCTCACGGCTGTCGTGCGCCAAAGACATGATTTATCTTTTTTTCTTTTTCGCGCCGTAAAGGCGGAAGCCCGGCATATAAAACTCCGGACATCCGCCTTATATTGTCAAAACAGTGCTTACATTTTAGAAGTCCGCTTTGCCGACCGTGCGGGGGAAGGGAATGACGTCGCGGATGTTGCCGACTCCGGTGAGGTACATGACAAGCCGCTCAAAGCCAAGGCCGTATCCGGCGTGTTTGGTGCCGCCGTACTTGCGCAGTTCAAGATACCACCAGTAGTCCTGCAAGTTCAGCTTCATCTCTTTGATTCGGGACTCCAGCACGTCAATGCGCTCCTCGCGCTGGCTGCCGCCGATGATTTCGCCGACGCCTGGGACCAGAAGGTCCATTGCGGCGACCGTCTTGCCGTCGTCGTTTAAGCGCATATAGAAGGCCTTGATCTCCTTGGGGTAGTTGATGACAAAGACGGGGCCGCCGAAAATTTTCTCGGTGAGGTACCGCTCGTGCTCGGTCTGGAGGTCGCACCCCCAGTAGACCGGATACTCGAACTCATCCTTGTGCCCCTCAAGCTTTGCGACGGCGTCGGTATAGGTGATGTGCTTGAACTCGGCGTTCATGAGGGCCGTCAGCCGCTCTATGAGCCCCTTGTCGTAAAACTCATTGAAGAAGGCCATCTCGTCGGGGCACTTTTCGAGCACTTCGCGAATGACGTACTTGATCATGCGCTCGGCCAGCGCCATGTTGTCGGTCAGGTCGGCAAAGGCGATTTCGGGCTCGTTCATCCAAAACTCGGCCGCGTGGCGGGCGGTGTTGGAGTTTTCGGCCCGGAAGGTGGGCCCGAAGGTGTAGACCTTGCCAAAGGCGAGGGCAAAGCATTCGGCCTCAAGCTGGCCCGAGACCGTCAGGTTTGTCTCCTTGCCGAAAAAGTCTTTCGAAGTGTCAATGGAGCCGTCCGGCAGGCGGGGCGGATTGCCGATGTCGAGGGTTGTCAGCCGGAACATCTCGCCGGCCCCCTCGCAGTCGGAGCCCGTGATGATGGGGGTGTTCACATAGACAAAGCCCTCGCCCTGATAGAAGTCGTGCAGCGCTTTTGCGGCGACCGAGCGCAGACGGAAGACGGCGGAATAAGTGTTGGTGCGCACCCGCAGGTGCGCGATTTCGCGCAGGAATTCAAGCGAGTGCTTTTTCTTTTGAAGCGGATAGTCGGGGGACGACTCCCCTTCCACAAAAACCTCAGAAGCCACGATTTCAAAGGGCTGCTGAGCTTCCGGAGTCAGTTTGACGGTTCCCTTTGCAACGAGCGCCGCGCCGACGTTAAGCTTCACGATCTCCTTATAATTATTCAGCTTGCCGGCGTCGAGCAAAAGCTGCACGCTCTTAAAGCAGCTCCCGTCGTTAAGCTCGACAAAGCCGATGGTCTTGGAGTCTCTGATCGTTCTCGCCCAACCGCCGACGGTTACAGTCTTGCCCTCATAAGCTTTCGGGTCTTTTACAAGATTGACAAGCTCGCATCGTTGCATGATTTTGTTTCTCCTCTCGTTTATAGCAGCTTAATTCCCTGTTCTTCGCATTCTCTTAACATGTCGGCCGGCCAGACCGAGGCCTGTACCTCTCCGATGTGAATTTTTTCGAGGAAGAGCATGCACAGCCGCGACTGGCCGATGCCGCCGCCGATGGTATAGGGCAGCTCTTTTTTCACGAGCATCTGGTGGTAGGGCCTGCTAAGCCGCGCGGACAGCCCGAGCTTGTCGCACTGCTCGACAAGCGAGTCCTCGTCGACGCGAATGCCCATTGAGGAGAGCTCAAAGGCCATTTGCATCGGCTCGTACCAGACCAGAATGTCGCCGTTGAGCTTCCAGTCGTCATAGTCTGGCGCGCGGCCGTCATGCCGCAGGCCGGACTTCAAAATGTCGCCGATCTGCATGAGGAAGACGGCGCCCTTGTCCTTGCAGATGGCGTTCTCCCGCTCTTTCATCGAGAGGCCCGGATACATGTCCTCGAGCTCCTGCGAGGTCAAAAAGAAAATGTCGTCCGGAAGCTCCATCGTGAGCTTGGGCATGAACTCCTGAACGGCCCGCTGGGTGGAGAGTATGCAGGCGTAAATGCGGCGCACGGTGGCCTTTAAGGTCTCGAAGTTGCGCTCCTCTTTCTCGATGACCGCCTCCCAGTCCCACTGGTCGACGTAAATGGAGTGCAGGTTGTCGAGGTCCTCGTCGCGGCGAATGGCGTTCATGTCGGTGTAGAGGCCGCTGCCGGGCTCAAAACCGTACTGCTTTAAGGCAAAGCGCTTCCACTTGGCGAGGGACTGGACGACCTGCGCCTCGGCGGCCAGCGCCTTGATGTCAAACGAAACGGGGCGTTCAATGCCGTTGAGGTCATCATTAAGACCACTCTCGGGGCGCACGAAAAGCGGAGCTGAAATCCGCTCCAGATTCAGTGCCGCCGCAAGCTCCCTTTGGAAACGGTCTTTAATGAATTTGATGCCGCGCTGTGTTTCCACAATACCGTATTTGGTCCGGTAGCCTTCTGCGGGAACAAAGAGTGAATACATAACGAATACCTCCAATTAAAT
>DATMZG010000018.1:0-3022 GCA_035560415.1 Candidatus Acidiferrum sp. | reverse complement strand
TTATAACACATTTTCTCGGGCCAATCGGAAAGCCGAGAAAATCATGCCGTCGAAAAAGAACTTTTTCGACGGCATGAAGGGCGGCCGGCTATGCTGCCGGCCGCCCTTACTTCTCTTGGTCTACAGGTCCACTAAAACAGTGAAAGCTGCTGCGCCTGCCGCTTGTCCTCAAATGTGTTCAGATAGGAAAAGACCTCGTCCGGGCGGCACAGGACGCCGCTATTGCGGCACTGTGCATAAAACAGCTCCATGAGCGGCCCCGAGGCCGGACTTTGGCAGACATAGCTGTCGCCAAAGCTTGCAATGTAGCGCTCTTTTAGTCCGGGAAAGTGGGCGTCGAGCTTTTCATAGAAGTATTCGCGGTTGCCCTCCCGCAGCGTCAGCCCCATGCCAAAGCACAGAATGCCCCTGACGCCCGCGTCAAAGCAGTATGCGAGAATGCCCTCGAGGTTTTCCCTTGTGTCGTTGATGAAGGGCAGGATGGGCGACAGCCAGACGACGGTCGGAATCCCCTCTTTTTGCAGGACTTTCAGGGCCTCATACCGCTCTTTTGTCGTTGAGACATGGGGCTCGAGGATGCGGCAGAGCGTCTCGTCATAGGTGGTCAGGGTCATCTGCACGACGCACTTGGTCTTTTCGTTTATGCGCTTTAACAGGTCGAGGTCGCGCAGCACCCGGTCGGACTTTGTGATGACCGAAAAGCCGAAGTCGTACCTGTCAATGAGTTCAAGGCACCGCCTTGTCAGAAGCTCTTCCTCCTCAAGCGGCAGATAGGGGTCGCACATCGCGCCGGTGCCGATCATGCACCGCGCCCGTTTGCGGACGAGGGCCGCCTCTAAAAGCTCCGGCGCGTTTCGCTTGACCTCGACGTCCTCAAAATCGTGCGCCATGCCGTAACACTTGCTGCGGGAGTCGCAGTAAATACAGCCGTGGGTGCACCCCCGGTAGAGGTTCATGCCGTTTTGCGGCGACAAAATTGACTTGACGTCCTTATAATGCACCGGGCGCTCCCCTCCCCCAAACCGGCATTTCCCGCAGACAGTATACCACAGGGAAATTTCAAAATAAACAACCTATAAAGGAGGCGCATCAATGGAAAAGACTCCCCTGACCGTCATTCCCGGAATCGGGAAAAACATGGCGCAGCATTTGTTCAACATCGGCGTCGGGTGTGTGGAGGACCTTGCGGGCGCCGACCCCGAGGAACTCTACTCGAAAGACGCCCTCTTTCACGGCCGCCCCTCCGACCGGTGCGTGCTCTATGTCTACCGCTGCGCCGTCTACTACGCGAACACCGAGCAGCGCGACCCCGAGCTTTTAAAGTGGTGGAACTGGAAGGACCGGAAATGAGGGCGGATATGCGCATACGGATAGACACAAAAAAATGCAGCCGGCGGCTGCATTTTTTTCTTTATGAAAAGTTTAGATGCCGAGCTCTTTTTTGAGGGCGTCAAGCTCATCGTCAACCGAGGGGCCGCCCTTGGAGGCGTACTTTTCCTCCAGCGCCTTGGCCTCGTCGGCGGGCTGGGCGTTGAGCTCGGCCATTGCGGTGGCCTCGTCGAGCATTTTGCTGGCCTTGTCCTCCATGCGGGAGAATGCGCTCATCGCCCCCTGGGCCGTGTTGATGGAGGCCGCGGCGTCGTTTAAGGTCTGCTGGGTTTTTGCAACGGCCACCTTCGCATTGATCATCTCGCGGCGGGTTTTGAGGGTCTCAATGTCGGAGGCCAGCTTGTCGTGCATCTGGCGGATTTTCACGGCGTTCTCGTGCGCCGTGGCGTATGTGGTCATCAGCGCAGCGCCGACATTTTCAAGCTCCTGCTTTTTCGCGACGAAGGTGCGGGCGTCGGCCTCATTGCCGGCCTGCAGGGCTTTTTTCGCGTACTCGGTGTATTTGGCCACCTCGGCCTGATTGTCGTCCAGCTGCCGCTTGGCTCTGGTCTCCTCTGCCATGACGCCGGCCGTGGCCTGCTTGACCTCGGCAAAGTCCTCCATCATATCCCGCAGATATTGGTCGATCATCTTGGACGGGTCTTCCATTTTGTCGATGACCGCGTTGATGTTTGCCTTGATGATGTCGCCAAACCTCTCAAGAATCGCCATGTGATTTCCTCCTTATTTGTTCTTATTCGTTGTCCTTTTGTTCATCGTCCTGGCTGTCGTCGTACTTCTTTGCAAGCTCCCCGGCTTCAGTGTCGCCGAATTTCTCAATGGGCGTGTTCAGGATTTGCTTTGTGTGCTCGGCTTCAAGGTTTTTCTGCTTTTTCGCGTGTCCCCACCAGGAGAAGAGCAGGGCGAGAATTGCGAGGACCGCGAGCATGACGAAAACGCTGACCCAGGGGGATTTCGTGACCTCCATCATCCTGTCGGCGGCGTCACTGAAAGCTTTGCTGAACATCTCTTCGTCGGACAGGTTCGAGTCGTAGTAGTACTTGTCAATATAGTCAAGCAGGATGTCTCCCGCCTCCGTGTCGACGACGCCCTTCGCCTGGGTGCCTGTGACATAGTAGTCCATATAGTCGCTCGGGGTGTACTCAAAAAAGACTAAGAGAATGTGGGCCTCATCGGTGAAGAGCTCGTCGTACAGGGCGTTTGCGTAGGCCTGAAGCTCCTCATAGGTCGGGTAGTGCGAGCCGTTCACGGTGTCCGTGATATAGACATGGGGCTGCACGCCCGTCTTGTCGTAAAAATGTTTGAGCCCCGCCGTCATCTGCGTCGTGTTGCCAATCCAGCCGAGCTCGTCGGTGAAGTAGGCGGTCTCATTGACGGAGCCCTTGGGCAGCGGCTCGCGCGCGACGGTTGACCCCGTGACGCCGATGCCCCCCGAGCTCACGGCGAGGATGATTGAGATGACGATGGCGAATACTAAGAGAATGATGAGGACGGTGCCGCAGCCGGAGCCCGACTTTTTGCCGTTTGGCGGCCTGTTGTCGTTGTTGCCGCCGCCGCCGCCCGAGCGGCCGAGCCTGCTGCCGAGGTATGCGCCCCAGAAGCTGCCGCCAAACGGACTGCCGTGATATACGGG
>DATMZG010000017.1:0-1248 GCA_035560415.1 Candidatus Acidiferrum sp. | reverse complement strand
AAATATAACTGAGTATATAACCGGTTCGAGGTGTGTACGGCCAGAAAACCCCGACGGAGGACGAAGACAAATGAAGACTTCTTATAGACTGTTTGCCGCTGCGCTTATTTTTAGCTTTGCGCTTTCCGGCTGCTCACAGGCGGTCCCCGTTTCGGGGACGCCAGCTGAGGAGCCGGCGAAGACCTATGGGCAGGAGAGCGAGACCATGACCCTGACTGAGACGGAAGTGCCGCTGGAGGGCGCTCCGGTCTCGACGCTGCTCGTTCCGGCAGCCTCCGGCACAGTCGTCCATCAGGGGGGCGGCGCCGTCATTGACGCCTCGAACACAGCCGACGGGTATGTCATGATCAAGTACACCCTGGGCGGCACGCCGAAGCTCAAGGTGCTCGTGACCGGGCCCTCCGGCGTCCAGTACACCTATAACCTCTCGGTGTCGGGCAACTACGAGACTTTTCCGCTCTCGGACGGAAACGGGAGCTATAAGGTCGGCGTCTACAAAAACGTGACCGGCACGAAATATTCGGCGCTGCTCAGCCGGCAGATGACCGTAGCGCTTGCCGATGAGTTCGCCCCCTTCCTGCGCCCCAACCAGTACGTCAACTACACGCAGGACAGCAAGACGCTGGCCAAGGCCAAAGAGCTCACTGAGGGCAAGACTGAGCTGCTCGACAAGGTCGACGCGGTCTACACTTACATCATCAATAACTTCAGCTACGACAAGGAAAAGGCTAAAACGGTCCAAAGCGGCTATCTGCCCGACCTCGACGCCGTGCTTGAGGCGGGCAAGGGCATCTGCTTTGACTACTCGGCCGTCATGACCGCCATGCTTCGCAGCCAGGGCATTCCCACCAAACTGGTCGTCGGGTACGCCGGAAAGGCCTATCACTCCTGGATTAACGTCTACAGCAAGGACACCGGCTGGGTCGAGGGCATCATTTACTTCGACGGCAGCACCTGGAAGCTCATGGACCCGACTTTCGCCTCCTCCGGCAAGTCGAGCGAGGCCATCATGGACTACATAGGCAACGGCAGCAACTACACGGCGAAATATCTCTACTGAATTTTCAAAACCAAAACGCGGGCCTGTGCGGCCCGCGTTTTTTGCAGTGCAAAACCAAATAACAGGCGAGCGGTACAAAAAACTCGATGAGAATTTCCAGTTTGCAGCAGGGGAAATCCGGGCCGGGATTTCTGGCCGGGTTGGTCTGAAACGGGATTGTAATTGTCAAATTGAGGAAAATATTATAT
>DATMZG010000016.1:0-15226 GCA_035560415.1 Candidatus Acidiferrum sp. | reverse complement strand
CAGATAGACTTAAGCTGTTTGTAAAGATGCATATAAAAACCTCCCGGGGCGGACAAATCCGCCCCGGGGATTTCTATTTAACCCAACTTCGCCTTAACCTCACACGTCCATTTCGCAAGCCCCGATATGGTCATGTGTTTCATGCCGCGGACGTAGGTGTCGAGGCGGTCGCCGATGGGGGACTTCCACTTTTCGGGGATGGCGGCCTCGCCCACCATGACGGCGACGGCGTTCATGAGCTGGGCGGCGTTGCAGTCGACGTCCTGCCCGCACATGCCGATGATGTACATGGTCTCCTCGAAGTCGGCGCCGCCGTACCAGAGGGCGACAATCTGGGCCGCGACGTTGGGGTAGGCGTGAATCCAGTTGTACGCCTTGAAGCGCTCCTCGCAGAGCGCCCATGCGGTCCGCCAGGCGGTGTTCTTCTCGCAGGCCTCCATCGCGAACTTGACGACGGCGAAGTATTCGCTATCCTGCGGGATGCAGTCCATCGTGCGCTCCAAGAGGATGCGAGGGTCGGCCTCGACATAGGAGAGGGCGACAAGCACGGCGTTGTAGATTTCGCCTAAAATGCCGCTATTGTGGTGGGAAATGCAACCGTCCTCCCAGGCGAGCTTCGCGGCCTTTGCCGCGTCGCCGGGGTGGAGCATACCGCAGACGGCGCCCCGCATCTGGGCGCCGATCCACTCGCGGTAGGGGTTGCCAAAATACCCGCTCTCGGGCGGCAGGATACCGCGGGCGATGTTCTTTAAGGCGATGTCCTCAGCCGACCAGCCGGAGGGGATGAGGGCGTTCCACATGCGGGCGATGTCGGCTGAAGTTGCGGCCGGGTTTTCATCTAAGGCCCGCAGGAGGGCGAGCTCGTAAGTGATGTCGTCGTTGTAGGTGTTGGGCTTGCGGGGGTAGTCCCGCACCTCGCCGAGCGTTTCAAAAATGGCATCGGTCGTGTAGCCCTCCATCGCGGTGCCAAATGCCCCGCCGATGATTTGGCCAAGCCAGCCGGCGTATGTGCGGGCCTCGTAGTTCTCGACCAGCTCGGGGCGGGGCAGCCAGACGGCCGACTCGTACTGCTCAAAGCTCTCGTAGACCGTGTAGTCCCAGTAGGGGGAGTTGACTTTTTTGGCGTCCCGGCAGGCTGCCCACACGTCGTAGGTGACAAGGGCGAGTTCTGTCGTGTCGCCCGATTCGAGCGCTTTGAGGCCGCGCAGGGTGAGGCGCTCGGCGCCTTCGACCTCGCGGCCCATGTTTTCGACCGACTGGATGGCGCCGATGATGACCCGCTCCTTCGCGTAGGAGCCGGGGACGCTGGAGTCCCACAGCAGGCGGTTCATGGCGTCCTGCCCCGTCTCAATGGCCTCCATCGCGCCCTGCCAGCGCTTTTCGTTGTCGGGGTCGGGGTTTAACAGCGGGCGCTGCCCCGCCATGTAAGTATGCTCCTCTTGCCAGGCTTTCATCTCGTCTCCTCCTCAGTGGTTGGCGGTGAGGTACTGCGCGACCTCGGCTGGGGTTTTGGCCAGCAGCAGCGGCTTGTAGGCCGACAGCTCCTCATAGGAGCCAAAGCCCCAGAGCGCCGCAATGCGGCCGATGCCGCAGGTCTCGGCCCCCTCCATGTCGTGCAGACGGTCGCCGACGATGACGGTCTTTTGCCGGTCGGCGTTTTGGACGCGGGAGAGCGCAAGCTCGATGACTTCGGACTTTGTTTGCAGCGTGCCGTCGAGCCGGGCGCCGGCCACGATGTCGAAATATTGGAGCAAGCCGAATTTCTCCAAAATCATCTTGGCGTATTTCTCGGGCTTGGAGGTGGAGAGGGCGACGGTGAGGCCCGCACTCTTGACGGCGGCCAGCATCTGGGGCACCCCGTCGTAGACCGTGCTCTCGTAGAGGCCGATTTTGGCGTACCGCTCGCGGTAAATTTCGACGCCTTTGGCCGAATTTTCGGGGCCGATGTACTCGTCAAAGCACTCGGCGAGGGGCGGGCCGATGAACCGGTAGAGCTCCGCCCTGTCCGGGTGGCAGTCAAATCTATCCAGTGCGTATAAAAGCGTGTTGAGTATACCCTCGGCAGAATCGGTCAGCGTCCCGTCGAGGTCGAAGAGAACCGTATCAAAGTGCAATGTGGTTTACCCCTTACTTTCCGTCAGTGTGATGTTGATGTCGTACTCCTTGCCGGCGCGGTCGATGGTCAGGGTGACGACGTCGCCGGTCTTGAACCGGTCCTTGATTTCGTTGAGCTCGGCCATGCTCGAAACGCGGGTGCCGTTGATGGCGACGACGATGTCGCCGGCCTGAATGCCCTTGCCGACGGCGTCGGTCCCCTCGGTGACCCCGTGGATGTAGACCCCCTGCGGCCGGTGGAAGAACTCGGAGTAGTAGGGCGTGACGTCCTCGCCCACGATGCCGATGACAGGCCGGCCGGGGACGTAGCCCAGCTTGATGAGCGAGTCGACGATAGGCTTTGCGCTGTCGATGGGGATGGCGAAGCCGAGCCCCTCGTAGCTGGTGCCGGTGTAGCCCTCGCTGACGATTTTGGCCGAGTTGATGCCGATGATCTGCCCGTAGCCGTTGACAAGGGCGCCGCCCGAGTTGCCGGGGTTGATGGCGGCGTCGGTCTGAATTAAGACCATGGTGCGGTCTTCAAACGTGATTTTGCGGTCGAGGGCCGAGATGATGCCGGCCGTGACCGAGCCGAAGAGCTCCATGCCCAAGGGGTTTCCGATGGCGACCGCGAGCTCGCCGACCACGAGGTCGGAGGAGGCTCCGAATTCAGCGGCGAGGAGATTTTGCGCGTCAATTTTGAGCACGGCGAGGTCGGTCTTGCGGTCGGCCCCGACCACCCGCGCCTCGTACCGCGTCTCGTCGGCCGTCACGACCGTGACGGCGCCTTTGTTTTCAATGACGTGGGCGTTGGTGATGATGTAGCCGGTCTCCGACATGATGACGCCGGAGCCCGAGAGCACCGACTCCTGCGATTCGGCCAGGACGCCGACGACCGAGGGGCGCACTTTTTCCGCAATTTCGGGAATGCCCATTCCGGAGGCCTGTTCGCCGTAAATGGGGTTGTCGGGCCGGTCCGCGATGGTCAGCTCCGGGCCGTCCGGGTCGCCCTTGGGCTCGTTTTGCTCAATTTCGGGCGCCGGCACCTGCCCCTCGGGAAGAGCCGGCAGCCAGGGCAGACCTCCGCCCGAATAGAGGGAGTAGATGCCGATGCCCGAGAGCACGAGCAGCGTGCAGGCGACAATGGCGGCAATGATGAGCAAAAACACTTTAAAGCCGCGGTTGCGCTTTGGCGGGCCCTTATAGGCGCCGTAGTCCGAAGAGGCGTACCACCCTTCCGGACGCTCGTAGGAATTATTTTGCTCGTCAGACATGTTCATCCTCCCTCTCCCTGTCCTTCGGGGTCTTGCCCGGGGCCTCTTTGCCGCGGCCATCCTTGCCCCTGCCCTCCCGCAACTCCTTCTCCTTGCCTTCCTTGTCTTTTTTAATGTCGGAAATCAAGTTCTTGCGGGGCGGCTGGGCCAGCGGCAGCGTGAAAATGAAGGCGGCGAATTTCCCGGGCTCCGATTCGGCTGTTATTGTGCCGCCGTGCCGGTCGATTATACTTTTTGCGATGTATAGCCCCAGCCCCGAGCCCCGCTTGTCGAGGCTGCGCGACTGGTCAGACTTGTAAAAGCGGTAAAAGAGCTTGGGCAGCTCGTCTTTCGGGATGCCCTCCCCGGTGTTTTTAATCATGCAGACCGCCATTTTCTCCCGCTTTTCCATCGTGATGGCGATTTCGCCGCCCTGCGGCGTGAACTTGATGGCGTTGTCGATGATGTTGTAAATGACCCGGTAAATGGCGTCGGGGTCGCCTCTGGCCGTGATCTCGTCGCAGTCGAGCGCGAGGTCGAGAGAGAGCCCCTGTTCGCCGATGACTTTCTCAAAGGAGATCAGCACCTGTCTTATGGTCTCGCAGAGGTCGAAGGGGCCGGTTTTGAACTCGACTTCATCCGACTCGAGCTTGGCGAGGTCGAGGAGCGTCGTGACGAGCCGCGAGAGCCGCCGCACCTCGTCCGAGACGAGGTGGAGGTATTTCGAGGCCTCTTCGGGCGGGACGGTGCCGTCGAGAATCCCATCAATAAACCCGGAGATGATGGTCATCGGGGTTTTGAGGTCGTGCGAGACGTTGGCGATGAAGCTGCGCCGCATCTCCTCGGTGCGGGCCAGCGATTCGGCCATGTTGTTGAAGGCGACGGCGAGCTCCGCCACCTCGTCGTCCCCGGTCGCCGCGACCCGGACGTCGAAGTCGCCCTGCCCAAACCGGCGGGCGGCCGCCGACATGGAGCGCAGCGGCGTTGACATGCGCCGCACCATGACGTAGACGACGGCGAGGGTCAGGGACATGACGGCGTAGACCGACAGCGAGAAGACCCGTGTGAGCTTGTCGACAAGCTGCGAGGCGGACTCCGGCCGGGCGGCCAGAAAGACGCAGCCGACCGTCTCGCCGGAGGAATCGAGGATGGGCCGGCCGAGCACCAGCCGCCGGTCGTCGGTGACGCCGGGCAGCAGCCCTGCCCCGTCATATCCGGCGGTGAGGGCCTGCTCCAGGATGGGCGGGGGGATGACGGCGCCCTGCTCCACGGCAAAGTCGGAGGAGGAGAAGAGGATTTCTCCCTGAACGGATACGATGAGCACCGTGCCGTCAATGCCGCCCGCGAGCAGGTCGATGTAGCTCTGGGCGTCCTCCATGTCCTCGTCCGGCTCAAAAAGGCGCGCCGCGGTGCCCGCAAGCATTTCAATGTTGCGGGAGAGCCGCTCGCGCTGGTCGTTTTGCGCGTACCGGTTGGTGGTATAGAAAAACGTGCCGGCCATCGTCAGATAGATGAAGACGATCATGACGAAGGTTTCGGCAATGTATTTCGTTGTTATGCGTGAACCCACAGCATCACCGCCAGATTATGGGCGGGCAGGTCCGTTTTCGGATCAGCCCAACACCTCGAATTTGTACCCGACGCCCCAGACCGTTTTTAAATCCCACTTGTCCGACACGCCGTCGAGCTTTTCGCGCAGCCGCTTGATGTGCACGTCGATGGTGCGGGAGTCGCCGAAATAGTCGAAGCCCCAGACCTCGTCGAGCAGCTGGTTGCGGGTGTAGACCTTGCCGGGATTGGAGGCCAGATGATAGAGCAGCTCCAGCTCCTTGGGCGGCGTGTCGACGATTTTCCCATTTATTTTAAGCTCGTAGTTTGTCAGGTTGACGACGAGTTTGTCATAGGAGACCTCTTTGATGTCGCTCTTTGCGCCCGACTGGACCGTGACGCGGCGCATGACCGCCTTAATTCGGGCGACGACCTCTTTGGTGTCGAAGGGCTTGACGATGTAGTCGTCGGCCCCGAGTTCAAGTCCCAGCACCTTGTCAAAGGTCTCGCCTTTGGCCGTAATCATGATGATGGGCACCTGTGAGGTCTTGCGCAGCTCCCGGCAGACCTGCCAGCCGTCCTTGCCCGGCATCATGATGTCGAGCAGCACGAGGTCCGGGTGTTCCCGCTCAAAGACCTCGAGCGCTTCGTCGCCGCTCGTGGCGAGGCAGACCGCATAGCCCTCCTTGACAAGATAGAGCCTGAGCAGTTCGCAGATGTTCTTGTCGTCGTCGCAGACCAAAATCTTCAAATTGTCCACAGCGCGCCTCCTTAACTTGGTTGATATCTCATTTTATCATCAGTCAATACGCATTACAAGTGCCTTTGATATTTAGGCGTATTGTTAAAAACTCTTTGTTAAATGTGCGTAAAATCAATATATTGTGGTTATGTTTAATGTGCACAAGTCAAATCTTTTAAGATTATGCAATTTTTGTCTATTTCATCTGTTGACATCAAGCGGCATTGTGCTATACTGTAGATGCAAGAGAAGATAAGAATTAAGTTGAATACCGACGACCTCGGATTATATTAACTCAATATTCTTATTCCTTCTGAAACAATAACGATAATCTGGCCAATTTCGTTAATTTTAAATCTCTACAAACCGTGTATTTTTGAACGGAGGTAACAGTATGAACTATTTCTACGGCCTGAAACACCCCATCCGCACCATCATCCTCACATCCATGGTCTTCGCCCTCGCCTACGGCAACCACACGCTGGCCACCGCCGACGTCGCGGGCGCGGCCGGCAACACCGCCCCCTACGTCCAGGCCGCCCAGTAATTATCCGCGCCGGACAGCTGCCATTCCATGAGAACGGAGGTATCGCAATGGAATATTTCTATGGGTTGAAGCATCCTCTGATCACCATTTTGGCCGCTACCCTCTTCTTTGCCTTTGCGCACAGCGTCTACGCCGCCGGCATGACGTCCACCTATGCCGATGCCCCCGCCGGCAGCGCAATCATTCAGGCTGTCGACAGATAGCCTTCCCCTCACTAGTCCCCCCTATTATATATTTGTTGCAAAGAAGCGCCCCGCCCAGGGCGCTTCTTTGCATTTGGATATAAAAAAGGAGGCCCGCGGGCCTCCTTTCTATTTAGCTCCCCGCTTCTTCTTCCTGCCGGCGGGCTTCGGCGATCATCATGTCCTTGACTTTCATGAGCCGGGTGAGGTTTCCGCGCTCGTTCTCGTCGAGTTTCATTTTGATGTACCGGATGGTCTCCTGCAGCTGCGGGATCATGACGTATTCCAGCGCGTTGACGCGGCGGCGGGTCTTTTCAATCTCGTCGCTCATGAGCTCGGCCGACTTCTCCATCTGGGCCAGCTCCAGAAGCTCGGCCAGCACGTCGCCCAGCGAGTACACGGCGTTGTCGAGCTCGCCGGAGGTGAAGCCAAAGCCGTAGGGGTAGATGTCCGAGCTGTCGCCCTCGGTGTGAAAGTCAAAAATCGGGACGTTGACCGACATGACGTTTTTCACGCCGACGTCGACCGATACGCTCTGGCGGGGGCACATGAGGGCCTCCTCGAGGCTCTCCCTGCTCATGACGGCCGAGGCCAAAACGAAGCTGCCGTAGACCTTGGAGAGCTTTTTCTCGACCGAGAGCCGCAGCGCGCGGTTGCGCCGCACGAGCTCGAGGAACTGCTTCATGAGCTCGTCGCGCTTATCCTTAAGCAGCTTATGGCCGCGGGTGGCGGTGCGCAGCCGGCCCTTGAGCCGGGTCAGCTCCATGCGGGTCGGGTTGACGTTCAATCTTGCCATCTGTCAGCCCTCCTCAGCTCTTTTTGTTGTCGGGGTGGTACTTGTCAATCAGTTCAAGTTTAATTCTCTTCAGCTCGGCCTTCGGGAGGATGGCCAGTAGCTCCCAGCCGAGGTCCAGCGTCTCCTCAATGGAGCGGTCGTTGCTGTAGCCCTGCGAGACATACCGCTTTTCAAACTCCTCGGCGAACTTCGCGTAGAGTTTGTCGACGTCGGTGAGGGCGGCCTCGCCCAGAATGGACATGAGCTCCTTGGCCTCAATGCCGCGGGAGTATGCCGCAAAGAGCTGGTTCATCGTGTTGGCGTGGTCCTCGCGGGTCTTGCCGATGCCGATGCCCTTGTCCTTCAGTCGCGAGAGCGACGGCAGGACGTTGATGGGGGGCTGAAGGCCCTTGCGGTAGAGGTCGCGGGAGAGGATGATCTGGCCCTCGGTGATATAGCCGGTGAGGTCGGGAATCGGGTGAGTCTTGTCGTCTTCCGGCATGGAGAGGATCGGGATCATCGTGATGGAGCCGTCCCGGCCCTCGACGCGGCCGGCTCTTTCGTACATGGTTGCAAGGTCGGTGTAGAGGTAGCCCGGGTAGCCGCGCCGGCCCGGAACTTCCTTGCGGGCGGCCGAGACTTCGCGCAGCGCTTCGGCGTAGTTCGTGATGTCGGTCAGGATGACCAGCACGTGCATGTCCTGCTCAAACGCGAGGTACTCGGCGGCCGTCAGCGCCATACGGGGGGTGGAGATGCGCTCGATGGCGGGGTCGGACGCGAGGTTGATGAAGAGCACGGTGCGGTCGATGGCGCCGGTCTTGCGGAAGTCGGAGATGAAGAAGTCGGCTTCCTCAAACGTGATGCCGATGGCGGCGAAGACGACGGCGAACTTGGACTCGCCGCCCAGCACCTTTGCCTGACGGGCGATTTGCGCGGCAAGCTCGGCGTGGGGCAGGCCGGAGCCTGAGAAAATCGGCAGCTTCTGGCCGCGGACGAGGGTGTTCAGTCCGTCAATGGCCGAGACGCCGGTCTGAATGAACTCGGAGGGATATTCGCGGGCGGCCGGGTTGATGGGCAGGCCGTTGATGTCAAGCCGCTTTTCGGCAATGATGGCCGGGCCGTCGTCAATGGGGGAGCCCATGCCGGAGAAGACGCGGCCGAGCATGTCGGGCGAGACCGGCAGCTCGAGTGAGCGGCCTAAAAAGCGGACTTTGGAGTCGGCGAGGTTGATGCCGGCGGCCGAGTCGAAGAGCTGGACCAGGGCGTTGGAGCCGTTGACTTCCAGCACTTTGCAGCGGCGGATTTCGCCGCTGCCCAGCTCAATTTCACCGAGCTCATTGTAAGTGACGCCTTCGACCTGCTTAATGAGCATCAGAGGGCCCGCGACTTCCTGAATCGTTCTGTATTCTCTTGGCATTTACATGGCCTCCTTTGCTGCCTCGGCCACAAGCGCTTCGGCCTCGGACTTCAGCTGCGCAGAGATTGCGGCGAAAGTCTCGTCCACCTCATCCTGCGGGCAGGCCTTGGCGCGGGCGATGCGGTCGCGCACCGGCATGGTAAAGAGGTCGTCCATGTCGGCGCCCTTGTCGAGCGCGGCTTTGGCGACGTCATAGTAGGAGAGCACGAGCTCCAGCATTTTGTACTGCTTCTCGTAGGTTGAGTAGGCGTCGTTCTCGTCAAAGGCGTTTTGCTGGATGTAGTCCTCACGGATGGAGCGGGCCTCCTCAAGGAGGAGACGGTCGGGGGCCGACAGCGAGTCGACGCCGACCAGCTGCACGATCTCCTGCAGCTCGGCCTCCTGCTGGAGGATGTTCATGATGCGCTGCCGCAGCTCGTTCCAGTGGCAGTTGACGTTGTCGCACAGCCAGTCGCCCATCGAGGGCGCATAGAGCGAGTAGGAGTTGAGCCAGTTGATGGCCGGGAAGTGGCGGCGGTAGGCTAAGGCAGAGTCGAGGCCCCAGTAGACCTTGACGATGCGCAGCGTGGCCTGCGAGACCGGCTCTGAAATGTCGCCTCCGGGAGGCGACACGGCGCCGATGGCGGTCAGGTCGCCCTCGCGCCCGTCCGAGCCGAGGCACTTGACGTGGCCGGCCCGCTCGTAGAACTGCGCCATGCGGCTTCCGAGGTAGGCGGGGTAGCCTTCTTCGCCGGGCATTTCCTCAAGTCGGCCGGACATCTCGCGCAGGGCTTCGGCCCAGCGGGAGGTGGAGTCGGCCATGAGGGCGACGGAATAGCCCATGTCGCGGAAGTATTCGGCAATCGTGATGCCGGTGTAAATGGAGGCCTCGCGGGCGGCGACCGGCATGTCGGAGGTGTTGGCGATGAGCACCGTGCGCTTCATGAGGGTCTCGCCCGAGCGGGGGTCGATGAGCTCCGGGAACTCGCGCAGAACGTCGGTCATCTCGTTGCCGCGCTCGCCGCAGCCGATGTAGACGACGATGTCGACGTCCGACCACTTGGCAAGGGCGTGCTGCACGACGGTCTTGCCCGAGCCGAAGGGGCCGGGGACGGCCGCGGTGCCGCCCTTGGCGACCGGGAAGAGCGTGTCGATGACCCGCTGGCCGGTCGTCATGGGTTTGACCGGCATGAGCTTCTGGGCGTAGGGGCGGCTCTTTCGAACCGGAGTCTTCTGCATCATGGTCATGTTGAAGTCGCCTTTTTCGGTCTCAATGACGCATACGGTCTCGGTGATGTTGAAGTCGCCCTCGGCGATGCTTTTGATTTTTCCCGCAACGCCGTAGGGAACCATGATTTTATGGAGCACCGGCCCAGTCTCCTGGACGGTGCCGACGATGTCGCCGTTCACGACGGCGTCGCCCGGCTTTGCCGCGGGCACGAAGTGCCACTTTTTCTCATAGTCGAGGGCCGTGACGTCGATGCCGCGGCCGATGTTGTTTCCGGAGGCCGCCTTCAGGGCGGTCAGGGAGCGCTGGATGCCGTCGAACATGCCCTCGATGAGGCCGGGGCCGAGCTCGACCGACAGGGGGGAACCGGTGGACACCACGATGTCGCCGGGCCCGAGGCCCGCCGTCTCCTCATAGACCTGGATGGAGGCTTTGTCGCCCCTCATTTCGATGATTTCACCGATGAGGCGGTCATGGCCGACCCGCACGACGTCGAACATGTTGGCGTCGCGCATACCCGAGGCTACGACAAGGGGGCCGGAGACCTTGACTATTCTTCCTTCAACCATTTACTCACCATCTTTCTTTCTCTTAATCATTGCCAAGGATGTTGGAGCCGACCGCCCGCTCGACCCGCTTGCCGACATTCGCAAGCGCGAGCCCCATGCTGCCGTCCTTGCTCGGAATGAGAATGACGGCGGGGGTGCGGCAGGTGCGGTACCGCTCAATGGCCTCGGCGCAGCCTTCGGCCAGCTTTTCAGTGATGTAGAGCACGGCGTACTCCAGGGCTTTCGGGCTGTGCAAAATGCGCGCAGCCTCTTCGGCCTCCGTCACCGGAAAAATGTCAAGTCCGAGAGCTGAAAAACCTAAAACGGTCTCGCGGTCGCCGATGACGCCAATTTTATACATACAGCGACCTCACTCTCTCTCTGATTGTGTCTCCGGCAAGATGCGCGGCCTTGCCGGCCAGAATGATGCTGATGACCTTGTACTCGGTCTCCTTGGCCAAGAGGTACCCCGCGGGGACCTCTGCGCCGAAGGCGATATACTTGGCCGTCTTGATGTATTCCATCAGATAGTTGTCGCAGAAGAGCTCAAAGGCGGCCATGCCGCCCTCTCCGCCCGACAGCTCCTCAATGGCCTGCTTGCAGAAGATGCCGGCGTCGCAGAGCAGCCCCGGCAGTTCGTCATCGGCCGCCTCGTAGGCCTCTATGAACTTCGAGGCCGGAACGCTGCCGCCGTCGAAAAAGACTCTTGCCGCAAACTCGTAGGGCTTGCCCATGCGGCGAAGCCGCAAGAGGCTCTTGACGTTGGTGACGTCGACCACCTGGCAGACATAGCCGGTCAGAAAGTCGTTTCCGATTTTTCCTGCCGCCTGAGCCATGTCCCGGTAGCAGTAGCGGTCGAGCACGATGTCGATAAACTGGGGGTTGCCGGTGTCGCGGGCCGCCTTTGCGGCCTCCTCCACGCCCTCGGCCATGAGAGGGGTGAGCGCCTCAAGCGAACGGGTCTCGATGGCAGTCTTCATGACCTCGACCGGAACTGAGCCGCCGGTCGTGAAAATGTCCCGCGGCTCGTCCGTCAGCTCGTTTTTGAGCGCGACTTTGATGTTATGGTAGTCATTCGGATAGAGGAATAGGTCAAAGAGCCCTTTTCCGGCGGCGGCCACGAGGGCGGCCACCTGTGCGCGGTCGGTCTCAATGAGCCGGGACAGAAAGTCCGGCTCGCAGCCCGTGAGCCCCGAGACGTCGTATCCCTTATCCCCGAGCAGCTTGACCACTTCTTCCATGTTGTCGGCCTCAATGAGCTTCTCCGCGGTGGCGGTGTCCATCAGGTGGACCTCATGGGCCTTAATGCGGGCCGACAGGGTCAGAAACTCGGTGTCCTTCAGTCTCGATTTGGGGGACATTCGATATCCTCCCCTCTAATTGAACAGAGCCGCGGCTACATCTCGCTCAAGCTCCTCGCGGTACTGCCGCAGCAGCGCGGCGAAGGTCAGGTTGATTTCGACCTCGCCCTGGCGCACGACAAGTCCTCCGCGGGGCAGCTGGGCAGGCTCGACCGCAAGACCGGTCGCCTTGGCAAGCGCTTTGCCCACGCCGTCAAAGTCGGCTTTGGCAAGCAGCAGCGTGCTTTGGGGCGCCGCGTCTTTGGCCAGACTCTCAAGGATTTTCACATACCCGGCGGGCTCTTCGGCCATAGCCGCAAGCTTTGCGGCCGCCGCTTCAAAGGCCTCCTCAATGAGTTTTTGCCGCTCGCCGAGCAGCTTCTTGCGGCCTTCGAGGTTCATCATGGAGTCGGCGCGGCGGGCAATGTCCTGCGCGCCCTGTGCCGCTTTTCGCATGATGTCGGCTGCGGCCTTTTCGCCCGCGGCCTTTGCGTCGTCAAGCAGCTGCGCGGCTTTCGCGACCGCTGCTGCCGCCGTTTCGGCGGCCGTGGCCTGCGCGCCGGCTTCAACTTTGCCGACGATATTCTCTATGCCTTTCACTGTACCTCCCCCTTACTTAAACGGGGATGTTGACGACGGTGAGGAAGGAGATGAGCAGCGAAAGAATGGCATAGGTCTCAACCATGGCGGCGAAAATCATGCCCTTTGCAACTTCACTGGGGCGCTTGGCGACAATGCCGATACCGGCTGCGGACACGCGGCCCTGCGCAATGCCGGAGAAATAGCCGACGATGCCGACCGGCAGCGCGGCAAAGAAGAGCGACATTCCGGACTGGATGCTGATCTGAGCTATGTTTCCGCCGATGATGCCGATTTTGGAGAGTATGGCAAAGGCGACCAGTGTGCCGTAAATACCCTGTGTACCCGGGAGCGCCTGGAGCAGAAGGGTCTGACCGAACTTGGAAGGGTCTTCTGTGACGACTCCGGAAGCGGCCTCACCGGCGATGCCGACACCCTTGGACGAACCCATTCCGGCGAATGTGACGGCGCAGGCCGCACCAAGAATCGCCATAACAAGACCAAAAGACTCAAACATGATTAATTTTCCTCCTCATTAGTAGTAAGGTTATAATATTTTGTCTTTACTTTTAACGGGTTG
The DNA here is from genome assembly GCA_035560415.1 of Candidatus Acidiferrum sp. Classification (GTDB taxonomy): domain Bacteria; phylum Bacillota; class Clostridia; order Oscillospirales; family Feifaniaceae; genus DATMXT01. Next base: position 2,414 of record DATMZG010000016.1, on the reverse strand, counting down.
AAGGGACGGCCCCCGTCCTCATAGAACTTGCCGAAGAATTCGACATACTGGAGGCGGCTGGTGTGGACATAAGAGCCCAGCACGTTGAGCGCGAAGTTCAGCGCATGTCCGACAATAAACACCAGCACAAAGACAATGAGGCCGACGATTGAATTGCCGAGCAGTGAGCCCATCGTGTTGAAGACGCTGGCGATAACGGCCGAGGCGATGCCCAGTGCCATGAGGCGGGAATACGACAGCACGTCGCCCAAGTAACTCGTGATGGAGTACAGGTGAAGCACGCCTGAGAAGAGTCTCGCAATGATGTTTTTCTTGTCGCGGCCATGGGTCAGCACGAGGCCGGCGGCGCCTGCGCCCAGCACATATTTGCCCCAGGGCAGGCCCAGTCCCATAAAGCCGAGGCCCGCGAAGACGACATACCAGAAGCCGATGTCATACAGTGCGCCCAGCGCGTCTCCGTCTTTAATCATGATGTACGCCTTGACGCCCATGCCCACCAGGAGCTGGAAGGCCCCGAGCCCGCAGCAGATGGCGAGCATCGTGATGGGCTCGTCAATGGGGCTGAACAGCGCCGGAAGCGTGACGGTCCTGCCGAGGAAAGTCGAGGAGAAAATGGAGATGGCGTCACCGAAGAAACTGCCGAAAATGGCGCCGCAAATGGTGGTTGACAGGCCGCCGTGTACAAACAGCGTATAGAGGTTTTTGGCAAAGCCCTGCGGGTTGGTCTTTTTGAGCATGATGTGCCCGATGGCCATCATCATGAGCCCGTAGCCGATGTCGGCAAACATGAGTCCGAAAAATACGAAGAAGAACGGGGCCATGACGGTGTTGGGGTCGAACCGGCCGTATGCCGGCAAACTGTACAGCTCAGTGACCATCTCATAGGGCTGCACCAGCTTGCCGTTTTTGAGGGCGACCGGCGGGTCCTCCTCCGGCGTGACGTCCTCGTATTCGACGGCCACGGTGAAGGAGGCTGAGAGCTCGGTGTAGAGCTTTTCGCTGAGCTCTTCGGGCACATAGCCGGTGAGATAGAACACATTGTCGGCCCGGAGCAGCATTTGGGCGGCTTCGGCCATCGCGATTCTCCCCGAGAGGGTGTCGTAGAGCCGCTGGAGCTCCGGAAGTCTGCCGACCTCGGCGCGCAGCGTCTCGGTATATGCTTCATATTGACTGTGCAGCCCGGCAATTTGCGCCTCAATTCTCGCTTTTTCCCTTGCCGGCGTCTCTTTTGAATCCTTAAAGCTCAGCCGCGAGAACGAGTACTCGCGCAGCACTTCCATGCAGCTGTCGGCCTCGCCCTTATACATGAGCACGAGCGCACAGCTGCCGCCGGTGTCCGCGCAGACGATCTCGACATGGCAGGGCAGGTCTCCAATGCGGGCGGGAAGCGTGGAAATGTCCACAATTGACGGGAAAAAACCGACCATCATGTCAACCGTGGCAGTTCCGGTCGTCGACAGCGGAATGTCGAGGGGAAGCCAGGGTGCGAGCGACGCCGCCTGACCGTCAAGTTTTGCGATTTCGGCCGGCAGCGCGTCTCTCTTTTTCACAATGGCGAGCACCTGATCGGCGCCTGCAAGTACGCCTTCGGATGCGGCCATCGCGGCGTCCATTTCGGAGCCGGTGATGTTCGGTTTTGCAGTGAGGAGACCCCTTTTCGTCGCATACGGCGTCAGAGCGGCAATGGCGCCGCTCACCCGTTCGAGGTCTGAGCGCAGACGGTAGGTGTCGGCCGTGTCGGGAGTCGCTTTAAACCAGTCAAACTCCTCGATTAAGGGCGATGCGTCCTTGAGCTCGACGGCGCCGAAAAACGCCAGCTTTTTCAAAATTACATTTTTCTCGGCGTTCATGCCTGCGAGGGTCAGCCTCTTCATGACTAACTCAGCCACTAACGCTCACAACCTTTGCAACAATAGTATCTATTGCCTTTTCCATGTTTTTTTGCGCCGCCTCACGGATTTCGTCGCACTCGGCGGCGATTTCCTGCTGATGACGCCCAGCCTTCTCCTCGGCCGCGCTGCGGGCCTGTGCGAGCAGCTCTTCCGCTTTGGCGTTCGCCTCGGCCAGGGCTCGCTCGTAGAGCGCGTCGGCGTCGACCTGCGCTTTTGCTACGGTCGCCTTGGCTGCTTCCGAAGCTTCCCTGCGGACAGCGGCGGCTTTCTCCTCTGCTTCGCCCACAACTTTAAGCAATTCAACAGCCACATGTTCACCACCCATCTTCGTAAATTTGCGTATTTATTAAGCCGCCCGGTTTAGGCGGTACCTTCTAAGTATATCGCTTTGTTCAAAAAAAATCAATTGCATTAATTCATTTCATTAATAACCTGTTGATTTTTGGCGTTTTTACAGCCCAGCCCTTTTTAGCTTTGTCGATTTTGTACAATATTTCATGCCGGAATCCATGACATGCAATC
>DATMZG010000015.1:0-1442 GCA_035560415.1 Candidatus Acidiferrum sp. | reverse complement strand
AAATAAGGGCAATGTATTGCCGCCCGCGAGCGCGAATTCACTTCGCGCGGGAAGGGCACCGCTCACTTGGCGGAAAACCCGCAGGTTTTTCGACATTTTTGTGGCCGCCGGAAAACCGGCGGCCAATTTTAGGGGAGAATGCGTTTGAGATTTTGCACACTCGCTTCGGGCAGTTCCGGCAACTCGGTCTACATAGAGCAGGGCGACACGAGGCTGCTCATCGATGCCGGAATCAGCCTCAGGGCCATTGAGACGGCGCTGAGGACGCTTGGCACCTGCGCCAAGCTCCTCACAGGGGTGCTTGTCACCCATGAGCACTCCGACCACACCAAAGGGCTCTATCAGCTCGCCATGCGCACCGGCGTGCCGATTTACGGCAGCCGCGACACGGTGCGGGCGGTGCTCTGTGCCATGCCGGACATGATGCCTGACCGCTTCACGGTCTTTGCCGCGGGGCCGGGGCCCTACCGCATCGGGGAGCTTGACATCACGGCTTTCCCGACCTCCCACGACGTGCCCTGTCTCGGCTATCGCGTCGAGGGCGAGGCGACCATCGCCATCGCGACCGACCTCGGCCGGATGGACGAGGTCGTCTATGAGGGGCTTGCGGGGGCGGATTTTGTCGTCCTCGAGTGCAACCACGACGTCGAAATGCTGCGGTGCGGCAGCTACCCCCCCTACCTCAAGCGCAGGATTTTGTCCGAAGAGGGGCACCTTTCAAACGAGTGCTGCGCCGCGGCCGTCTGCCGCCTGGTCGGGACCGGATGCCGCCATTTTGTGCTGGGGCACCTCTCCGAGAGCAACAACCACCCCCGGCTTGCGCTGGAGGCAGTCTGCGGAAATCTGCTCGAAATGGGCGTGCGCCCGGGCCAGGTGACGGTCGACGTCGCGCCACGATATGAGATGAGCAGGGTGTTTGAACTGTGAATGTGTATATTTATGCAGTCGGAAAACTGAGCGAGCCCTGGTGGCGCCAAGCCGCCGCCGAATACGTCAAGCGGTGCGGCCGGTGGTGTAAGCTGACGGTCACCGAGCTGCCTGAGAGCCGGCTGCCAAAGTCGCCCTCGGCCGGCGACATTGAGCGGGCAGTCTCGGAGGAGGGGTCCGCCATGCTTGCACGGCTTCCTGCAAAGGCTTTTGTGGTCGGTTTGTTTATCGAGGGCAGACAGATGTCGTCGGAGCAACTTGCAGCGACGCTTGACACCGCCATGACCGCCGGCAAGAGCGACCTCGTCTTTCTGGTCGGAGGCTCGTACGGAATGTCGAAAGAAGTCGAAAATGCCTGTGAGCTGACCTTGTCCTTCTCGAAAATGACCTTCCCGCACCAGCTGGCGAGGGTCATGCTCTGCGAGCAAATTTACAGAGCGTTTACAATTCTTAACGGTCAGGACTATCACAAGTGAAAGTTTGTACAAATCTTACAATAAATATGTACTCAGATG
>DATMZG010000014.1:0-8976 GCA_035560415.1 Candidatus Acidiferrum sp. | reverse complement strand
CATATACATAAAACTTGTTTTTATATCCAACTCCCGCAGTCTTCAGGCGACATGTCCCGCAAAAAATGAGCTTGAGATTTTCAAGCGCGCAAAGCGAGGAAGAGAAAATGCAGGTAGGCGTAGGCTACAGCAACAATTCCGACAGCGCGACCGCAGGCCGGCAGGCGGCGGAAATGGCCCTCGCAAAGGCCGGAAGGGCGGACTGCTGCGACCTCGTTTTGTTCTTTTGCACCGACTGGCACAACCGGCGGCTGCTGCGGGAGGGCATCGCGCGGGTTGCCGGAGCTGCGCCGCGAATTTTGGGCGGGGGCGCCGTCGGCGTCGTCACAAGCGAGGATTTCGGATATGCCGACAATCAGGTCGGCGTCGCCATGCTCTGGCTGGACGGCGTGCGGTGCAGCGCCGTTGTGGAAGAGGGGGAGCGCCCCGGGAGCGACATGGAGACGGGCCGCTGGCTTGGCGGGCAGCTTGCGCGGGCAGGCGTGAAGCCGGACACTTCGGTCATGCTCTTTTACGGCCCGGGCGACCCTGAGACGAGTTCCCGCCTGCCAAGGGGCACATGGCTTTTGGAGGGCGTTGAAAAAGAACTCGGCTTTTTGCCAAGAGTCACGGGCGCGGGGCTTCGGGGGGACTATCTTTTCAGGCCGCACCCGAAGGACACCTCGCCGGGCGCTTGCGGCGAGCTCTTTGCGCTGGCTTTTTCGGACGATGTCCTTGTGGAGAGCACCGTCATTCACGGCTGCACCCCCATCACCCCCTACCACACGGTCACGAAAGCTGAGGGCGCCACCATCACCGAAATTGACGGAGTGCCGGCCCTTTCGATGCTGAAGGACCTGCTGGGGAGCGCCCTCACCGTGCGGGAATATCCATTTTCCCTGCTCTTAGGCGTCAATTACGGGGAGCTCATGGGCGATTTCACAGGCGAGGACTATGTGACGAGGCTTTGCATCGACGTGGACGAGGCGCAGGGCGGCATCGTCATGTCGGAGCCCGACATGCGGGAGGGCACCCGCTTTCAGCTGATGGCAAGGCCGCTGGAGCTTACATATATCAAGCCCGTCATTGAGGAGGCCTTTGCGCGGCTCGCGGGCCGCGAGCCCATTTTCGCCCTCTACATCGACTGCATCGGCCGGTGCGCCGGATATGGCGACCTCGAGACCGAGGACGCCCTTGTGGTGCAAAAGGCGCTGGGGGACAAAGTGCCGTTTCTCGGCATTTATATGGGGGCCGAAATTGCGCCGGTCGGCGGCCGGCCCCGCCCCCTCGACTGGACCGGCGTGCTCTGCCTTTTGACAAAGCGCCGGGGCGACGGCGCAGCCGCAGCTTTATCCCCCGCCGCCGGGCAAAAGAAGACGACGGGCGACCGATGTCGTCCCCAGTCGGACGAAGAGGTGCGCCTTGCCTCAATGCCGGGCATCTGCAAACGCAACACGGCCAAAATTTTAAAGATAAACGCGCAGTATCTGGGGCTTCAGTACGAGCTGGAGCACAGGAGACGCGGATTTAATCTGCTCGCGGAGCTCACGGTGTTTTTGCGGCACGGCCGAGTCGGAAGCGGCCGCGCCTTATTCCATGTCGCACAGCGCATCAGCACGGTGCTCGGCATGCATAAGACCGCCGCCCTCATGCTCGGGGAGGACGGCAAGTTCACCCCCTTTGTGCTCCAGGGGTACACGCCCGAAGAAAAAGACGCGCTGATGGGGCTGCAAGTGGACATAGACCCCGAGCTGCTCGAGCCGGGGCGCAGCGTGCTGGTCACGGCCGAAGATGCGCAGGCGAGATTTTCGGAGCTCAGGGAGCTCATAAAGCTGCCCTATTTTGTCTCGGTTCCGATTGCGGTGAAAAACCGGGCGGTGGCGCTGCTGCTCACCGGGCGCGTGGCGCAGTCGCCGCCCTTCATTTTCCCCCTGGGCGTCTGCGACGTCGACACGCTGACGGCCATCGGCGACCTGCTCTCGTCCGTGATGGTCTATCAGCTGCGGCTCGACGACGCCAATAAGCAGGCGCAGCTCGACGTGCTGACGGGGCTTTTAAACCGCGGCGCCTTTGAGCTGCGGGCCATCAACTTGCTGCAGCAGGACCTGCCTTTTGGCATGGACTACGCCTTTATCGTCATCGACCTCGACTATTTCAAGCGGGTCAACGACAGCTACGGGCACATCGTGGGGGATGAGGCCTTGAAGCTCTTGGGGGAGTCTTTGCGCAAGTTTTTCCGTTCGACCGACCTCATCGGCCGCATGGGCGGGGACGAGTTTGCGGTCTTCTGCTCTTTTTCGGGCGACGTCGACCACCTCTCCCACAGAATTGAGAAGCTGCTCGACATTTGGAACCGGTCGCCGGTCATCATGGACAACAAGCCGCTTGTGCAGGCCACAATCAGCCTCGGCGTCGCCATTGCACCGCGGGACGCGACGACCTATAAAGAGCTTTTCCACAAGGCCGACATCGCGCTCTACAAGTCAAAGCAGCGGGGCCGCAACCGGTACACGTTCTATGACGCCGAGACCATGAGCGACATTTGAATAATATAAAAACATCAGCCTTGCGGCTGATGTTTTTTATAAGCAGGATTTTTTACAGCACAACGAGCGCGATCCGGTAGACGACAAAGGCCACGACCCAGGCCACCGTGCACTGGGCGACCACCATCTCGAGCATGGCGAGGGTTCCGCCAAGCTCGCGGCGGGCGGCCGCCATGGCGGCGACGCAGGGGGTGTAGAGCAGCGTAAACGTCAAAAAGGCGGCGGCGGCGGGAAGTGTGAAAATGGCGGCGAGCGACGCCGCCAGCGCCTCCTTGTCGAGGGTGCCGGTCAAAACCGACAGCGTTGCGACGACGGCCTCCTTGGCCGTGAGGCCGGTGACAAGGGCGGTGGCCGCCCGCCAGTCGTTGAAGCCGAGCGGCGCGAAGACAGGCGCCAGAAGGCGGCCCACGGAGGCTAAAAGCGAGGTGCCGGCGTCGCTCACAAGGTTGAGCCTCGCGTCAAAGCTGCGCAGCATCCAAATGACGATGGAGGCTAAGAAAATGATGGTGAAAGCCCTTGTCAGAAAGTCTTTGGCCTTCTCCCACAGGTGCAGCATGACGCTCTCGGCCGAGGGCAGGCGGTAGGCCGGCAGCTCCATGACAAAGGGCACCGGGTCGCCCTTGAAGCGGGTGCGCCCGAGGAGAAGCCCGTACAAGACGGCGGTCAGCATGCCCAGCACATAGAGCAGCATGACGACCAGTGTCGCGTGCTCCGGGAAAAAGGCCATCGTGACAATGCCGTAAATGGGCAGCTTTGCCGAGCAGGACATGAAGGGGGCCAGCAGCACCGTCATGCGGCGGTCCCGGTCGGAGGCAAGCGTGCGGGTGGCCATGATGGCCGGCACGCTGCACCCGAAGCCGATGAGCATGGGCACGAAGGAGCGCCCCGAAAGGCCGATGCGGCGCAGGAGGCTGTCCATGATGAAGGCGACGCGGGCCATGTAGCCGGTGTCCTCGAGGATGGAGAGGAAGAAAAAGAGCACGACGATGGTCGGCAAAAAGGATAAGACGCTGCCGACACCGGCCATGATGCCGTCCACAATTAAAGATTCCACGACCGGGTTGACGCCAAACCGCGTCAGGGCGCCCGCCACCGCCGCCATGGCCGCCTCGATGCCGACCTCCATGAGGCCCGAGAGCGTCGCGCCGATGGCCCCGAAAGTCAGCCAGAAAATGAGCAGCATGATGCAAAGAAAAATGGGGATGCCAAAGTACCGGTGGGTGAGGTACCTGTCGATTTTGACTGAGCGCTGCTGCTCTTTGGTCTCGCCCTTGCGCACGACGGTGTCGCGGCAGAGCTTGTCGATGTACTCGTACCGCATGCCGGCCATGGCGGCCTCCCGGTCGAGCCCGGTCGTCGCCTCCATGTCCTCGACGATGTGGTCTACGGTGTGCCGTTCGCTCTGGGTGAGTTGCAGCTTTTTTGCGATGAGCTCGTCCCCCTCGAGGAGCTTTGTGGCGGCAAACCGGATGGGCACGCCGGCGAGTTTCGCCTTGTCCTCAATGAAGTGGGCGGTGGCGTGAATGGCCCTGTGGACGTCGCCGGTGCAAAAATCCCGGTAGGCCGGCTTTTCGGTGCTGCGGGCCGCCCGCTCAATGTGCTCCAAAAGCTCCTCGATGCCCTGGTTTTTGGAGGCCGAGATCGGCACGACCAGCACGCCGAGCTCGTTCTCCAGTTTTTCCACGTCTATGTAGCCGCCGGAGGCCGTCACCTCGTCCATCATGTTGAGGGCGACGACCATCGGCAGTCCCAGCTCCATGAGCTGCAGCGTCAGGTACAGGTTGCGCTCGATGTTGGTGCCGTCGACGATGCTGAGAATGCAGTCGGGCTCGCCGCTCATCAGAAAGTCGCGGGTCACGACCTCTTCGGGCGAGTAGGGCGAAAGCGAGTAGATGCCGGGCAGGTCGACGACCACTGCGTCTTTTAGCCCCCGGATGGCCCCCTCTTTTTTGTCCACCGTGACGCCGGGGAAGTTGCCCACATGCTGGTTGCTGCCGGTAAAGCGGTTGAAAAGGGTCGTCTTGCCGGAGTTCGGGTTGCCGATGAGCGCCACTGTGACCTGTTTCATATTTTAACCTCCACCCGGGCGGCCTCCTCGCGGCGCATGGTCAGCGTGTACCCGCGCAGGGAGAGCTCCATCGGGTCCCCCATCGGCGCGATTTTCCGCATGGTCACCTTTGTGCCCGGTATGAGTCCCATTTCAAGCAAGCGACGGCGCAGCGCCCCCTGGCCTCCTACCGAGACTATGGTGGCGCTGCTGTTGCATTCGAGCTGTGCTAAAGTCATTCCGCATATCCTCCAAAAGTTAGCTTAAACTAACCATTCAGATATGATACAACTTTTTGGCACTTTTGTCAAGACGCACTGCAAAAAACGTGCTTGCCGATGGTCTTGATGATGGGCAGGCTGCGAATCCACTTGTTGGTCGCGGTCACGGGGTTATAGTAGTAGACGGCGCCGCCCGAGGGGTCGACGCCGGCGATGGCGTCTTTGGCCGCGCGGTATGCGCTCTCGGCGACCGGCTGATTGATTTGCCCATCGTCCATGCAGGAGAAAGCCCCCGGCTGGTAGACGACGCCGGGCAGGGTGTTGGGGAAGGAGGGGTGTTCAATCCGGTTCATGATGACGGCCCCCACCGCAACCTGGCCCTGATAGGGCTCGGCTCTGGCCTCGGCCGAAATGACCCGGGCCAAGAGGTTGACGTCAAGGTCGCCGGTGGAGGTTGAGCCGCCCGAAAGCCCTAAGGCCTTGAGCGTCTGGGGGCCGACAATTCCGTCCGCCGTAAGGCCGCGGTCGCGCTGGAACTGCTTGACGGCCGCAAGCGTCTTGGCGCCGAAAACGCCGTCGGCGGCCCCGACGCTGTACCCGAGCGCAGCGAGCTTTTTCTGCACCTGAGTGACCTCGTTTCCGCGCGAGCCGAGTTTGGAAAGGGTGGGCACCGCCGCGTCGATGGCGGCGAAAAAGACCAGCCCCGCGGTCAGGGCGAGCAAAATGATATAACGTCGCACATGAATCACCTCAGTGATAGTGTGCGCAGAAGCTCCCCCCGTATTCAGTTTTTGGAATTGTCCCCGCTGCGCAGCCGCCCCGTTGAAAGGTAGAAGACGACGCCGAGCGCCGACCAAAGCGAAAACAAAATCATGCCGGTCGTGCCCATATACCCGGGCAGTCCCGGCACGATGCAGTTGACGAGGAAAATGCCGCAGAAAATGGCCCCGAGCCACGCCGTTTTGACGCCGCCCGGAAGTTTATAGGGGCGGGGCATGTCGGGCTCGGTCTTGCGCAGGCGCACGGCCGACAGGCAGGCCAGCCCCCAGCCGATGGCAAATCCGGTTGAGCCGATGAGGGTCAGCAGGTCGATGACCCCGATGCCGAGGAAGGGCCCCGCCAGCATGGCCACGGCGCAAAAGAGGTTTGCGCCGTACGGGGTGCCGTACTTCTTGTGAAGGGTGGCGAAAAAGGGCGGAATGAGTTTTAAGCGGGCCATTCCGAGCAGCAGGCGGCTGCCGGCGATATAGCAGGCGTTCCAGGTCGTGAAGAGCCCGGCCAGCGTCGCCGTGAGGGAGAGCCAGAACAGCCCCTTTCCGAGGGCCCCCGGATACAGCACGACCATGAGGTTGGAGAGGGCCGGCCGCTCAAAGCCGACAAACTCGGTCCATGGGTAGGCGAGCCCCGCCGACAGGAAAATCGTGATATAAAAGAGCCCGGCCGAGATGAGCGACAGCACGATGACCTTGCCCATGAGCCGCCGGTCGACGCCGCCGGCGTCCTCCGCCCCCTGCGGAATGGTGTCAAACCCCGAGTAGTAGAAGGGCGCCATTGCGAACATCGTGAGAAAGCCGGTAAAAAAGGTCGTGTGGCTTTTGCCCGGCATGGACTGATAAATGGGCTGCAGGTTTGCAAAGTCGGCCTTTGCGAGGGCAAAGCCGACGCACAGTGCGCTTCCGGCGATGAGCACGACGGTCAGAATGGTCTGGAAGGCGGCCGCCGCCTCAATGCCCCGCCAGTTCATGACGATGACGATGAAGGCCACCGCAATGCCGACGAGGACGGCGTTTAAATAGATGTCGCTGCCGGCGAGGTTGTAGAGCAGCGTGCCTGTCCTCAGCGACGGGAAGATGAAGGAGAGGATGTTGTTGATTGCAATGGCCTCCCAGGGCAGCAGTCCGATGTAGGACATGGCGACAAACCACCCGGCCGCAAAACCGGCCTTGTCGCCGAAGGCTCTGTCGGCGTAGGCGATGACGCCGCCGGCCACCGGCATGGCGGGCGTCAGCTCGGCAAAGCAGAGCGCGATGGGAATAAAGGCGAGGGTCGCAAGTCCAAACCCCAGAATTGCGGGCAAGGGGCCTCCGCCGTTGATATACATGTTGTTGAGCGTGACCGACCAGCCGACGCCGATGATGGCGCCGAAACCGAGCGAAAACAGGTCGAACAGGCTCAGGCTCTTTTTACTTTCCTCCATAGACACCTCCGATAATATAGACGAATATGACTATATCCTATCGCCTGAAATTTGTCAATTGCATACGGGCGCTTTTTGGAAAAAAAGAGCCTCCTGCCGCAGTTTTTCAATCTTACGACAGGAGGCCTTTTTACTGTGTATCCCTTTTCAAGGGGCTAAGCTCAAAGTCACAGAGAAAATCAGTCGATTGCGGCCTCTACGGCGAGGATGGCGGCGGTCGAGTAGAGCGAGAGCGAAGCCGCGCCCACATAGGCCTGATTGTAGAAGGCCCGGTTGGACATTTCGCCCGCGGCGTACAGGCCCTCAATGATGTTGCCGGAGGCGTCAAGCACATGGCCGTCATAGTCGGTCACGACGCCGGCCACGGTGCCCAGCTGCACCGGCTGCACCTTCACGGCATAGAAGGGGCCCTCGCCAAGGGCGACAAGGTTTGCTTCGGTCTTTCCAAACGCGCTGTCGGCGCCCTTTGCCGCGTCGGCGTCATAGAGCTTGGCGGTGTTCACAAGCTCTGCGCCGATTCCGGCCGCTGTCGCCAGCGCCTCAATCGAATCCGCTTTGATGACGGCGCCGGAGGCCACACCGAGGTCAAGCGCCTTGACCGCGTCGGCATTGCCGCTGCCAAATATTGCAAAGACGTCTCCCGCGCTGACGGCCACGGCGTTGGACACGACGGAGCCGATGCCGTGGTCCTCTTTCACAATGCGATTGCCGGCGGCGTCCACCAGGATGCCCTGGCGGAAGTTGACGGCGCTGATGTCGCCGGCGGCGGCGGCAAAGGCGGGATTCATGCTGATTCCGCTCGGGATTGTCCAGGGGTTCTCATAGACCGCGGCGCCGACGGCCTCGGCCATTTTGAATCCGTCGCCGGTGTTGCCGGCTCCGCCCTGTGCCGGAGCGCCGGCAAACGCGGGAATTTCCGCCGCCATCATTTCGGGGCTCATGCCAAAGCCGCCGGTGGCCAGCATGACGTTCGCGGCCTTCACGGTCAGCTTGAGCGCGGCGCCTTCCGCCTCAAAGCCCACGACTTTGCCGTTTTCGGTGAGAAGGCTTGTCACGGCGCAGTCGGTGATGATTTCCACGCCTGCGTCGAGGGCGGCCTTTTCAAGGGCCGCCGAGACCGCGGCGCCCTTGCCGTCGGTGTAGATTTTGACCATGGTGTCCGGGTTTGCTTCGGAGGCGCGGTTATAGGGGACGCCGTGGTTCTTCATCCAGGTCAGTGTGCTGTCGATGCGGTCCATATAGAAGGAGACGCGGTCATAGTCCGGGTATTTGTCGGGCGCGGTGGGGCCGGCGTCGGCAGTCTTGTGCCAGAGCGTCAAAGCCGCCTCTTTGCTGTCGTCCACGCCGTATTCCTTCGCGATGGCGCTGCCCACGCTGATGAAGTTGCCGCCGGCGAGCTTTAAGCTGCCGCCGACTTCGGCGGTCTTTTCAACGAGCACGACTTTGGCGCCTTTTTCGGCCGCCGCAATCGCAGCCGTCAGGCCCGCAAGCCCGCCGCCCGCGACCGCGTAGTCGACTTCGCGGGTCTCGGCCACCTGCTCGGCTTTGCCGACTTCGGCGCTGAAATCCGCCACGTCGCCGCCGGCCGCTTCAATGGCCGCCTTGACGGCGTCAATGATGCCGTTGCTGGTCAGGGTCGCGCCCGAGACCGTGTCCACCGCGACGCTGTTGTTTTCAACAATGGCCGCGGGGATGCGCTCAAGGGCCGGGTCGCTGACGCCGGCGGTTTCGCCGTGCTTAAGTACGGTCACTGCGGTGATTTTGCCGCCGGTAAAAGTGACTTCCACCTCAAGGCCGTCGGCCATGCCCTTGGCTGTTCCGACATACGCCCCGTCGGCAATTCCCTCGGCGGGGGCCTCTGTGGTCTGTGCGCAACCTGCGAGAAGTGAGACTGCAAGCATCATCGCCATCGCAATACGCAGCGCTTTTTTCATGTTCTTCCCCTCCATAAATTTCATTGTGGCAGTGGTTTTTGCGGTTAAATAT
>DATMZG010000013.1:0-1618 GCA_035560415.1 Candidatus Acidiferrum sp. | reverse complement strand
AAACTCGTGCAAAACGCAGCATCATATGTTATAATAATGATAAAATCAGGCTGTAAAAGCGGACATGAGTCCCGCCGCGATATACGAAAGCGGTGCAAAGACAAAAGGCGCACAATAAGCAGAGGGTGGAATTTTGTGATGAGCAGGGAAAATGCCCGGTACAAAATCAAAATTGTAAAAGACGGTCCCTATATCGTATCGGGGAACCTGCCGCTTCATGAGAAAGTGATTGTCCCCAAAAACGGGGAATATGCGTTTGAAGAGGGCCGCCCGCTGCCGCAGGCGGAGAGCTACGCCCTTTGCCGCTGCGGGAAGTCGAAAAACCCGCCGTTTTGCGACGGCGCCCACACAAAATCCGGTTTTCACGGGCAGGAGACGGCGTCGACGGCTCCGTATGCCGAGCGGGCGGCGCGGCTGGAAGGGCCCGGTGTCGACCTGCTGGACGACGGGCGGTGCGCCATGGCGCGTTTTTGCCACACGCGGGACGGGGACGCATGGGAGCTGACGGCCTATTCCCGGTCGGATGCGGCCCGCACACAGGTCATTCGGGCGGCCTGCGACTGCCCCGCCGGAAGGCTGACTGCCGTCGGCAAGGGCGGCACGGTGTACGAACCCGAACTTGAGCCCTCGATTGACATTCTTCAGGACCCGGAAAAGGGCGTGAGCGGCGGCATATTCGTCAAGGGCTATGTCCCTGTCGAAGCGGCCGACGGGACGGTCTACGAGCCGCGAAACCGCATTGTGCTCTGCCGCTGCGGCGCCTCAAAAAACAAACCTTTTTGCGATGCGGCGCACCTGCTCATCAAATACCTTGACAAATAGCCGGCGCCGGCCGCACCGGAAGTATTTTTAAAACGGAGGTCCGTTTCATATGAAAAAATTGAAAATTGTCGCCATTGTCGGCTCCCTTCGAAAAGACTCCTATAACCGCCAATTGGCGCTTGCCGCCAAAAGTGCGGTCGGGGACGAGGCGGATTTTGAACTGCTCGACTATGCCGACCTGCCGCTTATGAACGAGGACATTGAGTTCCCGACCCCGGAGCCCGTCCGGCGGGTGCGCGAGCTCGTCAGCTCCGCCGACGGTATTTGGTTTTTCTCCCCGGAATACAACCATTTCTTTCCCGGAGTCCTGAAAAACCTCATTGACTGGCTCTCACGGCTGCCGGGAGAGGGCGCCCCGCCGGTGCTCGAGGGAAAGCCGGCGGCCGTCAGCGGCATCAGCCCCAGCATGTCGGGCACGGGGCTGGCGCAGGACCACCTGGTGACCCTTATCAGCTTTTTGAATATGGACGTCATGAACCTGCCGCGGCTGACCATCCCCTACGCAAAACAGCAGCTCGACGACCGCGGCATGCTTGCCCTGACTTCCAGCGCCCCATATCTGAAAAAGCAGGCCGACGCGTTTGTCGCTTTTCTCCGGTTGCGCTCCGGCGAGTGCCCCGGTGCGTGAACGCCGGGACAGGGTTAACTTCTATGGCCGCCCGGGATACGCAAAAAAACGCAAATGCATATTTCCGCTGAAAATCGGCCGGCCGTTTGTGCACAATAGATAAAAAGTTAAGGGAACTTTATGCGCGATATGAGCGTATTTTGCCCGTGACTTTTCATGCCTTTTTTG
>DATMZG010000012.1:0-10503 GCA_035560415.1 Candidatus Acidiferrum sp. | reverse complement strand
AAATAAGGATTTCACACACATTTTCTCGGGCCTTTCGGAAAGCCGAGAAAATCAGGCTGTCGAAAAAGTTGTTTTTCGACAGCCTGCAAAAAGTCCGGCTTTTGCCGGACTTTTTTGTGGTGTCGGGGCAGGTGCTGTCATGCGTCTATTTCTCCGCAGCGTCGGTTGACATACTTAGCTTTTCGCTTTCGGTTTTTGATTTGCCGCTCCTCGTATACAGGGTCGCCGAGATGAGGGACGTCGCCGGGGAGACCAGCACCAGCCCGATGCAGCCGACAAAGGTGTGCAGCACCTCGGCCGCGATGGCCTTCGAATTGAAGATGCTCATCAGGGGCGTCGCCTGCGCCATATAGACCATCATGACGGTGAGGTAGCTGCCCATATAGGCCAGCAGCAGCGTGGCGGTCTGGCTGCCCACGACGGATTTTCCGATGTTGAGCCCCGAGCGGATGAGCTGGGCCTTCGTGATGTCGGGCTTGTGTATGACGAGCTCGTCCAGAGCGGCCGAGATGTCGACGGAGAGGTCGAGAATGGCGCCGGAGCACGCGAGGTAGACGGCGGCCGTGTACACCCCGGTCAAATCCAGGCTCCCAAACCCGGAATACAGGAGCGACTCGGACCACTGCATGACCGCCCCGTGAATGTCAAAATACGAGGTGAAGGCCATGGACAGGAGACCTGTCGCAAGGGAGCAGACAAAGGCGCCGCCGATTGCGGCAAAGGCCTTTTTGGTCAGCCCCGCCACCATGATGAGAGTCGTGACCGTGATGCAGCAGCCAACTCCCAGGGCGACGGGCAGCGGCGGGTAGCCCTTGAGCATGAGCGGGATGATGAGCTTCCAGATTGAAAGCAGCGTAAACGCAAAGGAGAGCAGGGTCCGCACGCCGGTAAAGCCCGAAAAGACGATGAGCAGGGCCGCGAAGAGGCCGATGAGCAGCAGCTCTTTGCCCACGCGGTAATGTTCGACCATGTTGACGAACTGAATGCTCCCGTCCGCCTTGTTTTCGACGATGACCCACGCGACGTCGCCCGGCTCAAACAGCTTGTCAATGTCGAGCTTGCCCACAAGCAGGTTGATGGCCTGTGCCTTTTCACCCTTGTGCGTCCCGCTCAGAAACTCAATGGTGCAGCGCTGGTCCCCCTGCCGGATAATGCCGTTTGTATAGACAGACGAGTTGTCGGCCTCGAGCACCCGGGCCTTTGCGCCCTCGGAATTGACGTAAATCTGGCGCGCAAAGCCGGTGGGCAGCATCATGAGCAGCCCGATTGCCGCCAAAAAAATGAGCGTAAACACTGTTTCCTTTTTTCGGTCAGTCAGTTTCATTGGCATTCTCAATTCTGGCAAAACAAAGGGAGAGGCCTTCCGCCGTATTTTCCGGAAGGCTCTCCCCTTGTGAAGGCGTGGAGGGCGTCCGCCGCCTGCTGCCGGTTGTTACGCGATTTCGCAGAGGTCGCAGAGCTTTTCAAACACGTCGGTGTTGTCGTAATAGCCGTTGAAGAGGTCGGCGCCCGTGCCGTACGCGTATACCGGAACCGGAACGCCGGTGTGGGCGTAGGAGGTCCAGCCGATGCCGGCCTTGTTGTTGACGAGGTGGGTGATGGTCACGGACAGCGGGTTATACGTGCCGTAGAGCAGCGCGTTTTCCTCGGTCTCCTCGCGGTTTGCGACGGGGAGCATCGCCTCGGCGAAGCCCGCTTCGAGCTTTTCGACTTCATAGGCGGTGAGCACGAGGGGGTCGGCCTTGTCGGCCTCGGCGTTGCCCGAGGGCAGCTTTAAGCCGAAGTTGGCGGTGATGTCCGGCATGACGTCCCCAAAGGTGAGCTTCGGATTGGCTTTCAGCTTTTCGCTGACAAGCGTGTCAAACTCGACATAGGACATCTTTTGGCTCTTCATGATGTCAAAGGCCGTGTTGTAGCCCGTGGAGGCGTAGCCGATGGTCATGCCGCCGGTCTCGTGGTCGCCGGTGACAATGATGAGGGTCTCGTCCGGGTGCTTTTTCGCAAAGTCGTAGGCCACCTGAACCGCGGCCTCGAAGTCAATGACCTCCTCAATGGTTGTCATGGCGTCGTTGGCGTGGCAGGACCAGTCGATTTTGCCGCCCTCGGCCATGAGGAAGAAGCCCTTCTCATTGTCGAGCACCTCAATGCCCTTCTTGACAAAGTCGGTCAGCGATACGTCCCCAGCGGTCTGGTCGATGGCGTAGGGCATGGAGCCGCTGTCCTGGAGCCTCGGGGAGATGGCATAGCACTTTCCGGTGGAGGCACCCAGCGCTTTAATCTCATCCGCGGTGCGGGCGATTGTGTAGCCCTTTTGCTTTAAGACTTCATAAGCGTCCGGCTGGTCCTTGTTGTCCCCTGTGGGCTTGCTGATTTCGCCGCCCGCAAAGTAGTCAAAGCCGGAACTCGCCATCTGCATCGCGATGCCGTAGTAGTCGTTGCGGCTTTCGACATGCGCGTAGTAGGCGGCCGGCGTCGCGTGGTTGATGGTGACGGTGGAGACGACGCCGATTTTCATGCCCTTGTCTTTCAGGAGCTCCGCGATGTTGGTGACCGGCGTGGATTTGTCGACCGCCATGCCGATGACGCCGCTGTGGGTTTTATAGCCGGTGGACATGGAAGTCGCGGTTGAGGCGGAGTCCGGGCAAAACGACGTGGAGTCCTGCGTGGTCGCCATGCCGCAGGCCGGGAAGTCGGCAAACAGCAGGTTTTTGGTCGCGACTTCGCCGCTCACGTTGTCGCCGTTAAAGACCTGCGCCGAGTTGACCTGCACGGCGCTCATGCCGTCGCCGATGAGCATGAATATGTACTTGGGGGTTTTGGTTTCTTCGTTCGATACGCCGGTTGGGGTCGCATCGCCCTGTCCGGTCGGGGGCGCCGCGGTCTCTTTGGGCGCACATCCGGAAAAAACGGACGCTGCCATCAGGGCGCAAAGCAGCAGGGAAACAAGTTTCTTTTTCATAGACTCCTCCAATTTAATCGCTCATTTTTACCCGCGCAGACTGCGCATATCTATATATAGCTTAGTGGGGGGCGGGGTCATACGCTATCATGATTGCGAAAAATCCAGGTTAATTTTCTGTATAAATTTGGGTCATGTGGGCGACTTTTCCACTGCCCGAGAAAATATATTTTTGAAAAGGCCTTGACAGAGAATGAATTCAGTGATTTAATGTGAATGAACAAAAACTTGTTCATTCACTTCGCAGAGCTCGGAGTGAGCGAAATTTCTGTATTCAAAGGACGTGGGTGCGATTGAAGGACATTAAGGCGCAGCTGTATTCCTGCGGCAAGGAGCTCTTTTCCGAACGGGGGTTCAAGGAGACCGGCGTCTCCGAAATCACAAAAGCCGCGGGCATCGGAACCGGCACCTTCTACAACTACTATTCCTCGAAAGAGGACCTGTTCATGGCCATATACCTCGATGAAAACGAGAAGCTCAAAAAACGCGTCATGCGGCAGCTCGACCCGGAGCAGGAGCCGCTCCTCGTCATCAAAGAGCTCATGCGGCTCAACCTTGAGGGCATGAAGGCAAACCCGATTTTGAGGGAGTGGTACAACAAGGAGGTGTTTGGCAAAATCGAGCAGCGCTACCGCGAGGAGAAGGGCATCGAACACTTAGATTTTCTCTATGACGATTTTCTCAAAATCCTCGCGAAATGGCAGGTGCAGGGGAAAATGCGCAGCGACATCGACCGGGAGATGATCATGGCCATTTTTACGGCCATACTCACAATTGAAACCCACAAGGAGGAGATCGGCCTCGAGTTTTTTCCCAAACTCGTCGAGTATCTCACCGAGTTCACGATAAAAGGTCTGGCACAGACAACGAGCACAGCCGGCACGGCCGGCACTTCCGGCACGGGCGGCACATCCGACAAAACTCAATTTACAGGCGAAAGCGAGGATAAACGATGAAAAAATTCCTGAAAGTCATACTCATATTACTTGTCGCAATCGGCATCCTTCTGGCATGCGCAGTCTTCTACACCTCCCGGGGGCTTGAGGCGGGGCGCAAAGTGGAAGTTTTCCCCATCGACCCCACTGCCTTCAGCGACGGCACCTACACCGGCTCCTTTTCGAACGGACGGTGGACAAATGAACTTGCGGTCACGGTGCAGGGGGGCAAAATCACGGATATCAAAGTGGTGAAAGACGTCCAGTTCGGGACGGCAGAGGTCTCAGACGAGGTTTTCCGCCGGGTCATTGAGGCGCAAAACGTGACGATTGACGTGGTGGCGCAGGGCACGGTGACCACCAAGGCCTATCTGAAGTCCATTGAAAACGCGCTGACGAAATAGTTTGACGAAACAGTTTGAGGAGAAGCGTATGAAAACACTCATCGCATATGCGAGCAAATACGGATTTACAAAGACATGCGCCGTGACACTGGCGCATAAGCTCCCCGGCAAAGTTGACCTGTGCGACCTCGACGCCGCCGGCCCGAATTTGGCGGAGTATGACACGGTCATTGTCGGCGGCTCAGTTTACGCGGGGCAAATTCGCAAACCCGTCAAACAGTTTTGCGCCAAAAACCTTGAACCTCTCCAAAAAAAGCGGCTCGGCCTTTTCATTTGCGGGCTGGCCGAGGGGGCCGACGCCGAAAAAGAGCTGGAGACCTCTTTCCCGAAAGAGTTGCTGGCCGCGGCCGCAGCCAAAGAGTCCTTTGGCGGGGCCTGCGACTTCGGGAAAATGAACTTCATGGAGAAGGCGATTCTAAAAAAAATCACAGGCTCAAACGAGAGCACCTCCCGGATTGACGAGGCGCACATCGCGCGCTTTGCGCAGCGGATAAGCGCGTCCGACTGACGCAAAAGCGTTCATATTATGTAGGGCGGCCGTTTTAAAGCGGCCGCCACTGTTTTTTAGGGACAGCCGGGGGAAAGACAACCGCTGCGAGGGCTGCGCATTGTGTACAGCTGTTGCGCGAGTTGAAAAGAGCTGCGAAATATGCGATACTATAGAAGAAAACCTCCCTTTTTCTTTGCGCCGGCAATGAAAATCTGCTTTTTTCGGAGAAATTTTCCGCCTACCCCATTTTTTGGGGGGCTCTCCCTCGAATACAGTTAATGACGGCCGATGATTCGGTTCGACTTTTGAGAAGGAAGTGACTGTATGAAGAAGAAAGCGGGCGGCGTATTGTCAATCGCCGTGGCGCTGGCGCTGGTTTTCTCGCTTGCGACACCGGCACTGGCATGTTCAAACTTCGGCGGCAAGGGCAATTCCTCAAATCGCAATGCCTCCGGCAAGGCCAAGACCATGAGCACCCAGAACTACTCGTCGAAGGGCGGCTTTTCCGGCAAGACCACAAAAACCGGCGGGTACGGGTTTGGCGGCTTCACCTATCCGAACGCATGGGGTCAGTTTAATTCGAACGCATGGGGTCAGTTCAACTACGCGAATTCATGGAGCTTTAAGTGCCTGACAAATTTTGACCTCGGCGAAGCCATTGAGGCCCTCAGCGATGAGGACAAGGAGACTTTGGAAGACGAGATCGAGGCCTACGAAGAGGCCGTGGCCGAAGAAAAAGAGGCCAAGGAAGAGGCCAAAGAAAAGCTTGAAGCCCTCCCCGAATACTACCTGGCGATTATGACAGCCCTCAGCGATTTGTTTGAGGCCGCGGGCGACGCCGACATCGACCTCTACTCCGCCATGTGGGGCCCCGGCTCCAAAAGCAGTCCGTTTTATTGCGGCTGGAACGGCAAAAATTACACAGACCCGGTCGAGGCCGCCATTGACGCCCTCAGCGATGAGGACAAAGAGACTTTAGAAGACGAGATTGAGGCCTACGAGGATGCCGTCGCCGCAGCCAACGAGGCCAGAGAAGAAGCCGAGAAAAATAATGAGCTCTCCTCTTACCGCAAAGCGGTCGAGAAGGCCGCAAAAGAGCTGGTTGAAGCGGCAAAAGAGGCCGACATAGACCTCTGGAGCAAGAAATCCTCCACCAAAAAAGACCTCGGGCTCGGAGACTGGATCGGCGCAAGTTTTGCCGAGGCGGTCGAGAAGGCCCTTGACGAACTGGACGATGAGGACAAAGAGACTTTAGAGGATGAGATTGAGGACTTTGAAGAGGCCATCGCCGCAGCCAGAGAGGCTGTGGAGGACGCCGACGAGGACGACGAGCTCACCGATTACTACACGGCGATCATGAACGCCTTGACTGCGCTGCTTGAAGCGGCAAAAGAGGCCGACATCGACCTTGAATTGATGAAGAGCTGAGACAACGCACGTATTCCTCCGCTTCGGGCCCCCTTTAAAATACCCGGCGGAGTTTTAGTCGCCCGGAGGTTTGAACCGGTGAAAAGCCGGTTCAAACCTCCGAAGGCGGCCGCATTGATGCAAAGGGAGACACAAGAGCTGCCACATGGGGCGAGCACTGAAAAACGGGTGTGGATGAGATGAAAACAGTCATCATGGAGATTTGCGGCAATACCGCGGTCGGGCTGAGGGACGACGGTTCCTTTGTCCGGCTCAGACAGCGCGGATACGCGGTCGGACAGACGGTTGAAATGGGCCGTCAGGCCGGCGTCATCCGGCTGGCCGCCGCATGCGCCGCAGCGGTCGCGCTGCTCTGCGGGGGCACTGCGGCCGCCGTCCGCCTGCCCTATTCCTATGTGACGCTCGACGTCAACCCCTCCATCAAATACACCCTGAATATCTTCAATCGCGTCCTTGCGATAAGCGCCGTCAACGAGGACGCCAAAACCGTTGTGAGCGCCGTTGAAGAGGGCCGCACCGCCTACGCGAAGCTCGACGACGCCATTGAAATGACCCTGGCTCAGTGCAAAACCGAAGGTTTTCTCAGTCCGGACGAGGAGGAAGAGGACTATGTCGTCCTGGCCGTGACCTCGCGGTCGGAGGGCAAGACGGAGAGCCTCTCCCACAAGCTCGACGCGCTCGAATACGACGAGGGCAATCTCTCGGCCAAAGTCGTGCCGACCACGATCCCCCAGATGGAGGAGGCCGAGCAGATGGGGACGACGCCCGGCAAGCTGACCATCATCGGAGAGATGCAGGAGACCACCGGCGACACCGGGACCCCCGATAAATGGATTGACGTGCCGGTCCGCGACATCATGTGGGCGGCCGGGTACGGCAAGTACAAGGACAATGACCGGGACGGCGAGGGTCGGAAGGGCACGCAAAAAGACGACGACGAGGACGGCAAATCGGAGGGTAAGGGCAGCTTCGGCTGGCAGACTCCCTCAAATCTCTGGCAGCCGCAAACCGGCGCGAACGCGTGGTTCTATCCGGGTTGGCAGGAAAATCCGGCAGACAAGGGACAGGAAGAGCAGACGCTCACTGCCCCCTGGTGGCCTGCTTACGGAGCGACACAGGGGCAGGGATGGTCCTCCGGCCAGGGCCAGAACAAGGATACCGACAAGGATACTGACAAGGAGAAGGACGAGGAGAAAGCGGTCACTTCGCCCTGGTGGCCTGCATACGGAGCGACACAGGGACAGGGATGGCCCTACGGACAAAACCAGAACAAGGATAACGATAAGGAAAAAGACGAGGAGAAAGCGGTCGCCGGGAACGATTGGCCTGGTTACGGCGCAACGCAGACGCCGGGATGGTCTTTCAGCCAGAGCCAGAACAAGGATTCGGGCAAGAAAAAGGACGAGGAGAAAGCGGTCACTTCGCCTTGGTGGCCTGCTTACGGAGCGGCGCAGACGCCCGGGTGGTCTTTCGGCCAAAACGCGAATAAGGATTCGGACGAGGAAAAAGACAAGGAAAAAGACGAGGAGAGCACGGTCACCACGCCCTGGTGGCCTGCATACGGGCCGGTACAGGGGCAGGGGTGGCCCTACGGCGGGAATACGAATGACAAAAACACGAATACGGATGGCAAGGGCGCGAATAAAGCTCCTCAGGGTACGGAAAAAGGCAGGGACACGGATGAGGACGAGAATGAGCCGGATGATAAGAATGGGGACCAACCCCGCCAGAGCGGCACTGTGACCGATGCCGTCCCCGCAATGACGCCCGAACAGGTTGAAAAGGCGATTGCGGCCCTTGGCCGCGCCGACAAAAAGCGGCTGAAAACTTATATCGACGCGTACGAGGACGCAGTGGAGGCCGAGCAGGCGGCGGCGAAAAACGCGCGCAAAGCCAAAGAGCTGTCCAAATATCAGGATGCGGTGGCGCAGGCGCTTGCGGCGCTGCTCAAAGCGGCCGACGACAACGGCACTCCGCTTGTCAAGGCCGAACAGGACGACAGTCAGAGCGGCGGCTGGGGCCAGAGCGGCTGGAACCAGAGCAGCGGCGGCTGGGGCCAGAGCGGCGGCAGCGGTGACAACGCGTGGGGATGGCAAAACAGCGGCGCCTCGCAAGGGCGCGATACTTCCCGGTCGTGGCACAGCTGAGACGCGCCGCATAAAGGCATAAGCATAAAGGGCAAAAGCGGGTTTTCAAAGGCGGAAGCCTGCTGCGCGCATCCAAAAGTCCACGCAGACATACGCACAACGACGATGAGGACGGTACCGTATGCAGAAAACCGATGAGGAAGCCGTTCGCGCCGCGCAGGACAGGCAGGCGGCCGACGACTTGATTGCACAGAACAGGCAGTTCATATTGCGGTGCGCTTCAAAATGTACGCACAGATATGTCACCTGCAGCGACGACGCCTGGTCGGTTGCGCTCATGGCCTTCTCGGAGGCCATTTCGCAGTATCAGGCAGATAAAGGCTCCTTTCTTCCGTTTGCCGAGCTGGTCATGCGCCGTCGGCTGACGGATTTTATGCGCTCTGAAGGCCGCCGCTCGGAGGAAGTGAGCGTGAGCCCTTCGGTTTTCGAAGGGGAAATTGACGCCGAGGCCCCCGATGTCGCGCTGCAGGAGGCCGTCGTATCCAAGACGACCGTCTTGGAGGACTCCCCTGTCAAATATGAAATTGCGGGGGTCGGCGCCATTTTATCCGCCTACGGATTCTCTTTTCTTGAGCTCACGTCCTGCTCGCCGAAGGCCGCCAAGACAAAGAAAAGCTGCACCGCCGCAATACAATTTCTTCTTGACGCTCCGGCCCTGCTCGCCGAAATGCAGGGCTCTAAAACCCTCCCCATCAAGGCTGTCTGCGAGGGCGCCGGCGTCGACCGGAAAATCCTTGAGCGGCACCGCAAATACATCATCGCCTCTACGGAAATTCTTGCGGGGGACTTCCCCGCCCTGTCCGAATACCTGAAATTCCCCGAGACACCCTGACTGCGGCGGGAGCGGACAGCCCTGCGCCGGAGAATCTGTCAAAAATCACCCCCTGCTGCGGCGGCTTTGGCGCCGTCTTTTTTTATTGTCAAAACTTGCCGCGAGGCTGAAAAGGGCCCTGAAAAGCCGTCGGCCCCTGCGGGGGTTTTGTGGATTATTTACAAAAATAGCGTTCCGCTATTGACAAAAATGTGCCCGGCACAGTAGAATCTATCAAAACCCGCCAAGCGCGGGGCGAAAGGAGGCGCGACAACCCATGCCTGCAAGTGACAATTCAATCCGCTTTACACGAATGCTAAACTCCCGGGCACACCGTCTGTGCGGGAGTTCTTGTCGTGCCGCCATGGGCCACCCCCTCGGCTGAGTCGGCCGCCGGCGACAACAAACGAACACGCACAGTGCCCGGGAGACTGCTTTGACGTCCCGGGCATTTTTATGCCCAAACCCAGGATTACGCAGTAGAGGAGCGCGCCATGATACGCCTGGAGCACATCTGCAAGACCTTCCCCGCCGCGGGCTGCGACGTGGAAGCTGTAAAGGACGTCAGCCTCACAGTGGGTGACGGGGAAATCTACGGGGTCATCGGCTATTCGGGGGCCGGCAAGTCGACGCTTGTGCGCTGCATCAACCTGCTTGAGCGCCCCGACTGTGGCCGGGTGTTTTTGGACGGCGTTGAGCTGACGGCGCTCCCGCCCGCCGAAATCCGCCGGCACCGGCGCGAAATCGGAATGATTTTTCAGCAGTTCAACCTCTTTGCCTCCCGGACGGTCTACGAGAACGTGGCTTTCCCGCTGCGGGGCATGCGGCTGTCCAAAGAGGCGCAGAGTGTGCGCGTGCGGGAGCTGCTCGAACAGGTCGGCCTCTCGGGCAGGGAGGGGGCCTATCCGTCGGAGCTGTCGGGCGGGCAAAAACAGCGGGTGGCCATTGCGAGGGCCCTTGCCGGAAACCCCAAGGTGCTGCTCTGCGACGAGGCGACCAGCGCCCTCGACCCGATGACCACCCGCTCCATCCTGCGGCTCATCAGGGAGCTGAGCCGGAAGCTCGGCCTCACCGTCGTGCTCATCACCCACGAGATGCCGGTCATCAAGGAGATCTGCGACCGGGTCGCCGTCCTTGAAAACGGCGCGGTCGTGGAGGAGGGGGAAGTTTTTTCGGTCTTCGCAAACCCGAGAGAGCCCGTGACAAAGGGGTTTCTCGCAATGACCTCGGGCGCCGCCAAAATCGACGAGCTGCTGGCCGAGGGCGCCCCCCTCACCAAGCTGCGCCCGGGCGAGTGCATTCTGAAGCTCAGGTACGGCGGGGAGGCGG
>DATMZG010000011.1:0-11986 GCA_035560415.1 Candidatus Acidiferrum sp. | reverse complement strand
AATCAGGAATATGAAAATGATTGAACTGCCGCGCCGCCGGGCCCGGCAGGTGCGTCAACTGATTTTATTTTATTATAATACCCGCATCGCTGAAAGTAAATGACTTGCCGCCACTTTTGTATTCTTCATCGATTATTTGCGAAATAGTCCGGGCAAATTCTGTCATTTTGCCCGTGAAAAAAAGGCATAAAAACAAGAACATTCTTATGACTTTTACGACATAAGAATGTTCTCTCGTGCGTGGAGGCGCCATCCGGATTTGAACCGGAGAATCGCGGATTTGCAGTCCGCTGCCTTACCACTTGGCTATGGCGCCATGGGCTGACGGCAGGAGAACTCCCCTGCCGTATTTTTGGCTGGAGCGGATGACGAGGCTCGAACTCGCTACCTCGACCTTGGCAAGGTCGCGCTCTACCAGATGAGCTACATCCGCATGACGCCGGTCTGCTGACCGGCTTGGTGCCTCCGGGCGGAGTCGAACCACCGACACGGGGATTTTCAGTCCCCTGCTCTACCAGCTGAGCTACAGAGGCAAACATTGGCGACCCGGAAGGGGCTCGAACCCTCGACCTCTAGCGTGACAGGCTAGCGTTCTAAACCAACTGAACTACCGGGCCGTATAATGGTGGTGGGAACTACAGGGCTCGAACCTGTGACCCCTTGCTTGTAAGGCAAGTGCTCTCCCAGCTGAGCTAAGCTCCCTCGCGTGGCTTTTGCGTCAGGCGACATGGATTATTGTACTTGATGGGCGCATTTCTGTCAAGTCTTATTTGAAATAAAGTCGGTATAAATTTATCCTATGAGGGCACGCAGCTGACTGTTCGTAAACAGGTAAGATTTGCGGCAAAATTCACAGAGCACCTCGGTCTCGGGGCGCTCGTCGGCAAGCTTTAACAGCTCTTCGCGGCCGAGCGAAATGAGGGCGCGCTCGACTCTCGCGGCCGAGCAGCCGCAGCGGTAGATGCGCTCGCCCTCCGAAAGCGTTTGCAGTTTAAAGCCCGGCAGCAGGACATTCAAAACGGTTTTCGGCGCCATGCCCTCGCAGAGCATGTCGGTCACGGGGTCCGCGGTGCAGACGGCCGCCTCAAGGCGCGAGAGCACCTCTTCGGGGCAGCCGGGCAGCGGCGAAATGAGATAGCCGCCCGCGGCTTTGACGGTGTAGTCGCGGTCAATTAAAACGCCTAAGGCCACGGCCGACGGGGTCTGCTCGCTTTGCAGCAGATAGGCCGCGACGTCCTCGGCGATTTCGCCCGTGACGATGGGGGTCTGGCCGACGTAGGGCTCCTTCATGCGCAGGTCCTTGACGACTGAGACATAGCCCTCCCTGCCGACTGCCCCCGCGACGTCGAGCTTGCCGGCGGCGTTTAAGGGCAGCTCCACCGTGGGGTCGTTGCAGTAGCCCCGGACGTTGCCGAGTGCGTCCGAGACCGCCAAAACACCGCCCAGAGGCCCGTCGCCCTTGATGCGCAGGGTCAGCGAGCCGTCCGGGACTTTGAGGGTTCCGCCCATGAGGGAGGCCGCCGTCAGGGTGCGCCCCAAAGCCGCCGCCGCGACCGGCGTTGCGCCGTGAATGCGGCGCGCCTCCTCGCAGATTGCCGTCGA
The DNA here is from genome assembly GCA_035560415.1 of Candidatus Acidiferrum sp. GTDB lineage: Bacteria > Bacillota > Clostridia > Oscillospirales > Feifaniaceae > DATMXT01. The sequence goes on along the minus strand of DATMZG010000011.1, from coordinate 10,384 downwards.
GTCCATGGCCATGGCCAGCACATACCCGTCTTCCGAGAGCATGGAAATATAGTTATTCATGATTGTATCCTGTATCCTCCAGTGTATTTCAGTTCCAGTTGCCGGTTTTGCCGCCCTTGCGGCAGACAAAAAACATGCGGCCTTCGTCTTCTCTGACTTCGAGGAGCTCCATGCCGGAGGCGGCGATGAGGGCTTCCACCTCAGGGCGGCTCCAGACCCGCTCGTCCCACGCCTCGTCCCGGCGGGTGTAACAGTCCCCCCGTAAAATGAAATAAGTCAGATAAAAATTGCATAGAGGCCCTTCGAGGGCGCTGCGCCAGACGCAGGAGACCTTTTTTGTGTCATAAAAGTAGGCGCTGCCGTCGAGCTCGCCCTTGAACTTCGCGGGCGTGATGAGGTCGAAAATCAGAATGCCGCCGGGCGACAGGAAAAGATTCACGCCCGAGAGGGCTTTGAGGAAATCCTCCTCGTTAAGCATGCTGCCAAAGCCGTCGAGCGTGCAGCAGCAGGCGTCTATGGTGCCGTAGAGGTCGAGGGCGCGCATGTCCATATTCAGCAGAAGCGTCCCGGGTGAGAGCTTTTCCCTCGCCTTTGAGAGCATTTCGGGCGAGATGTCGACGCCGATGACGTCGTACTCCGCCTCATAGAGCTTTGCCATGCTGCCGGTGCCGCAGGCGAGGTCGAGGACAATTTGCGGCGTCAGGCCGTACCGGGCCCAGACCTCTTTATAATAGATGAAAAAGGCCCCGTAGTCGACTTCCATGAGCTCGTCGTAATACTCGGCGAGGAGACTGTACACCTCAAATCCTCCTGTCGAGCACCGGCAGCAGCTTTTCGCAGAGCCGCCCGTACTCCCCGACTTCTATCATGCCCCGAATGCGCTCCATCAGCGTGTTGTAAAAATAGAGGTTGTGCATGACGGCAAGGCGCATGTAGAGCATCTCCTCCGCCTTTTTGAGGTGCCGCAGGTAGGCGCGCGAATAGCCGCGGCAGGTCGGGCAGTCGCACATGGGGTCAAGGGGCGAGTCATCCTCCCCGTATTTGGCGTTGTTGATGTTGAGGATGCCCGACCATGTATTGATGTGGCCGTGCCGGGCGTTTCGGGCCGGCATGACGCAGTCGAAGAAGTCGACGCCGCGGGCGACGGCCTCGAGGATGTTGCCGGGGGTGCCGACCCCCATCAAATAGCGGGGCGCGTCCTTCGGGAGGTGCGGCAGCACGTCCTCAAGGATGCCGTACATGACGGGGACCTCCTCGCCGACGGCAAGGCCGCCGACGGCGTAGCCGTCAAACCCGATGTCGACAAGCCTTTTTGCGTTTTCAATTCGGATGTCGGAGTAAGTGCCGCCCTGATTGATGCCAAAGAGCAGCTGCCCCTGCGTGACCGCCGCCTTGCAGCGGGCCGCCCACCGCAGCGTGCGGTCGGCGCTCATCCCGATATATTCCCTCGGCGCCGGGTTTTCCACGCACTCGTCAAAGGCCATGGCGATGGTGGAGCCGAGGTTGCCCTGTATTCTCATGCTCTCCTCGGGGCCCATGAATATGCGCCGCCCGTCGATGTGGGAGGCGAAAGTGACCCCTTCCTCCGTGATGTCCCGGAGCTTGGCGAGCGAAAAGACCTGAAAGCCGCCGCTGTCGGTCAGCACCGGCCCCTCCCAGCCCATGAAGGGCCGAAGCCCTCCCCTGCGGGCCACAATCTCGTCGCCGGGGCGCAGGTGGAGGTGGTAGGTGTTGCAGAGCTCGACCTGGCATTTGAGGGCGGCAAGGTCTCTGGACGAGACGGCCCCCTTGATGGCGGCCACCGTGCCGACGTTCATGAAGACCGGCGTCTCAATGACGCCGTCCTTTGTTGTCATGCGCCCAAGTCTTGCGGCCCCGTCGGTTTTCAGCAGTTCAAACATGGCACTCCTAAACTCCGGCGCGAAAGATTCGCGCCGGGCGTATTTTCAGTAGATGAACATGGCGTCTCCAAAGGAGAAAAAGCGGTACCGCTCTTTTACGGCCTCTTTGTAGGCGGCAAGGATGCGCTCGCGGGAGGACAAAGCCGAGACCAGCATGAGCAGCGTGCTCTCGGGCAGGTGGAAATTCGTGATGAGGGCGTCGGTCATTTTAAACTCATAGGGCGGGTAGATGAAGATGTCGGTGTCCCGCGTGCCGGATATAAGCCTGCCGCCCTCGGTCATGGACTCGACGGTGCGGCAGCTGGTGGTGCCGACACAGATGACCCTGCCGCCCGCCGCTCTTACTGCGTTGACGGCGGCGGCCGTCTGGGGCGAGACCGAGCACCACTCGGAGTGCATGTGGTGGGCCTCCACCTCGTCCTCCTTGACGGGGCGAAACGTGCCGATGCCGACGTGCAGCGTGACTGAGACGACACCTATACCCATGGCCGAAATCCGGTCTAAAAGCTCCGGCGTGAAGTGGAGCCCCGCCGTCGGCGCCGCGGCCGAGCCCGGCTTTACGGCGTAGACCGTCTGATACCGCTCGTTTTCCCTGAGCTCCTCGTGGATATAGGGGGGAAGCGGCATACGGCCAATCTCCTCCAAGGTGTTCATGAGGTCAAGGCCGGACTTCGAAAAGCGCACGAGCCGAAGGCCGCCTTCGATGGTCTCAAGCACCTCGCCTTCAAGCACGCCCCCAAAGGAGAAGGACTGCCCCGCACGGGCTTTTTTGCCGGGGCGCACCATGCACTCCCAGACCCCTTCGCCGCGGTCCCGCAGCAGCAAAAACTCCACCGCGGCGGGGCCCGACGCCCGAACGCCAAAAATGCGGGCAGGAATGACCCTGCTGTCGTTTCGCACGAGGATGTCGCCGGGGCGCAGGAGGTCCGGCAGCTCCGAGAAGACGGCGTGGCCCACCTCCCCCGTCGCTTTGTCGAGAGTGAGAAGCCGGGAGGCGTCGCGTCTTTCAAGCGGCGTCTGGGCGATGAGCTCCTCCGGCAGGTCGTAATAAAAATCGCTTTTCTTCAAACAATCAGGTCCTATCGTGTATTGTGGCGGGCGCGCGCCGCCTTATCAGTCTCCGGTGCTTTGAATCTCAATATCCGTGAAGTAGTGATAAATGATGTCGCTGTAGGAAAATCCCTGCTCGGCCATGCTCTTGGCGCCGTACTGGCTCATGCCGACGTTGTGGCCGAGCCCCGCCCCGGCAATCGTATAGGTGCCCCCGTCGGCCGGGACTTTTTCAAGGCCTGCGGCAGTGAGCAGCGTGATGTCCCTGACGCCGACGTCCATCTGCGCCACGTCCCCCGTGCCCGTGATGACGTAGGCCGAGGCCGGCGAGACGTCGAGCACCGTGCCTGCGTTGACAAAGAGCTCAATGGCCGGAAAGATATCAAACCGGGCGCTTCGCACGTACTTGTTGAGCTTAATGCGCACATTGTCGGTCTTCGAGACGGTATAGCTGCCCTTTGTGCCGACAAAAGTCACCGCGTAGACATTGTGGGCCGGCACCGTGTACTCCGAGACGTAGAAATCGGTCACGGCGCCGATGTTTGCACCTACGGAATCGGCAAACTTCGTGAGGTCGTCGAGCGTCAAAGTCGTGGAGTAGTGGGTGATGACGTTCGGGTCCTCATAGGTGTCCTCGACCGCCTGACAGTATGGGGCGGTCGTTCCGCCCCAGGCGTTTTGGGCCGACTCGGTGTAGCCGCCCGACGACGAGAAGTAATAGGTGGAAATCGGCTTGCCGCCATAAGTGATGATTTCGCCCGCCGTCTCCTCGACGGCCTGCACGACGACGTCGGTCTCTCTGGCCGTGCCGTAGTAGACCTGACAGTTGTCGGTGTTGCACAGGTCATACCCGAGCTTCGCGTGCTTGCCCTTCGAGCTGATGGCGTAAGTGCGGGCGCAAAGGGCCTGCGCCTTGAGGGCTTCAAGGGGCCATGTGCCGCTCATCTCATAGGGCAGCACCCCTTTGAGATAGTCGGACATCTCAACGACGTTGACAAGCGTCACCCCGCCGCCGTCCCGCTGGAACTCAAAGGCGCCCCGGTAATAGAACTGGCCGTTTTTCAGGGTCTCGCCGTCTTCTTCATTCATGGGATATGCCGCAGGATAGCCGTAGGGCGGGTTCAGTTCAAAGAGAATATGATAATTGTTCATATCGACGACGGTCACGGTCCGACTTCCGGCGCCGACGGCCGAGACCGACTCCCCGTCGGTGTAGCCCTCAATGCGCGCCGCGTCTGCCGCGGCGTAGTCGTAAGTCGAGTACATGTCGAGCCGCACGCGGTACCCCTCGTCATAGGCGACAAAGCCCTCGCCGGAAAACCCGCCCGCATAGACGCGGTCGAGAAAATCCTGCGCCTCCCACTGCGACTCAAACTCGCGGTCAACTTGCAGGTGGTAGGGCTTGATGGCGACGGCGCCGCTGCCTTGGGTCTGCGAGACCGTGTTGCCCGATATGTAGACAAGGGCGTCCATGGCGAAGGTGACAAACCGGTTCTCAAGGGTCGCAAGCTCGAAAAAAGTGAAGTCGTCCCCGAAATAGCCAAGCCGGTAGCCGGTTTCGGTCAGGGCGTTTGCCCCCGCCACGGGGCCCCCGCTGTGGGTCAGCCCGACCCTGAGCGTCGTGTCCTCGGCCCCCGCCGTCAAAGTCAGCAAAAGGGTCAGGGCGGCTGCCGCAAGAAGTTTTTTTGGCTTCATTGTTCACTCCATGTATATCTATGTATTCGTCTTTGCTTATTTTCCCGTGATGTGGGCCGTGACAAGGGCGATGCCGAAAACCGGCAGCATCCAGACAAGTCCGTAGAGCGGAAAGAAGAGGGGCGAGGCCGCGGCGACAATGCCGGCCCGCGCCGCGAAAATGAGCAGCAAGGCGCTTGCGGCCATCGAGAGGGCCCCCACGGCAGTTCCGGCGGCGGCGGCGTTTCGAATGCGCACGGCCCCCGAAATGCACCGGGCGAGCGCCATCGGCTCCCTGCGCCCGGACAGCGCCGTGACTTTTTCGCTTGTCCCCGGCGCAAGCTCCAGCTCGTCCCGGTTGCGGGAGGGCAGGATTCGCAATGCCGCCTGCTTTTGACCTAAAAGCCCCGTCAGGATGGGGGCTGTCAGCAGCGGGTCGTTTGTGGCGACAAGCAGGCCGACGCCGGTTGAGAGCAGGGCGCGCAGCGCCGCCGCCGTGCTCTTTGTCAGGTCGTAGCGCACTGCGAAAATGGCCGCAAGCCGCCCGCCGATGGCGAGGTAGAGCGGCTGGTCCCCGTTTTTGCGAATGCGCTCCCCCGCCCCGTCCCGCGGCAGGCGAATCATATTCTGCTTCATGAACTCGCCGTCCCCCATGGCGACGACGTTGCCGTTCATGAAGGAGTAGAGCCCGAGCTCGTCCTGATATTTGATTTCGGTGACGGCCCCCAGCCTGTCCATGCGGCCGTCCAAAAGTTGCAGGAAAGCGGCGCCCAGCGGCATCCCAAGCGTCACCGCAATGGAGGCGGCGCAGATGACGGCGGGCTCCAGCTCCTCCCCCCCGTAGAGCTTAATGCCGGTGAGGGTGGGCGGCGCACCTTTGAAAATCTGTTCGTCGGTCAGCAGCAGCTCGTCGGCCCCGTAGAGCTCGTCCACCGCGGCCTCGCCCGCTAAAATCGCCCCGTGCCGGCGCAGCTTCTTGGAGGCTCCGGCATAGGGGACGACAAAGGCCGCAAGCAACGGATACGGCAGCGCGGCGCAGCAGGAGAGCAGCGCCGCAGTCAGCACCGGCAGGCCCGTGCGGGCCGCAAGGCTTTGCCAGACGCAGACGGCGGTGAGGAGCACCGCCGCAGGGAGCAGCCTTTTTGACGGGGCGCCCTCCGACGCGCCGCGCAGACTGCGGGCATAGTAAAAGCCGGCGCCCACCACCTCGTCAAACCGGACGGCCGCCGTCTTATTGTCGCCAAGGTCGCTGAGATACCCGTCCTGCGGCAGCCAGACGGGGCCGTACTTTGCGCCGCTTGAGAAAATGAGCTTGCTCTCAAGACGCAGCTTGCGCACCTTGTAAGTCTCTTCACAGTAGAGCAGAAAGACGCAAAGCGCCGGGTAGAGCGTATAGACCGGATGGCCGTGGAGGGCGTAAATGAGGGTGTGGGCCGCCGAAAGCGACGCCGCCAGCACCGCAAGGGCGGCCTTTCCGGGGCTTTTGGCCCCAAGCTCCGCAAAGGCGAGCTTCGGGACCTCCCGGCAGACGGCAAGGAGCAGCAGGATGAGCCCCGCCTGCGCGGCGACCGCAAACCCCGCGTAGTAGCCTATCAGCACCGGATACCTGTCCGCCAAAATGAGATAGCACATTGCGGCGAGAATGGCCGCCGCCCACCGCCGCCTTGCCCGCAGGCTCTTGGCCATCGCCACAACTTTTTTGCGGGCGAGGGCAGGCTCCATCTCGTCGAGCGGATGGGGGGACTCAGGGGAAGGCTCGGGTCTCAGCTTTTTGGCCGCCCGCCTGTAAATGCCGGGGAAGTGGGGCGGGGCGCCCTCCTCCTCCTCTTCAAGCAGGATGTCTCTGATGCGCCTCGCCTTTTCGGGGGCCTCCTCGTCGGTCGGAAACTTTTCGCCCTCCAGCTCCCCGGTGTCCCCAAGATAGTCCTCAAACGAGACGTTGACGGGCGGGGCCGGCTCCACAAAAGTCTCCTGCGGCTCGAGATTTTCGTCCTCGTCCGGAATTTTGATGACAAAGCTCTTTTTCTCCCGCTTCTCCTCCCCTTCCATTTCGGCAAACGAGGTCTGCACGAACTCCCGCACGTCGGTGATTCGGGCCCGGTTGAGGGGTTTCTTGTGGGGTTTCACGGGTTTTAAAGGGGAGGGCAAGGGGGAGGTCTGCCGCTGCTCGCGGCGCACGCGCAGAAGCTCGTCGATGTCGCGGTCCACTTTTTCGTCGGTGCGCTCGTCTTGAACGGTCTTTGCCATGCGTCATTCCCCCCTCTTTTTCTCTGCTTTGTCTATCTATATGATTTATTTAATTGTCAGCGCCTGCCGCGCACGGCCTCGTAGAGCACGATGGCGGCCGCCACCGAGGCGTTGAGCGAGTTGACTTTCCCCCGCATGGGAATGGAGACGAGAAAGTCACAGGTCTCCCTGACGAGCCGGGACATCCCCTCCCCTTCGCTGCCGACGACGAGGGCGCAGGGGCCCGAAAGGTCGGTGTCGAAGATGGAGCGGTCCCCCGCCATGTCGGCGCCGTAGACCCAGACCCCCTGCTCCTTGAGGTCAAGGAGCGTGCGCACAAGGTTTGTCACCTTGGCGATTTTCATGTGGAAGACGGCGCCTGCCGCGGCCTTTGTCACGGCCGGAGTGACGCCGACTCCGCGGTGCCGCGGAATGATGACGCCGTGGGCCCCCGCGGCCTCGGCCGTGCGAATGACGGCGCCGAGGTTGTGCGGGTCGACAAGCTCGTCGCAGACGACGATGAGGGGCGGTTCCCCCCGCTCTTCGGCTACGGCCAGAATGTCCGATACTTCGCAGTACTCCACCTGCTTCAAATAGGCCACGACGCCCTGATGGGTCGAAATGCCCGAAATGGCCTGCAGCTTGAGCTTGTCCGCCTCGGTGACCGGAATGCGCTGCTCGCGGGCAAGGGCCAGAATGCGCGTGATGGAGCCCTGGTTTTCGCCTTTGGCGACATAGATTTTTTCAAGGCCCGCCTTGCCTTTGAGCGCCTCGAGCACCGCGTTTCTGCCGGCAATGACGCCCTCGCGCAGCACTTCGGGCGCGCCCTCGGGACGGGGCATGTCGGTCTTCATGAGTCAACACCGCCTTTACTACCACATATTGTAGCATAAAGGCGGCTTAAACGGAATATCTCTTGCTATATTTTTTGGCGTTTCGCCCGTAAGGCCTGCTCGGGAAGACGACGCTGACCAAAATGATGTCCTCTCCGATTTTTTCAATCTCGTCCCAGCTGATGATGTAGTCCTCGTCCCGCCCGAAGAGCCCGAAAAAACGCGCCGGCCCCGGCACGACAATCGCGTCGACGCTGCCCTCGAGCTCGTCGATTTCAATGTCGCAGACATAGCCGAGCCGCGCCCCGTCCCGGATATTGATGACCTCCTTGCGCCGCAGATCGCTCACCCGACACATTCGCACTCACCTGCCGCCTCATGATTAAAAAAGGCCGCCCACAGGCGGCCTTTTTAATGCTTATTCGGCTTTCTTCTTCTTTAGTACAAGTGCGTTGTAGCCCTGCCAGATGAGGACAAGCGCAAGGCTAAACAGGATGACGGCAATGATGCCGAGCAGAATTTTGCCGGAACTGAAGAAGTTGCGAATCAGGATGACAAGCGCCGTCAGCGTGACGGAGAACATGAAGAACATCGGAATGAGGGTCGGCCAGATAATTTTCTTTGTCTTTGCAAACCAGGCCGTGACCGAGAGCAGCGCAAGCCCCGCCAGCAGCTGGTTGGAGGCGCCGAAAATGGGCCAGATGTTGGCGTAGCCATAGGCGAGCAGCGCGACGGCGGCGGCCACCGTGATGCCGGTCGCGACATACATGTTGGCAAGGCCCGTGGGCTTTTGCCCCTTGGCCGGCTCCTCTTTTTCCACGAGCTCCTGAAATACGTACCGGGCGATGCGGGTCGCGGTGTCAAGCGAAGTGAGGGCGAAGGCCGAGAAAGTCAGCGTGACGAAGACCTTGCCGAGCGCAACGGGCAGCCCGAAGCTCCCCATGAAAGTCGCAAGGCCGGCCGCGAACTTCTGGGCCGGGGTGCCGACGCCGCCGTCCGCAAGATAGGCCACTGAAATGACCGCGATGACGGCGACGACGCCCTCGAGCAGCATGGCGCCGTAGCCGACCAGCTTGGTGTCCTTCTCACTGTCGAGCTGCTTTGACGTCGTGCCGGAGCCGACCAGCGAGTGGAAGCCGGACACGGCGCCGCAGGCCACCGTGATAAAGAGCATTGGGAAGAGTGTCTGGGCGGCAGCCCCCTCTCCAATCTTAAAGCCCGCGTAGGAGGGCATGATCAGCGTCGGATGGTAGAGGAAAATGCCGACGACGGCGCCGATGATCATGGAGTAGAGCAAGAACGAGCAGAGGTAGTCGCGGGGCTGCAGCAAAATCCAGACCGGCGCGACCGAGGCCACCGTGATGTAAATGAGCAGCACGACAAGCCAGGCCGTCTTGGAGAGCTTGAGCACCGGGAAAGTGAAGCCCAGCCAAATGCAGAAGAAGAGCAGTACGACGCCGACAACCGACGAGACGAAGAGGTTGGTGTTGCGGCGGTAGACCATGAACCCGAAGGCCATGGCGAGGAAAATGAAGAGAATGGAGGCTGTGCCGGCCATGGCGCCGGTCAGGTTCTCGGGCGCCGCCGGGTCGTAGGCGAAAGTGCCGGCGCAGATGTCGGTGAAAGCGGCGACGACAAGGACGAGGGCAAGCCAGGAGAAAATGTCAAAGACTTTCTTGCCGGTCTCGCCGATGTTGACCCGCACGACCTCGCCGATGGACTTTCCGCTGTGGCGAATTGAGGCGTATAAGGCGCCCCAGTCGTGAATGCCGCCGATGAAGATGCTCCCGATGAACACCCAGAGGATGACCGGAACCCATCCGAAGACGGCCGCCTGAATCGGGCCCGTAATTGGGCCTGCTCCGGCAATGGATGAAAAATGGTGACCTAAAATGACCTTTGAGTCGGCCGGGCAGTAGTCGACATCGTCCCGAAGCGTGTGCGCGGGGGTCTCCCGTGTGGGGTCGATTCCCCATTTCTTCGCAATGAACGACCCATATGTAGCGTATGCGCCGATGAACAGGACAATTGCGCCGATCAATAGTGCGATTGAACTCATACAATTACCTCCTCTTACAAATTTGAGAATATTTTACGGAGCGGTTTGGCACGCCGGCAGGTGAAAATCTGCCCATCTTCAGCGCTGACGGCGATAAAACGTATGTCGCACCAGCCGTGCATCGCAAACGCATAATATTTGCGGTAGCTATGTTTTTTTATCCAGTGCGCCGCCTCTTTCGGGACGCGGTCGCATATGAAGACGCCGGTCAGCGTCGTCGACATGTGGTCGACGGTGCCGGGCCGGAAGTTCTCGGCCACCTCCCGCAGTTTTTCGTATAAAAACAAAAGAAGCTGCAGCGACAGCTCGTCGCAGCAGTGAAAGTAACAGGTCTCATTTAATTGAAATTTGTCTATTATGTCGTTAGGGGTGATGAATGTACGCCCCGACACAACTTCATACCGCGCCGTCATCGCAAGCGGAAGTCCGCCGATGGCGGTGTTGTCGGCTATTTCGAAATTGTTTTCGAACCGGGCGCGGATTTTCGACAGGCAGTCCTCTTTCGATGACATATCGTTACCTCATAAGCCTGCGCATTAATATCAAAAAACCTGATATTAATATCTACGTCTATTATCATCCTATTTATGTCAAAACGCAAGTATCAGATTTAACAAACTTCACACTCCATTCATATATAT
>DATMZG010000010.1:0-17455 GCA_035560415.1 Candidatus Acidiferrum sp. | reverse complement strand
ATTTCAAGTTATATATTGATTGACGTCATAGCGAATGGTATAATGCCTGAAATAAGATTTGGACAAAAAAAATACACATTGAGAGGCTCGTTTAAATAGGGGGGACAACCATGACCGAAACCATGCTCCAGAATCTGCTTGGCCGACTGCCGATCGGGTACTGTGCGTTTGACGTGATTGAGGACGACAGGGGAAGCCCGGCAGAGCTGCGATTTGCCGAGGCAAATGCCGCCTTTGCACAGATGACCGGCCTGTCCTTCGCCGGTCTCTCCGGAAAGCCGGCACTGGCCCACTTCCGCACAGCGGGGCAAGACGGCTTTGACTGGGCCGGGTTCTTTGAGAAGGCGCTGGCGGCCAAAAAAGACAGCTTCATCCGCTATGCCGAAATACAAAAGCGGCAGTATAAGCTCACGGGCTTTTTCCCGGAGCAAAACACCTTTGCCATCCTCCTGCAGGAGCTGACTGAGGAGCTGGCAAGCGAGCGCACCGTACGGCGTCAAAAGCAGGAGCTGGAGGCGGTTTTGGCGGAACTCCAAGTCATTTTCGACAGCGCGCAGGACGCCATGTTTTTAATGACCTATGACGGCGAGAAATTTACATATATTCGCAACAACCGCCGCCATCAGGAGCTGACCGGTTATACGCCTAAGGAGATGTACGGCAAGACGCCCTATGAACTGCTCGGGGAGGAGACCGGTGCCGTTGTCGAGAAAAGTTACCTGCGCTGCATAGCGCTCGGGGAGAGCATCACTTTCGAGGAGACCCTGACCATGCGCAGCGGCACAAGAGATTGGCTGACAAGTCTTTCTCCGGTGCCCTCAACCGGAGCGCTGCGCTATGTGGTGGGCTGCCGCACCGACATCACCGAGGTGAAAAAGCTGCGCATGGAGCAGGAAAACCATTTAAAAGACCTGCAGGCCATGTTTTCCGAGCACTCGGCAACCATGCTGCTCATCGACCCCGGGACCGGGCGGCTCATCGAAGCCAACCCCGCCGCCTGTGATTACTACGGGTACAGCCGCGATGAACTGCTCGAACTCACGATACAGGACATCAACATGCTGCCGGAGGAGGAGGTGCTGCGCAGACGCATGATGGCCAGCGCCGGCCGGCAGGTGTATTTTCTCTTCCCGCACCGGCTCAAAAGCGGGGAGATTCGGCTGGTGGACGTCTATTCATGCCCCATCAGCTACGGGGGGCGCCACGTCCTCTTCTCCATCATTTTTGACGTGACCGACCGCGAGGATTACCGCGAGGCCATGAACCGCGAGCGGGAGCTGCTGAGCATTACGCTGCACTCCATCGGCGACGGCGTCGTCACGACCGAAAGCAGCGGACTTGTCACCTCGCTCAATTTGGCCGCCGAGCGGATCACCGGCTGGCACGAGGAGGAGGCCATCGGCAAGCACTTTTCCGACGTCATTCGCCTGAGGAGCGAGGAGACCGGAAAAGAGGTCGACAACCCCATTGAACTCGTGCTCAAGTCGGGCCTCATCGTGGGGCTTGCCAACCACACGGTGCTCATTCGCAAGGATGGGCGGGCCGTTCCCATCGACGACAGCGCCGCCCCCATTCAAAACGACACGGGGAAGTTTTTCGGCGTGGTCATGGTCTTCCGGGACGTCAGCCGCGACAAGGAGCAGCAGCGCCAGATTCTGTATTTGAGCTATCACGACCCCCTGACCGGCCTCTACAACCGCCGGTATCTGGAAGAACAGTTCAGAATGCTCGACGCCGAGCAATACCTGCCGCTGGCCGTCGTCATGGGGGACGTCAACGGCCTGAAAATCACCAATGACGTCTTCGGCCACGGCTCGGGCGACACGCTGCTCAAAAAAGTGGCCGAGGTTCTGCGGGAAAACTGCCGCAAAACCGACATTCTGGCCCGGTGGGGCGGCGACGAGTTCCTGCTGCTGATGCCCCGTGTCGAGCCAAAGGACGCCGAGAAGTTCATTGAGCGGGTCAAGCGCGGCTTTGCCGAGAAGAGCGAGGGCAACCTACACCTCTCGGTGTCGTTTGGCTGTGCCGTCAAATCAAAGCCGGAAGAGGATTTACAGGCCATATTAAAAGAGGCTGAGGAGTGGATGTACCACCAGAAGCTGATGGAGGGGTCGAGCTACCGCAACACCATCCTGAACACGCTGCTGGCCACGCTCCACGAGAACAGCATTGAGACCGAGGAGCACGCCGAGCGCATCAAGACTTACTGTCAGGCCATGGGAAGAAAGCTGGAGCTGAGCGCGGAAGAACAGGGGGAGCTTGCGCTGCTCGCCGTGCTGCACGACATCGGCAAAGTCGGTGTGCGGCAAAACGTCCTGCAAAAGCCCGGGCCCCTGACCGCGGAGGAGTGGGATGAGATGAAGCGGCACTCCGAAATCGGCTACCGCATTGCCCAGAACACGCCGGAGCTCTCGGTGGTGGCCGACTACATCCTCTCCCACCATGAGCGGTGGGACGGAAAGGGCTATCCGCGAAACCTCGCGGGCGGACAAATTCCGCTGCTCTGCCGCATTCTGGCGGTGGCCGACGCCTATGACGCCATGACGAGCGACCGCGTTTACCGCAAGGCCCTGCCAAAGGAGGCGGCCATGGCCGAGCTCTCCAAAAACTCCGGCACCCAGTTTGACCCGATTTTAGTGGCGCTGTTTTTGGAGCTGCTTGAAAAGGCCGAGTTTGTACAAGTTTGATTTTGCGGGATTTCATATGGTATGGAGGCCCGGCGTTTTCCACGAATGGGAAATGCCGGGCCTTTGCTTGACCTTTTGGCCCCGCCATGCTATACTGCGAGACAGCGGGGGAACTACTTCGTGGTTGAGAAGGTAAAACCTGACCCCTTGAACCTGTTGGTTAACACCAGCGTAGGGAAGCAAACGGGCGTCACCCGCAGGTGACGCTTATGATGGGGGCGCTTTCCAATACGGGAGGCGTCTTTTTTCATGTTTGTGACGGGCAAGATAAAGGTGAGCACATTCCCATGGAGTCGGCACGAGCTGCCCGCAAAATATTTTGAGGAATGGTAGACAGACATGGAAAACATCGACGCAAAGACCTCGACATTCAGCCAGACGCTGCTGTGGTTTGGCGCCGCCGTCTCAATTGCCGAGCTGATGGCAGGCGCCCTCATCGCCCCCCTGGGGCTTGAGGCTGGCCTTGCGGCAATTCTGCTCGGGCACGTCATCGGCGCCGCGGTGCTCATTCCGGCCGGACTCATCGGCGCAAAAAGCGGCCTCTCCTGGGCCGCCTCAACCCGCATCTCCTACAGCAAATACGGCTCGTGGGCCTTTTCGGCCCTCAATATCTTACAGCTTTTGGGGTGGACCGCCGTCATGATCATCGGCGGCGCCACGGCCTTTGACGGCATTGCGGTGCAGCTCTGGGGCGTGCAAAACACAGCGCTTTGGAGCGTCGCCATCGGCGCCCTCATCTGCGTGTGGGTCTTCCTCGGGCTCAAAAACCTCTCGAAAGTCAATACCGTCATCATTGCGCTGCTCTTCATTTTCACCCTCATGCTCGGCTTTTCGGTCTTCTCGGGCGGCCGGCCGGCGGGAGCCGCCGAGGGAGCCATCTCCTTTGGGGCCGCCGTTGAGCTGAATGTCTCGATGGCCCTCTCCTGGCTGCCCCTCATCGCCGACTACACGAGGACCCTGAAAAAGCCGGTCGCAGGGACGATTGGCAGCGTGGCGGGCTACTTTGTCGGCTCCCTTTTCATGTTCGGGATAGGCCTTGGCGCCGCCGTCTACTACGGCACCTCCGACGTCTTTGTCATCATGGCGCAGGCGGGCATGGGCCTTGCAGCCCTTGCCACCATCGTGCTCTCGACCGTGACCACCACTTTCCTCGACGTCTATTCGGCCGGGGTCAGCGCCGTGAACTTAAACGGCAAAATCAGCGAGAAGTGGACGGCCGCCGCCGTCTGCGCCGCCGGCGTCGTCATTGCAATTTTTGTGCCCATCGAGCGGTACGAGGACTTCTTATACCTCATAAGCTCCGTCTTCGCGCCGCTTTTCGGCGTCTCCTTTGCCGATTACTTTCTGCTTGGCAAAAGGGAAATGCGCGCTCAGGACCGCCCCTGCTATAAAAACCTGCTGCTGTGGCTGGCCGGTTTCATCGCCTACCGGCTGCTGCTGCCCTACAACACCGCCGTCGGCATCACGCTGCCGGTCATGGCCGGGGTCGCGGCCACCGGCTGGCTGCTCGGCACGATGGAGAAAAAGCCCGCGGCATAGGCGTCGCGCGAGCCGCCCGGAACAACCTTTTTATTTCACACGTCAAAGTGTTATCCGCTTTGTTTGGGGGTAATGCGATGTACTGGACAAAAGGGCCGGAAAAAGCGCCATGGGTGGCGGCGCTGATTGCCGCCCTCTTATTTGCGCTGTCCGCCTGTGGTTCTGTCGCACAGCCGCCCGCCGAGCCGGCCGCATTGCAGCCGACGCTTCCGACAGGCCCCTTGGACGGCGGCGAGTGGCCGTCCTCGCAGTCGGGCTATACAACAGAGCTTGAGGGGTGGTTCATCGGGACGGGGGACACGGCGATGGGCCAACAGGAAAATTACGTCTACCTGACCCACGACGGCGGCATCACCTGGGAGGAGACCGGCAACGTCAACGACGTGTGGCCGCGGGTCTTAACCTGCGGCGCGTTCGCAAACGAGAAAATCGGCTTTCTGTGCTTTCGATACGACATAGAGGACTTCGGCCGAATTTACCGGACAACGGACGGTGGAGAGACCTGGGAGCAGTTTGATTTGGGCCTCGTCTGGTATATGCCGTTCAATGTCGAAATGGCCGGCGAAGTGCGCAGCATCAGCTTTGCCGGGGACAGCGGCAAAGGTGCAATGGACTTTTTCACGAAACTCTCCGGCGACGACCCGGAAAACGGGAGTCTCCTGACCCTCATGACGGATGACTTTGGCGCGACGTGGGAAAGTGTCGCCACGAGGCCGGCAAAAGCGCTTTTGCCGCTCTCAGAGCTGCCCGCCGATTACGGCGCTGATGCCGACGATGGAATTTCGGAGGGCGTCTATGTCAGCGTATTTACGCGCGAGGGCACGCAGGTCTTCAATCAGGAACTCATGGACGCGTTTTACGCAAAAGCGTTTATTGGTTTGCCGGCATTTGTGCGGACGATGTCCTACACCGTTGAAGGCGACCCGATCATCATCGACTATTCGTACGACGGCGAGGTCTTCACCGTCACGATGGATGCGACCCGCGATAAATTCGGCACGCGGGAGATTACGAGCAGGGCGTACAAGTACCTCGTTTTGCACGAGCGTGCGCAGGGGACGCATAAGTCAATATACTATTTGAGCAGCGACGAGAACATTTATGTGAAGACCGACGACGGCGGCACTGCGCTCAGAGAGGACTTGGGCGCGATTCCCTCGCCGTCAGGCAATGTGAAACTGCCGTAACTTCACAGCGCCTTGATGGCAGACCCGTCCGGAAAACCCGGACGGGTTTTTCGTCAAGCAAAACGGGTCATGGTTCACAGGCGATATTGCAGACAGTTGCGTTTTTGGAAAATCTATGGTATTATAATATACTGCCATGATACCGCCGTGCGGGAGGAATCCGCCGGCTGCCCGGAGGAGACATGGAAATTCAGGTCGGCGACATCTGCATCATGAAAAAGCCCCACCCCTGCGGCGGCGACCGGTTTGTCGTCCGCAGGGTCGGGATGGATATACGCATTGAATGCCTGACATGCGGGCGGGAGATCTGGATGCTGCGCTCGGCCTTTGAAAAGGGGCTGCGCCGCAAAGAGCAGGCCGAGGCGGAGCGCGACAAAGGGGATTTGAGTCAATGATTGAAAAATTGGCCGAGGCCGAGGCCCGGTATGTGGAAATAGAGGGCCGGCTGTCGGACGCGGCCGTTGTGTCGGACCAGGACGCCTATCGCGCCCTGATGAAGGAGTTCAAGAACCTGTCGCCGGTCATCGAAAAGTACCGCGAGTACAAGGCCGCGAAGGCGCAGGTGGCCGAGGCGCAGGAGCTGATGGGCGACCCCGACATGAAAGAGCTCGCCGAGGAGGAGTATCTGGCGGGCCTTAGGGACATGGAGCGGTGCGAGGAGGAGCTCAAAGTGCTGCTGCTGCCCCGCGACCCCAACGACGACAAAAACGTCATGATTGAAATCCGCGGCGGGGCCGGCGGCGAGGAGGCGGCGCTCTTTGCGGCCTCCCTCTACCGCATGTACACGATGTACGCCGAGGGGCGTCGGTACAAAAGCGAAGTCATGTATGTGAATGAGACAGAGCTCGGCGGAATCAAAGAAGTGAGCTTTATGCTCGAGGGGGGCGGCGCGTACAGCCGGCTCAAATTCGAGTCGGGGGTTCACCGCGTGCAGCGGGTGCCCGACACCGAGTCGTCGGGGCGCATTCACACCTCCACCGTGACGGTGGCGGTGCTGCCCGAGGCCGAGGAGGTCGAAGTCGACATCAACCCAGCAGACCTGCAAGTCGATACCTATCGGGCCAGCGGGGCCGGCGGCCAGCACGTCAACAAGACCGAGTCGGCCATTCGCATCACCCACCTTCCGACCGGCATCGTCGTCGAGTGTCAGGACGAGCGCAGCCAGCACAAAAACCGCGACAAGGCCATGCGGGTGCTGCGCGCCCGCATTTACGAGGGCATGCAGAGTGAGGCCAACGCCAGGACGGCGGCCGAGCGCAAGTCGCAGGTCGGCACCGGCGACCGCAGCGAGCGCATTCGCACTTACAACTTTCCGCAGGGCCGGGTGACCGATCACCGCATCGGGTTGACCCTGTATAAGCTCGAAGCCTTCATGAACGGTGACCTTGACGAGATGATTGACGCTCTCATCACGGCGGCGCAGGCCGAAAAGCTGAGGGGCGCTGCGGACGCGGAGGCGGACCGATGACAGACCCCCGCATCCTGCCCCCCACCCCCGAGAACATTGAAAAAGCCGCTCGGCTCATCCGCGAGGGCGCCCTTGTCGCCTTCCCCACCGAGACGGTCTACGGCCTTGGCGCAAACGGGTTTGACGGGGCGGCCTGCCGCGCCATTTACGCCGCCAAGGGGCGCCCGAGCGACAACCCGCTCATTTTGCACATTCCCCAAGCGTCGGGGCTCCCCGCCCTCTGCCGCGAAATTCCCGAAAAAGCCTATGCCCTTTGCGAGGCCTTTGCGCCGGGGCCACTGACCCTTGTGTTAAAAAAGACGGCGGCGGTGCCAAACGCCGTTTCGGCCGGGCTTGACACGGTGGCGGTGCGCATTCCCTCCCACCCGGTGGCCCGCGCGCTGCTTAAAGCCTGCGGCGTCCCCATTGCCGCCCCTTCGGCCAACAAGTCCGGCTCCCCTTCCCCGACGACGGCCGCCCACGTCGCGGCCGACATCGGGGCCGAGCTGCCCCTCATTTTGGACGGCGGGCCCTGCGGCGTGGGGCTGGAGTCGACCATCGTCTCACTTTCCGGCCCCGTTCCAAAGCTGCTGCGGCCGGGCGGCATCAGCCTTGAGGCGCTGGAAGCGGTCATCGGCCCGGTCGAAGTCGACGGCGCAGTCTTCGGGCAGCTGCCGGAGGGCGTCGCCCCCGCTGCCCCCGGCATGAAATATCGGCATTACGCGCCGATGGCCGAAGTCATTTTGCTGAATGGCACACGGGAAAACGTGTTAAACTATATGGCAGAACAAAAGGGCGCGGGCGTCCTGTGTCACGACGGGGAAGAGGGCCTTTTCCCCTCGGCCGGGCATGTCATCTCGCTTGGCGGCACGCAGGAGTCTGCCGCCCGCCGGCTCTTTGCGGCGCTGCGGGAGATGGACGCGGCGGGCGTACCCCGCATATACTGCGGGCTGCCGGACAAAAGCGGCGTGGGACTCGCCGTATATAACCGGCTGCTCAAAGCGGCCGCAGGCAGGGTGATGGAATGTTGATTTACGGCATCACGGGGCGCAGCGGCGCCGGAAAAAGCACGGCGGCCCGCGAGTTCGAGCGGCACGGCCTGCAGCATGTCGACGCCGACAAGCTGGTGCACGAGCTGCAGCGGCCGGGCACCGCGTGTACAAAAGAGCTCGCCGCACGGTTTGGCGAGGGAATTTTAGGGCCTGACGGCGGGGTCAACCGGCGGGCTCTGGCCCCCATTGTCTTTGCGAGCCCCCGTACCAAGGCCGACCTCGAGCGCATCGTCTACAAATATCTGGGCGCAGAACTTGCCCGCATAGAGCGCGAGTCCAAGGCCAAAGGCATTTTGCTCGACGCCATCCGGCTCATTGAGAGCGGGCGCGATTGCCCCATCATCGCGGTTGTGGCCCCCGAGCGGGTGCTGCTGGCCCGCATCATGGCGAGAGACGGCATCTCCCGCGAGGAGGCCGAGTCCCGGCTACGGGCCCAGAAGCCCGACCATTTTTACACCGAGCACGCCGACTATGTCATTATAAACGACGGGGACGCCGAAAACGTCGCCCGTCAGGTGGACGATATTGCGAAAGACCTCGGGCTTTAAGCGCTTTAAGCGCACGCTTTGGGCGGTGCTGCTCGGAGCGGCCCTGCTCGCAGCCGCACTGCTTGCGGCGCGCGGGCTGTTCCCCAACGATTACCGCGTAACCGTCGAGGCGGCTGCCGACCGGTACGGGCTGTCCCGCGAGCTCGTCTACGCCGTCATCTGGACCGAGAGCAAATTTGAGCCCTCAGCCGTCTCCTCAGCCGGCGCCGTGGGACTCATGCAGCTGACGCCCGACACATACGCCTGGCTTTGCGAAAAGCGGGGCGAGGAGCCCCGCGACCTTTTCGACCCTAAGACCAATATCGACTACGGATGCTACAATCTTTCGCTGCTCTACGCCAGGTATGAGTCGGACTGGATGGCCATCGCGGCCTATAACGCGGGCCGGGCCCGGGTCGACGAGTGGCTTGCGGGCGGCCTTGACAAGGACGGCATCCCTTACAAAGAAACTCGCCGCTTCGTCACGCAGGTGGAAGCGGTCAAAATACTGTACAGATTACTATACTGAAAGGAATCCCTATGAACAAAGACAAAGAGAATAAACCGCGCTCACCGAGGCGGCCGTCCCGCCGCACCTCATCCCATCCGGGCGAGGTCATGCCCTCCATTTTCGACAAGGGCAAGGGGCAGCCGGCCGCGCAGGGACAGCCCGGCAAGTCCGGCAAGTCCCAGCAGGGCGGCAAGTCCCAGCAGGGCGGCAAGAACCACGGCCGCCCCGGAGAGGGCCGGCCTCAGCAGCAGCGCCGCCCCGCCGAAAAGCGGCCGGAACCCGCCCCCAGAGCGCCGCAGACCGTCTTGCGGCGCACGCCCGCAACGAAGCCGGACGAGGGCGCCGTTGTGCGCATCGTGTCGCTGGGCGGCCTCAACGAAGTGGGTAAGAACATCACGGTCATTGAGTGCGGCGACGACATGATTGTCGTCGACTGCGGCATCGCCTTCCCGGACGACTCCATGCCCGGCGTCGACCTCGTGCTGCCGGACTTCACCTACCTCGTCAAAAACGCCGACCGGGTGCGGGCCATTGTGGTCACCCACGGACATGAGGACCACACCGGCGGCCTGCCCTATCTGCTCAAGCAGTTAAACGTCCCCGTCTACGCCACCCGGCTGACCTGCGGGCTCATTAAAAACAAGCTCGAGGAGCACAAACTGACGGCCTCGACCCAGCTCTACCGCATTGAGTACGGCGACGTGCTGTCCTTCGGCTGCATGAAAGTCGAGGTCATCCGCTCCAACCACTCAATTCCGGACGCCTGCGCCCTCTGCATTGAGACGCCGGCCGGCCGCCTCATTTTCACCGGCGACTTCAAAATCGACTCCACCCCAATCGACGGGGACATGATTGACCTGACCCGGCTCGGGGAACTGGGCCGGCAGGGAGTGCTGGCCCTGCTCTCCGACTCGACCAACGCCGAGCGGCCGGGCCACACCAAGTCGGAGCGGGTGGTGGGCGCCACCTTAAACCGGCTCTTCGCCTCGACCGACAAGCGCATCATCGTCACGACCTTCGCCTCCAACATCCACCGGGTCAAGCAGATCATGGACGCCGCGGCCAAATACGGCCGCAAGGTGGCCATTTCGGGACGGTCAATGGTGGCCAACGTCAGCGCCGCCATTGAGCTCGGGGTCATTCAGGTCGACGAGGCACTGCTGGTCGACATCGCCAACATTAAAAATTACGAGCCGAGACAGCTCGTCATCGTCACGACCGGCAGCCAGGGCGAGCCGATGTCGGCCCTCTACCGCATGGCCTTTGCCGACCACCGCAACGTGGAGGTGGGGCCGGACGACCTTGTCATCATCTCGGCCTCCCCCATTCCCGGCAACGAAAAGACGGTCTCCAAAGTCATCAACGAGCTCTCCAAGCGGGGGGCCACCGTCATCACCTCCAAACAGGAGGAGGTGCACGTCTCGGGCCACGCCTCTCAGGAGGAGCACAAGCTGCTGCTGGCCCTGACCAAACCCCGCTTTTTCATCCCCATGCACGGCGAGTACGCCCATCTCAAGGCCCACGCCGACACCGCCCGCTCAATGGGCGTGACAAGCGACCGCATCATCATCTCCGACATCGGCAAGGTCATTGAGTTGACGGCCTCGGCCTGCCGGCTCGACGGCACCGTGCCCTCCGGCAAGGTGCTCATTGACGGGCTCGGGGTCGGCGACGTCGGCAACGTGGTGCTGCGCGACCGCCGGCACCTCGCGGCCGACGGACTGGTCGTCGCCATCGCCTCCATCGACTCCGGCTCCGGCGAGATTGTGGCCGGGCCCGACATCGTCTCCCGCGGCTTTGTCTATGTGCGGGAGTCCGACGACCTGATGGACGGCGCGAGAACCGTCCTGCGTGAGGCCATGGAGCGGGCGCTCGAGGACGGCGTGCGGGAGTGGAACGCCGTCAAGTCGGCCATGAAGGACTCGCTTTCGGGCTATATCTACCAGAAGACGGGCCGAAATCCGATGATTTTGCCGGTCATCATGGAAGTGTAGGACTTCCCTCCGCACAGAAAATTCTTATCGCAAAAAGACGGGGCGCTGCTGCGCCCCGCTCTTAACCTATTGGGTGTATCCCTTTAGCCGGCGGCCCGTGTCTCGGCGCTGGCGGCGGCCGTCTCCCCATCCGGTGTCAGGACGGCCCCCGCGGCCGCCACCGCCGCAATGGTCCGGTAGGGCCCCTCTGTTAAGCGGGCGCCGTCCACTGTGGCGACTCCTTCGGCTCTGGCCTCAAAGCGCAGCACGCCCGACGTCAGCCTGGCCCCTTTGCCGGCCTCCTCCGGCGCGTCGAGAGGCAGCACCGCCGCAGCTCCATTTTCGGATGAGCCCGCCGCCTCCGCAAGCTGCAAGGCGGCCTGCGTCGTGACAAATCCCTGCGGCGTCTGCCAAGTCAGTTCGGCCTGTCCCCCGTACAGCGTGCAGACAGCCATGGCGCTTCCGCCCTTGACCGCCACTGAGAGCTCGGTGACGGCGGCCTTGCCCCCCTTGCTTTTAAACCCGTCGGGACAGGAAAAGCTGTACTCCACGGCGACCGTGTGTTCTCCCGTAATTGTGAGCCGCAGCTCACCTGTCGCCTGCGGCGGCGTTCGGGGCGAAAAGAGGGCCATGGCGAGAACTCCGGCCGCGGCCGCAAGCCCCACGAGGGATAAAAACCGTTTTTCGTTTTTATCCATGGCGCACTCCTCCGAAATTTCCGGCCTTGTCACCGGCCTTTTTTTCCATTATAATGAATTTACCTGCAAAAATCCAAGGAATATTTGGCGCAACCTGTCATGCGATCAGCCACCTCCAGCATAAACTGAAATTCCCGTACGCAAAAGGGGCCGGCAGCCCGGCCTCTTTCTTCAAACACCCGTTTTAAGAGAGGAGTTTTGGTATGTCCGAGACAAATATGGCAAGGCAGTCCCTTGCGGCCTCCGAAAAGGGCCACATTGAAGTGACCTGGCCCCGTGATCCTGTGGAATATGTCCTGCTCCCGGGGGACCCCAATCGCATCGCCGTCATGGCAGCCCAGTGGGACGGGGCGCAGGAATACATCCTGAACCGCGCCCAGCGGGCCGCCCACGGCACTTACAAGGGGGCTAAAATCGGCGCCTATTCGACCGGCATCGGCGGCCCCTCGACCGAAATTGTGCTGACCAAGCTCTGCGACGCCGGCGCCCACACCTTCATCCGGGTGGGGACGACCGGCTCCATTCAGGAGGACGTCAAGATGGGCGACATCGTCATCAATGACTCCAACATCCGCCTCGACGGCACCTCCAACTTTTACATGATGCCAGAGTACCCGGCCTCGGCCTCCTACGAGGTGGTGGCGGCCCTCGTGCAGGCCTGCGAGAATCTCGGCTACCGCTACCACGTCGGCACCGGGTGCACCTGCGGCTCCTTCTACACCGGGCAGTGCCGTACCACTTACGGCGGCTACAAGCCCTCGGGGCTTGACGACATGTTCGCCGACCTCAGGGCCGCGGGCGTCCTCAACTTCGAGATGGAGGGGGCCACCATCACGACCATGGCCCGCGTTTTCGGCAAGCGGGCCGGCATGTGCGCCACCGTCGTGGCCCACAGGCTCACGGGCGAGTGGGACGAGGACCCGCAGGCCGAAGCCAGGGCATGCCTCGTCGGCGCCGAAGCCCTGCGCATCCTGACCGGCTGGGACATGGCCAAGGCCGCCGCCGGCAAGAAGTATTACTTCCCCACGCTGGCCTGCAAATGAGGAGGAAAGTTACATGATAATAGACGCCCAGACTAAAAAGAAGCTCATTGAGGCGGCGTCCGCCGCCCGCCTTGCCGCCCGCGCCTTCACCGGCTTTCATGTCGGCGCGGCGCTCCTGACGACGACCGGCGAGGTCATCACCGGCTGCAACGTCGAAATCAAGTCGACCCTCTCGTCGATTTGCGCCGAGCGCACAGCTCTTGTCAAGGCGGTTTCGATGGGGTATCAGGACTTTGCCGCCATTGCCGTCGTGTCGGACGCCCTCTCCCCCGTCGCCCCCTGCGGCTTTTGCCGGCAGTACTTAGTCGACTTCAACCCCGACATGCCTGTCATCATGGCAAACCCGGACGGCAGTGAAGTGGTCGAAATGACCGCCATGGAACTGACCCCCATGGCCTTCCTCGGCGGCAAGAAAGAGGTCCCCCCGTCCCTCTGACGCCGTGTCCCCGGCAATCTGCATACAAAAGAGCGCCCCGGCCTATGCCGGGGCGCTGTCTGCGCATATACGGGTCAGGATTCAATACTATCTGTATTTTTTTCAAATAATATGCCAAAGAGGAAAATGACAAGTCCCACACCGAGGCCGATATAGAGCGGGTCGACGGGGGTGACGCCGGTGACGGCGACGGCGATTGTGATGAGGGGGGCGGCCAGCATGGCGACGCCGCCGGCCTTTTTGGGCACCCTGTGCCCCATGAGCAGGATAAAGAGCAGCGGCAAAAATGCCACGGTGCCGCGTAGCGCCATCGAGAGGAAGGCCCACTTCAAAATGAGGGAGTCGAGGTTGAAGAGCACCAGCAGCACCGCGAGCCCCATGACCCCGAGCACCGAAGCCCGCAGCACAAAGAGCTCCTGCTTGTCGGTCGCCTGTTTATTGATGAAGCCGGTGTAGATGTCCCGGCTGACCATCGTGCAAATGCCAAGGCAGAGCCCCGCGCCGGTCGCCACAACCGAAATGATGAGGGTGGCGATGACGACGCCGCCGATGACGGGCCCCAGCTTTTCCATGACGAACATGGGCAGCGCCTGCGAGGGCTGGATGTCGGGGTAGTTTCTGCTCATATACATGCCGACCATGGCCGACAGCACGCCGATGGGCAGGGTCAGGATGGCCGAGAGCAGCGAGCCCGACTTTGCGGCCTTGACGTCTTTGGCCGAAAAGACGGCCTGAAGGTAGGTCTGGGTGGCGCAGACCCCAAGCGCCACTGAAAAGCCGGAGGCAAGGGAGGTCGCGATGCCGTCTGAAAAGACGTTGAACCACGGGTTGAAGGTGAAAGACGAGGTGAAGCCCCCTGCGCCGCCGAAGGAAATCAGCACGATGCCGCCCGAGAGCAGCAAGGCGCCGTAGAGCAGCACCGTCTTGATGGAGCCGATGGCCGAAGAGCCTAAAAAGCCGCCAAACAGGATATAGGAGACGATGAGGGCGACGGCCGCCGCGGTCGCCATCGATTGGGTGATGCCGAACAGCGAGGTGAAAATGGCGACGGCCGAGAGGATCTGCCCGTTGATGTGGACGAAAATGGCGACCGAAGACAGGATGCTCGAGGTCAGCCGCGCCTTGTCGCCGTAATATGTACGAATGAATTCGGGGATGGTCACAACCCCCGACTGCCGCAGCGGGCTTGCCATGTAGAGCCCGAGCACGAGACAACCGATGCTAGAGCCGATGGAAAACCAGATGCCGCCAAAGCCCTTGACGTAGGCGGCCTGGGCGGTGCCGATGGTGGAGGCGCCGCCGACCAAGGTGCCGACGATGACGGCCGCGACTTTGCCGGCGCCGAAGCTCCGGCCGCCCACGGCGAAGTCGGAGGCCGACTTGACTTTTTTGGAGGCGCGGATTCCAATCCAGGAGACCGCCAGCAGCGTGATGAGGGTTGAGATGAGATAGGGTACGTTTTGCACGGCGAATGAGCCCCTTTGCGAAATATTCTTGAAGACCCTACAGGTCTATGCCAAGCCACTGTTTGACAAACAGCCCGATGACAAAGGAGAGGCCGGCCACCCCGAGGCTGATGCCCGCCATCTCGAAAAAGCGTTTTTTGAAGGGCAGCTCCTTGGCCACCGAAATGTAGTAGTTGAACCCGAGAATGATAAGGAGGACGGCCGCCAGCATGAGGCATAGCGCCGTGAGATAGCTGTCGGACGGCAACATCAGGTAGGGCAAAACCAGCATGACCACCGTGAGGACATAGGCGGCGCCGGTATAGGCGCAGGACTTCAGGGCGTCGGTGCGCCCCTCGCTCTTGGCCGATAAAAACTCGCTGGAGGCCATGGACAGGGTGGCCGAGATGCCCGTGATGAGCCCTGACAGGGCGACAAGCCGGGTGTTTTGCAGGGCGAGCGTCAGCCCGGCGAGGGTGCCGGTCAGCTCGACCAGTGCGTCGTTCAGTCCAAGCACCATGGAGCCGACATATTGCAGCCGCTCCTCGTCGAGCATACCGATTAAGGTCTGCTCATGCCGGCACTCGTCCTCCCGGATTTTATCGGCCTCGGGGAACTCGGCCGAAAGCCTGTCGTAGACCGCTTGGGCTGCGTCCTCTCCCCGCTCCATCAGCTTGACGACAAAGGTGAAGCCTAAGAGCCGCGCCGCCGTCACCCTGCGCCAGACTTTGAACCGCTGCGGCTTCATCTGCCGGCCGGTGTGCTCCGCCCAGATGTCGTGGTGTCTCTTCTCGTCGGCGGCAAGCTGCAGCAGCTTTTCCTTATTGCCGGCGTCCTTCGTAAAGCCCGCGATTTTGGTGTAGACAGCCCACTCGGTGATCTCGTTTTGCGAAAGTGTGAGTAAAATTTGCTGCGATTCGGGTGTCAACCTGTCCACCTCCGATTGTTGACAAAATATCTCTATTTATATAGCCCAAGGCATGATACAATAAACTTTGCACTGTGATTATACTCCGATGTCACCCCCCTGTCCAGTAAAAGGAGGTAGGATATGCCGTATACCGCCGTATTTTTCGAGGGGCTGCTCTCCTTTTTCTCCCCCTGTGTGCTCCCGCTGCTCCCCCTCTACCTCGGCTATCTCGCCACACCCCGCCGCGGGCGCACCCTGCTGCACACCGTGAGCTTTGTGGCCGGCATTTCAGCCGCCCTCTTTGCCTTAGGGGCCGGCGCTTCGGCCCTCGGCGGCCTCTTTTCAAAGTACGCCGCGGGGCTCGCGGTCGGCGGCGGCATCCTCATCATCCTCATGGGGCTCTTCCAGCTCGGCGCCCTGAATATCCCCTTCCTCCAGCGGGAGCGGCGGGCCGGTGCCGTGGACATCGCCCGGATGAACCCTGTTACCGCATTTTTCATGGGCTTTTTCTTCTCTTTCGGATGGACCCCCTGCATCGGGCCCGTACTCGCCTCCGTCGTCGTCATGACGGCGGCGACCGGCCGCATGGCCCTCATCGCCATATACACCGCCGGTTTTTGCATCCCTTTTCTGGCCGTCGGCTTCTTTTCCGACAAGCTGCTGGGCTGGCTTAAAGAAAATCCAAAAATCTCCCTTTGGGCCCCCCGCGTCGCAGGCGCGGTGATGATTGCCATGGGCTGCCTGCTCATCTACAACGGCCTTACGACAAACCGGCAGGGCGCGGGCCAGCCAATCGGGCAGCAGGCGGCGCAGGCCGCCCCCGACTTCACGCTGACGGACCAATACGGCGTCTCCCACACGCTGTCTCAGTATCAGGGCAAAGTGGTCTTTTTGAACTTCTGGGCCACCTGGTGCAAGTTCTGCGTCGCCGAGATGCCCGACATTGAGGCGCTGTACGACGAGTATAACGGAGAGGTGATATTCCTCTCGGTAGCAGAGAACAGCGGTGACCCGCAGACGGTTGCCGCCCGAAACGGCGCAACTTATCCGGTGCTGGTCGACGAGTCGGGCGAGCTCTTTCGGACTTACGGCGTCTCCTCCCTGCCGACAACCTATATGATAAAACCGGACGGCAGCATTTTGGGCTACGCAAGAGGACAGCTGACGCCGGAGGAGATGCGAAACATCATCACTCAGGCCGGCTACGCGCCCGGGAGTTAAGTCCGCACCGCCTTGCGTTTCAATTGATTTTCATAAAGCCACAGGATATAATATCATTGGCATAAAGGTTCTTTTGAGAAAGGGGCAACTGGTATGAAGCGCAGCGTCTGGCGGTCCATGGCCGCGCCCTGCATCGTCATTTTTCTGCTTTCGACTTATCTCGCAGTCTTCGGCATCTCCATCCTGCTGACGCCGGCAGGGTTATTGTTCAAACTGATGATGTGCGGCATTCCGGCAGCCATCATCGCCGCCATGCTCTATGTGCTCTACCAGCGGTATACTGAGATAAAAGGAGGAAATGAAGATGATCTTGACAACTACTGAAAATATTCCCGGACGTGAGTATGAGATCGTCGGCGTCGTGCGGGGCGGTACCGTGCAGACCAAAAATCTGGGCAAGGACATCCTGTCCGGCCTCAAGGGGCTTGTGGGAGGCGAAATCACCGCCTACTCCGATATGATGAACGAGGCCAGAGCCATTGCGACCAAGCGCATGGTGGAGGACGCCGAAAGCCAGGGGGCCGACGCCATTGTCTGCATGCGGTACGCTTCGGCCTCGGTCATGCAGTCGGCCGCGGAGGTCATCGCCTACGGCACCGCCGTAAAACTGAAATAACAAGAAAAGGCCGGGGAACTCCTGAACAGCTCCAGTAAAAACGGACAATAGACAAAAGGCCCCCTATGTAGGAAAATAACTACATAGGGGGCGTTTGTATGTCAGGGAAAAAAGGGATGAAAAAGTATCCGGCAGGGATACGAGAAGAAGTCGTGACACGGAT
>DATMZG010000009.1:0-11864 GCA_035560415.1 Candidatus Acidiferrum sp. | reverse complement strand
TTTTAACACATTTTCTCGGCCAAATGGAAAGCCGAGAAAATCAGGCTGTCAAAAAAGTCTTTTTTGACAGCCTGAGGCCGCCGGACATACGCCCGGCGGCCTTTTTTTACCCTCAACGCCCTTTTTGCCCCGCCCGCAGGCTGATAAGCCGTTTGGCGTCCTCGAGAATGTCGGCCGACGTCACGTCCATCATGAGCCAGCGGGTGCCGTTCACCGGCCCCGCCTTTTCAAAAAGCGCCCTCGTGTAGGCGCAGCAGCCGGGCAGCAGGAGCCCCGCCCCCACCTCTTCCCTCGCGCCGACGCAGACAAGGCAGGTGAAAAAGCCCTCGCGCGGATAGAGGACGCACAGCGACCTGCCGCCCTTTTTGTACTTGACGTTCCACCCCGGCGCCCCGGAGCACATGCTGTACGCCACCTGAGGAGCCGCCCCGCAGCCCGTCTCGACAAAGCCGCAAAGCGCCTGCCACAGGGGGCTTGCGACAAAGCCCGCAATCTGCTCCAAGGCGGGCTCGTCGCTCTTCGGATAGCTTTGCGCCCAGGTCATCCCGTCACACCCCTTCTTCAAATGAATACGCCGCCCCGCACTCGCTGCAGACTTTGTCCTGTATGGAGATCACCCCGCCGCAGGCCGCGCAGGTGTACCGGCTTTGATGCTCGGCGAGAAAGGCCGCGACGCCCATCTCCTTTGCCGCCAGTCCGTTTCGGATAAGGCTCGCCCCGTACCGGGCGCGGTAGCTTCTGTCGAGACGCCTGACGGGCGGGCAGGGAAAAAGCCCGCATTCAAAGCAATGGGAAAGACCCCGCTCCCCCGCACAGCTTCTGATTTTGCAGGCGCCGTGATGCGCCGGCTTCCCGCCGCCCGGCGCGGCGCACCCGGCGCAGGGCTTTCGCCCCAGGTGCCTGTAACAGACGGCACAGCAAATCCCGCAGGGGGCGAGCATCGCCGGATGAATGGCTCCGTCGGCTTTCATACGGGCCTCCTTTGCGGCGGACAGGGCACCCTGTTTTTCTCCCGCCCGCCGTTTACTGCGTTTTCCACCGCTTCAGTGTCGGCAGGAACTGCCGCATCATGGCGCGGGCGGTGTCCGCCGTCATGCCTGGGTTGTGCTCCACCATGGGCGGGACACAGATTTCAACCATCTCGTCCACCGTGCACTGCGACGTGAAGGCCCCGTTCTCATAGCAGTATTTGCAGTAGTCGGCGCTCCTGCCGCCGTCCTTTTCGGCGCCGTACAGCTCGTCCGTCCTGCCCATGGGCATCCCGCAGCTCTGACAAAATCTCTCTTCCATCGTGACTTTCCTCCCGTATTTGACTTTTGGCCTTTGCAGACCCATTCTATCAGGCAAAACATGACAACAGCCTGTCAGCTTTTGTGGTGCTCGTAAATATTTTTCGCGTACTGCGCAAGCGCCTCCCTCAGCGCGGCAGGCTCCAGCACCTCGACGTCGGCGCCGAAGGACAGCAGATAGCCGCAGACCCAGCCGTCCATGGGGAACCGGGCCGACACCAGAAGACTGCCGTCCGGCTGCGGCTCAACGCAGTCCCGCTCAAACTCGTCGTAGACGCGATAGGCAGCACCGGGCGAAAACCGCAGCCGCAGCGCCGCCGTCGCCGCGGGCGGCGGGAGCGCCCCGTCCACCGGCGGCGGCGCGCAAAAGCCCTCGGGGAAAGTGTCCCCGGTGAGCGCAAGCTCCAGCATGCGGCTGATTTTGAAGAGCCGAAAATCCCCCGCCGTCAGGCAAAAGGCCTGCAGGTACCAGTTCTTATCCTTGAAGAGCAGCTTAAGGGGCATAACCTCGCGCTGCGAAGTGCCGCCCGACGCGCCGCAGTATGTCATACGCAGAATTTTCCTGTCCAGAATGGCGTTTTTCAGCTGCTCGAACCGGCGGCTGTCGGTGCGGCGCATGCCCCACCGGGAGAAGTCGACTTCAATCCAGCCCGTGTTCGGCTTTTGAAAGGCCGAGCCCAGCTTGCACAGCAGCCTCTCCACGTTCTGGTCGGCCGCCCGCAGGCTCTCGACGGCAAAGAGAATCTGGTTTTGCTCCTCGCCCGTCAAAAGCGCCCGGTCAACGGTGTAGCCCGGCATGAGCGAGACGCCGCCGCCCTTGCCGGGCGTCATGCAGACGGGCACGCCCGCCGTGGACAGCGCCTCGACGTCCCGGTAGACGGTGCGCACCGAGACTTCAAGCAGCCCCGCAAGCTCCGGGGCCGTGACAGTCTGCCGTTCCAGCAGGGTATAGAGCAGCAAAAACAGCCGGTCGTTTTTCATGCGCTCGCCTCCGCTGTCTCAGTATAGCACACAACCTTGACAAGTGCATGTCATGTTTTAATTTTCTGCCCCGCCCGCCGGTCGCCCTTAAAAATGGCCGCAACGCTCGCCGCCGAGACAATGCCCATCACACCGCCGAATACAAAGGGCGCGCCGGCGCCAAGCCCGTCCCACAGCAGCCCCGCAATGACCGAGGACAGCAGCAGCCCCACGCCCTGCAGCATCCCGTAGAGCCCCAAAACCGTCCCCCTGAGGCAGGCGGCGGAGTTTTCGGCAATGAACGCCCGCTCGGCGCCGCTGATGAGCGCGGTGTAGGCGCCGTAGGCGACAAACAGCAGGGCGACGGCGGACTTCGCCGACACAAACGCGAACCCGAAATACACAAACCCATAAATCAGGTAGCCCGGCACGAGCACTTTGCTCCTCCCGTATCTGTCGGACAGCCTGCCCGCCGGAATGGCGAGGGCCGACGTGGTCACATTGAAAAGCAAATACAGCAGGATGACCTCCGCCGCCGAAAAGCCGCGCTCCCCGGCCTTTAAGAGCAAAAACGTGTTGGAGGAATTGCCAAGGCAGAAAACAAAGATGACCGCGAGATACGCCTTCAGCCTCCCCGGCAGCGCAAGCCCCTTCAGGGAGAGCTTGACGCCCGCCGGCGCGCAGGTCTTGTCCTCCCGCACCGCAAAAATAATTGCGAGCCCGAGCATTGCCGGAATGATGGAAAACAAAAACGCCCGGTGAAATCCCACGCCTTCGGCGATGAAAAAATAAGCCAGCAGGGCGCCCGCGGCCGACCCCGCCATGTCGAGCATCTTATGCAGCCCGAACGACCCGCCGAGCTTTTTGCCGTCGCTCGACTGGGCCACGAGCGCGTCCCGGGGCGCTGTCCGAATGCCCTTCCCCGTGCGGTCGATGACCCGCGCCGCCAAAACGCCCGGCCATGAGGCGGCGAGCAGCAGCGCGACCTTATAGACGACCGATGCAAAATACCCCGCAAACGCAAGGCGTTTTTTGCTTTGGTATGCGTCGCCTATGTAGCCGCTGAACACCTTTAACAGCGACGCGACGCTCTCGGCGACGCCCTCGATGAGCCCCACGACCGCGGGCGTGGCCCCGAGCGTGGCCGTCAGGTAAAGGGGCACCAAGGGGTAGACCATCTCGGTGCTCATGTCGACAAAGAGGCTGACAAGCCCGAGCAGCACGACATTGGACATGCCCTTACGCTCCCTCATGCGCCCTGCCCGCGGTTCTCGTCCGACAGCTCGGTAAACGCGTAGACCTGCTCGCAAAAGCCGTCGAGCAGCTCGGCGCACTTTGCCAGCATGGCCTTCGCCTTTTCCCCGAAGGGTGAGCCCAGCGTATCTCTGGCCGCGATTTTCTCGTACCAAAGCCGCAGTTTGTCAAGCTCCTCCTCGTTTTCCTCAATTTCGGCAAAGCTGAAGTTTTGGCGCGCGGTCTCCCTTTCGATTTCGGCAAAGAAGTCCTCGCACTGCTCAAACAGCTCCTCGTATTCCTCGCCTCTGGCCGCCGTAAACCTGTCCACAATCAGCTGCTCCCCGTCCTTGTCGGCCGAAAACTCCAGTGTAAACGCCTCCCCGCCGCACCGGACGACCTCCTCCTTCATCTCGCTGAGGAGGCGGCGGTTCTCCTCGCCGCCGGGCAGCACCCACATGGACTGCCAGATGCCGACGGCGCCGAGCTTTTTGAGCTTTCTCCAGACCGATACCCTCGCCCGCGAGGGCTCCCGCGGCAGCGTGTAGCTCAGTGCGATCCATTTATTTTGCGTCATGACATCACCTCGTGTTGTAATACCGGTTACATTATATCAGACCATAACACCGGTTACAACAACATTTCAAAAAAAGCAGGCCCCCTTGACAGGGCCTGCTTCGTATGGCTCTTTGTTATGCGGCCTCGTGACTATCCCCTTTGACAAGCCATGCCTCCAGCAAAACCCCGTACACGCCTCCGGCCAAAAAGCTGACGGGGTCCATAAAGCCCGTGGCGCAGTAAAACGCAAACGACACCGCAAGTCCAATCACCGCCCCGCGAAGCAGCGCGCGGCTTTTAACGGTCTTTTCCCAAGGGGCACCCACCGCAAGGCCGATCACCACGCGATTGTACCAGAGCGAGAAAATAAACGTGGGCGTCGCAGTAAATCCGGAGCGAACATAGGCCCCCACGACGCAGAGAATTCCGAGCACCCCCCCGCCGATCAGGGCTTTTTTCAACCTTGTTGTCATGACCTCATCCCCTTTGGCATATTTGGCTGACTCTTTTTGTCCATTTTACCATGACAGGTGGTAAAAATCAACAAGACGCGCCCGCCCGCGAACTTTGTTTTGCCTCCTTTCCAAATATATTTTAAGTTGTCACTATGTAAATACGACAGGATGTGATAAAATATGATAAGCGCTTTTCGGCAATTCACATAAAGGTGCGCAAATCCAAAAAACAGAGGTATTCCATGATTAAACTCATCGCCGACTCCACGTGCGACCTCTCAGACGTTGTTCTGGCCCGCCACCGCATCGGCATTGCGCCCCTCATCATTCAAATAAACGGCAAAGACTACCGGGACCGGATTGACATTCAACCGGACGAGTTCTACCGCATCATGATGGAGCTCGAGCAAAACCCGACGACGGCCATGCCGAGCCCCGCCGAGTTTCTGCTGCGCATGGAGGAGGGCATCGCGGAAGGGTGCAAAGAGATTCTCTGCATCTGCATGTCGAGCGGCACCAGCGGCTCCTACCAGTCGGCCGTCGTCGCCGCAGACCTTTTTTACGACAAGTACGACCCCGCCGAGTACAAGCTGCACGTCGTCGACTCGCTGTGCATGAGCCACGGCAGCGGCTACCTCATTTTAAAGTCGGCGCAGCTGCGGGAGGCCGGGTACACCTTTGAGGAGCTGGTCTCCTTCAACGAGACCTTCAAAAAGCACATCAAGCACTACCTCTCGGTCGACGACCTCGACAACCTCATCCGCAGCGGCCGGCTGACAAACGCCTCCGCCTTCATCGGCAAGCTCCTAAAGCTCAAGCCGATCATGACCATGAAGGACAGCCGCGGCGCCATTGTGGCCAAGGAGCGGGGCCGCAAAAACGTGCTGGAGCACTATGTGCGGGAGTTTATGCGGCGGGTTGATACGGAGCTGACGACCTTTATCATCATCGGCTACACCTCCGACATCGCCTACGCCGAGAATTTGAAGGCAAAGCTGTTGCAGGAGACCGGGTTTTCGGGCGAGATTCACATCATGCAGATGGGGGTCTCGGTCGGCACCCATGTCGGCCTTGGCGGCCTGTCGATGTTCTTTGTCGAAACGGACGGCAACCGCGACGGGCTCCTGACGAATGAGCTCACGAGCTTCAAAATGGCGCGGGACGAATTTCTTGAGAAATTCAAGCACCGGTTTCACCGGTCTTAGCTGACTTACAGACAAAAAGCGGGCTGTCAGCAGCCCGCTTTTGTTTTTCCCAAAGACAATTATTGGTGCACTTCTTTTCGCCCTGAAAACGCGTTGACAATCAGCAGCAGGACGATGGCCCCGATTGTCGCGACAACGAGGCTCCAGAGGTTGAAGCCCGTCACCCCGTAGCCGCCGAGCAGGTTCATGCCCATGCCGCCGATAAATCCGCCGACAATGCCCACTAAAATATTGGAGCCGGCGCCCATTTTCCGGTCGTTTCCCGTGACCATGCTCGCGAGCCAGCCCGCAAGGGCGCCGAGAACGACCCATCCGATAATACCCATAACCCACCTCCGAATACAGCGTTTGTGCTTAGTATCCCATGGAATGCGCAAATTATCACTCATAACGCCTGTCGCCCGCATTTGCACGAACAAATCCGAAATCCCGCCGGCGGCGATTTTTGCGTTTGCGCTTGACAGCACAGCGCAAAGCGGTGTAGAATAACAGCGTTATGTAACGCTGTTATTTTTGCGGCGGCAGCGAAAAAAAGGGGGCGCCGGAATGGACGGCGAAATGGGCACGCGGGAAAAGCTCCTGTTTTTCGGCAAACAGGAATTTCTCCATAAGGGCTTTCAAAAGGCCTCCCTCCGCGGCATCGCCGCCGCAGCCGGGCTGACGACGGGCGCAATCTACACCTGCTTTGCCGACAAAAACGCGCTGTTCGAGGCGATTGTCTCCCCCGTCTGCGCGCAGG
This sequence comes from Candidatus Acidiferrum sp., assembly GCA_035560415.1. Classification (GTDB taxonomy): domain Bacteria; phylum Bacillota; class Clostridia; order Oscillospirales; family Feifaniaceae; genus DATMXT01. The sequence continues at coordinate 5,425 of DATMZG010000009.1, read as the reverse complement.
TGGAGCGGATGTTCGACGAGCTGAGCGCGTCCTACTGCACGCCCCGCGGCGTCATGCGCGAAATCTCAAAGGAGCGCGCCGCCGCCGACCTGCATAAAGTGTACGGCTTCATTTACGCGAACTTCGACGTCTTCCGGCTCCTCGTCTCGGGCGCGGAGGGCTCTTCGCGGGCCGACTATGTGCATACGGTTGTCGGGTACGAAGTCGCCCACACCCTCGCCTACCTCGAGCGGATGAAGGAAGAGACGGGGCGGGACATTGCCCTCAGCCGCACCTTCGTCCACACGGTGTCGGAGAGCTATATCAACGCAGTCCTTGAGCCCGTGCGCCACAACAGGCGCTACGAAGAGGCCATTGCGGAGCTTGAACAGCTGTGCGTCTTTTATGCCGGCGGCTGGAACAGCATCTTTCAGGCGTTCCGCGGCGGCTAAACCGGAGAGGTCTATATTTTTTCACCACGAGTTAGTCACATCTAACTAATTATCTCAGCAACCGCGCACACCTATTTTTTTGCCATTCAGTTAGACGCATCTAACTGCCATCAAGGAGGAGATTTATGTCCGGTACAAATGAAAAAGGCGCGCCCGGCAGCGGCATGAGGCGGATGTGGCAGCTCGCCTTCACCAAGAGGGCGCTGGCCGTATCGGCCTGCCTGCTGTCGGTCGTCAGCGTGACAGTCTCGTTCATCCCGTTTGTCGCCATCTACTACATCATCCGCGAGCTGGCGCTGCACATGGGGAATCCGGGCGGGCTTGACGGCGCCTACGTCGTCCGCCTGGGGTGGCTGGCCGGCGGGGCCGCCATCGGCGCAATTCTCATCAATTTTTTCGCCCTCATGTGCTCGCACCTCGCCGCCTTCAAAACGCTCTATGCCCTGAAGCTGGAATTCGCCAACCACCTCGCCAGCCTGCCCATGGGCTTTCACACCGAAAACTCCACGGGCAAAATCCGCAAGGTGGTGGACGAGAACATCGAAAAGCTCGAGGGCTTTATCGCGCACCAGCTGCCGGACATCGTGGGGTCGTTTGCCACGCCGGTCGTCATCCTCGCGCTGCTCTTCTTCTTCGACTGGCGCTTCGGGCTTGCGACGCTGGTGCCCATCGCCATCGTATACGCGATTCAGAGCATCTACACGGGCAAGAACGCCATGCAGTTCATCAAGACCTATCAGGACTCGCTCGAGGACATGAACAACGCCTCGGTCGAATATGTGCGGGGCATTTCGGTCGTCAAGGCCTTCGGCCAGACCATCTATTCCTTTAGGAAGTTCTACAACTCCATCAAGACTTACGGGGACTTCGCGCTGGCCTACACCAAGGCCTTCAAAAGCGGCTTTGTCATGTTCCTCGTCGTGCTCAACAACATCTACATATTCCTGATTCCGGTCATGATCTGGCTTGCGGGCGGCGCGGCCGACTATCCGCGCTTTGCGATGTCGGCCCTGTTTTACCTCATTTTCTCGGTCGCCATCACGGCGCCGTTTTTAAAGCTCATGTACGTGTCGCAAAAGGGCCGGCAGATTGCCGACGGCATTGAGCGCATGGACCGGGTGTTTGCGGAAAAACCGCTGCCGGAGGCCGCGTTCCCCCGCACGGCGAAGCGCTATGACATCGCCTACGAGCAGGTCGGCTTCTCCTACGGGGATACGCCGGCGCTGGAGGGTGTCAGCTTTGTCGCGAGGCAAAATGAGGTGACGGCGCTGGTCGGCCCGTCCGGCTCCGGCAAGAGCACCATCGCGCACCTCATCCCGCGCTTTTACGACGTGGGGGCCGGCGCCGTCAAAATCGGCGGCGTCGACATCCGGGACATGGCAAGCGACTATCTCATGAGCATCGTCAGCTTCGTGTTTCAGGACGTCTTCCTGTTTCAGCAGAGCATCCTCGACAACATCAAGGTCGGCAACAAAGACGCGAGCCGCGAGGCCGTCATCGCGGCCGCAAAGGCCGCCCAGTGCCACGAATTTATTGAAAAGCTGCCAGACGGGTACGACACGGTCATCGGGACAAACAACGTCCACCTCTCGGGCGGCGAGCGGCAGCGCATCGTCATCGCCAGAGCCATTCTCAAGGACGCGCCGATCATCGTGCTCGACGAGGCCACCGCCTTTGCCGACCCCGAAAACGAGCACAAAATACAGCTCGCCTTCGAGCAGCTCATGAAGAACAAAACGGTCATCATCATCGCGCACCGGCTCTCGACCGTGCGGGGCGCGGACAAAATTCTCGTCATCGACGGGGGCCGCGTCGTGCAGGAGGGCAGACACGACGACCTCGTGGTCGCCGGCGGGCGGTACGGCCGCATGTGGAAACAGTACAACTCGGCCATGAGCTGGACAATTGCGGAAAGGCAGGTGGCGGGCAATGCTTAAAAAACTGCTGCACCTCTCGGACAAGGGCGAAAAGGACTTGAAGCGGGCCATTTTCGCCTGCGCCGCCGCCAACATCGTGCTCTTCTTCCCCTTCATGGTCATCATGCAGGCCATGCAGACTATCGTCGCGCCGCTCGTGTCGGGCGGGCCGCTCGACACCGGCCGGCTGTGGATGCTGCTGGGCGTGGGCGCGGCGGCGGCGGCCCTCTACTACTTCGTCTACAGCTTCGAGTATGACAAGACCTACACCACCGCCTACGCCGAGTGCACCAACATCCGGGTTGAGGTGGCCGAGCACATGCGGCGGCTGCCGCTCTCCTTTTTCAACCGCAAGGACCTGTCGGAATTGACCACAAACATCATGGGCGACTGCGCCACGGTCGAGCAGATGATGAGCCACGCCGTGCCCCAGATCGCCGGCAACGCCATCTCCATCGCGGTCATGTCGGTGATGCTCGCCTTCTTTGACTGGCGCATGACGCTGGCCCTGCTCTTCGTCCTGCCGATATCCATCGGCGTCATCTTGCTCTCCCGCGGGCTTCAAAAGAAGTTCGGGGAGCGGCACGTCAAGGCAAAGCTCAACGTCTCCCGGCAGATACAGGAGTACCTCGACGGCATCAAGGTCGTCAAGGCCTTCGGGCTGTCCGGCGAGAAGTCGGCGGCCCTCAAAGCCGCCTTAAAGCAGATGATGAAGGAGGCCATCACGTTTGAGGCCATTGCCGGCAGCTTCGTCACCCTCTCCTCCATCGTGCTCCAGGTCGGCATCGGCGTCGTCATTCTGGTCGGGGTCAACCTCCTGACGGCGGGCAGCCTTGACCCCGTCAAATTCCTCACCTTCACCATGATCAGCACCCGCATTTACGCGCCGGTGCTGGCCATCCTCACCATGCTGGCCGAGGTCATGTACCTCTTCACCTCGTCGAAGCGCATGCAGCTGCTGCGGGAGGAGCCCGCCATGGAGGGCGACACCGACGTCCGCCTCCCAAACTTCGGCATCGAATTCAAAGACGTCACCTTTGCCTACAACAAGGAGGACGTCATCAAGAACATGAGCATCACCCTCCCGCAAAACGCGGTGACGGCGCTGGTCGGGCCGTCGGGCTCGGGCAAGAGCACGGTTTCCCGGCTCATCGCGCGATTTTGGGACGTGGACAGGGGGCAGATTCTGATCGGCGGGCGCAACATCCGGGACATCGACCCCGAGACGCTGATGAAATATATGAGCTTCGTGTTCCAGGACGTCGTGCTCTTCAACGACACGGTCATGAACAACATCCGCATCGGCCGCGAGGGCGCGACCGACGGGGAGGTGCGCGCCGCGGCCAAAGTCGCCCGCTGCGACGGGTTCATCGCCAAAATGGAGCGCGGCTACGACACCCTCATCGGCGAGAACGGCTGCACGCTGTCGGGCGGCGAGCGGCAGCGGATTTCCATCGCCAGAGCCATCCTCAAAAACGCGCCCATCGTGCTGCTCGACGAGGCCACCGCCTCCATCGACCCCGAAAACGAGGTCCTGATTCAGGAGGCCATCTCGGAGCTCATCCGGGGCCGCACCGTCATCGTCATCGCCCACCGGCTCAAAACCGTCGCCGGGGCCGACAAAATCGTCGTGCTCGACGGGGGCAAAGTCTCGGAGCAGGGCACCCACGAGCAGCTCTTGGCCAAAAACGGGCTGTACGCCAAGCTGTGGCACATTCAGCAGGAGAGTTTGGGATGGAGCGTTTAAACAGCGAAGTCGCGGTGAAAAATGAGGATAGCGCCATGACGGACACCCGCTGCCACGACTGCCGGGCGCAGCTCGACAGAAACTTTTTAGTGTCGGCGGCCCCCGTACTGGCCGGCGTGAAGCCCTCGGCGCTCATCTGCGTCCGGCACTGCTGGAAAGACGTCTGGCAGGCGCAAAAAGCGCATATCTGCGAACAAACGGGGCTCACTGTCAAAGAGCTGTATGAAAACAAAGCCGCCTCGGGGTGGCTCGTCTACGACGAATCCCTTTTGAGCGAAAGGCTTCAAAGCGCTGCCGCCGGAGCCCTGCTGCGCAGGTACGGCTATCCGGCGGGCGGCACTCCGGCCGAGCTCCTCGAACACCTCAAGGGGCGCTTTGACGGCGCCGGGTTCCCGCACGAAATCGGCGTATTCCTCGGCTACCCGCCGGCGGACGTCGACGCCTTCATCGCAAAGGGCGGCAGGGAATATCTCTGCTGCCGGTACTGGAAGGTCTACCACGACGAAGAGGGCGCAAGAGAGACCTTCGGGCTCATCGACCGCGCAAGGGCGCAGGCGGCAAAGCTCGCGGCGCAGCAGGTCCCCGTCTGCGAGGCGGCAAAAATCCTCGCCCGCTTACAATCGGCGTAAAACAAAAAAACCATAAACCATAAAGGAGATCACATCATGAAAATCAACATCATCTACTGGAGCGGCACCGGAAACACCGAGGCGATGGCGAAATACATCAAGGCGGGCGCAGAGAGCGCCGGGGCCGCCGTCACGCTGAAGCACGTGTCGGACGCGGGCGCTTCGGACCTCGACTGCGACGTGCTGGCGCTCGGCTGCCCGGCCATGGGCGCCGAAGTGCTGGAAGAGACGGAGTTTGAGCCCTTTATCGCCTCAATCGAGGGAAAGGTGACGGGCAAAAAGCTGGCGCTCTTCGGCGCTTACGGCTGGGGCGACGGCGAGTGGATGCGCACTTTCAGCGCGCGCATGCGGGACGCGGGGGCCATGCTGGTCCGCGAGAGCCTCATCGCAAACGAGGCGCCCGACGCGGTGGCCTGCAAGGCCTTCGGCGCGCAAATCGCAAAATAAAGCAAGCGGATATGTGAGGAGGTCTCTCTGATGGAAAAAATCGTGTTGAAAGTCGAGGGCATGTCCTGCGGACATTGCGAAATAGCCGTGCAGGACGCGGTGCGCAGGCTGCCTGGCATCAAAAAAGTGAAGGCCAGCCGGCGCAGGAAAGAGGCCGAAGTCGAGTATGAGCCCTCCGAGGTGACCGCGGCGCAGCTCGTCAAAGCCATCAACGACACGGGTTACCGCGCCGCCGTTTAGTGCGCGGCCCGGGGG
>DATMZG010000008.1:0-4489 GCA_035560415.1 Candidatus Acidiferrum sp. | reverse complement strand
TATTACTACTATACACCAAAAAATCCCATATAACAATAGGCAGCGACAAAAGTCGCCGCCTATTTTCTGCATTAATCAATATCTCCCCTTACAACACAAAATGCATCCACTTGCCCTTTTTTAACCTTGGCCAGAACATCGCGTACCGGTAGAACTGGTCCACACACAGCGCCAGCCAGCAGCCGTAGAGCCCGAACCCGGCGGGGTAGGTGAGAAGCCAGCCGCCACCGACCCGTAAGATGAGGATGGACGTCAGCATGACGAAGGCGACATACCGGGTGTCGCCGGCACCGCGCAGGCTGCCCGACATGACGACGTTGGAGGTCTGGAGCGGCTGCACGAGGGCGATGATGATAAACAGATTCCCGGCGTTGCGGATGGTGTTCGCATCGTCAATAAAGAGCCCGGCGATGGGGGTGCGGGCCGCGATAATCAACACTAATAGCCCGAGCGACGCCACCATGGCGATGCGCTGGAGGACCGTGATGTACATCAGGGACAGGTCGGGCCGCTTCTTGCCGAGGTTCTGGCCGGTCAGGGCGGTCGCGGCCACCGCGAGTCCGTCGCCGACCGTGAAGGTGATGGTCAGCAGCTGGGAGCCGATCTGATGGGTGGCGTAGGCGATGGTGCCGAGGCTTGCGACGATGCGGGAGTACATGAAAAAGCCAAAGCGCATGCCCCACTGCTCAAGAATGGCGTTGCCGCCCACCTGCAGCATGCTGCGGCCGATGGAGGGGTCAAACGTGAAATGCCTGAAGCCCGACAGGTTCAGGTAGCCGTCTTTTTTGAAAAGGGTGAAGATGGCGAGCACCGCCGCCACCGAGTAGCCTAAGGCCGTCGCGGCCGCGGCCCCGGCGACTTCGAGGCGGGGGAAGCCGAAATGGCCGTAGATGAGAAAGTAGTTGAAGACGACGTTGACGAGGTTGGCCGTCACGTTGAGCCGCATGGTCAGGTGGGTGTTGCCGATGCCGCGCTGGGCGGCCGAGATGGTCAGGGCGATGGTCTGCAACACAAAGCCGTAGAAGACGATGCGGAAATAGGTGGAGGAGAGGGCCAGCGTCTCCTCGTTTGCGCCGGCCAGCTTCATGAGAAACTCGGACCTGGAGATGGCGACGTAGGCCATGACAACGCCTAAGACGAAGTTGATGGCAAGCGCCTGCGCCAGCACCCGGCAGGCCCCGGCCTGGTCATCCTGACCCTTGCGGCGGGAGACCAGGGCGATTGTGCCGGTGTTTAAGGCCGTGATGGTGCCGACAAAGAGCAGCCGGGGCTGACCGGACAGCCCGACGGCGGCGATGGCGGCGTGGCCGAGCTTGCCGACCATCATGGTGTCGGCGGCGCCGATGACCGACAGCAGCACCATTTCGATGACGGCCGGCCACGCGAGCTTAAGGGCCGTTTCGTAGGCCTCTTTGGCCGCAGGAAGTTCGTCCCGGCGCAGCTCAGCCGGGACGAAGGTTTGCGGATCGAAAAACCGGTTCACTTCTTGGTAAACGCCTCGTATTGACGGTAGAAATCCCGGCGAACCTCTTCAAAGCGGCTGGGCGGGTCAAGCTCGTACGGGCAGCGGGAGCTGCACTGTCCGCACTGAATGCAGTTTTCGGTCGCGTCAATCAGGTCTTTCCACTCGGGGGTCAAAAGGCTTGCCACCGGCATACGCTTCAGGTTGTAAGGCATGCGGGTGACAAGGTCGACCCGGATTCCGAGCGGGCAGGGCTGGCAGTAGCCGCAGTTGCGGCAGAAGTTGCCCGTGAGTTCCTTGCGGTCTTTTTCAATGACGGCGGCAATTTCCGCCTCGGCCGGCGGGCAGTCCTCAAAGCCGAGGACCTCGAGCAGCTGGTCCACGAACTGAAAGCCGTAAATGGGCAGGACATAGGGGTTTTGCTTGTAGAAGTAATAGGAGGCCGCGGCGTTCGAGAGCAGGCCGCCGGCAAACGGCTTCATGGCGATGAAGCCGACGTCGTGCTGTTTGCACAGCTCGACAAGCTCGAAGTCCTGCTTGCTCGATATATAGGCAAAGGGGAACTGAAGCGTCTCATAAAGCCCGGACTGGACAGCTTCCTTCGCGATTGCGAGCCTGTGGTTTGTGATGCCGATGTGCCGGATTTTGCCGGCCGCTTTGAGCTCTGAGAGCGCCTTGTAGACGCCGTCCTCCCCGTCAGGCCGGGGGCAGAAGGGCGGGTTGTGCACCTGTAATAAATCCACATAGTCGGTGCGCAGGTTTTTGAGGCTGGCCGCAATGTCCTCCATGACGCCGTCATAGGTGAAATGGTGGCTCTTGGTCGCAATATATAGGCCGTCCCGCATGCCCTCAAAGGCTTCGCCCAGCTTTTCTTCGCTGTCGGAGTACATGCGGGCCGTGTCGAAATAGTTGATGCCGGACTGTGCCGCTTTGCGCAGCATGAGGACCACTTCGTCCACAGGGCGGCGCTGAAGCGGCAGACAGCCGAAGGCCGTCGCCGTGGCCAGGATTTCGGATTTGCCAAGTCTGATTTTTTCCATGGTTATCTCTCCTCTCCAAAAAAGACAAACCGCAACACACAAAAAGAATAGCCGCTAAACTTTTTTGCCGGTGATTTCGCCGGGCGTGAGCTCAAAGAGCGCCGTCGCGTCAATTGCGGGCTGCGGCATGGACAGCTCCCCGAGCGGCGGATAGTATTTGGCGGCAAAGGCATAGAGAATCTCCCGCTTTTTCTCGGTGTCCGCCACCTGGGCGACCTTGCCCTTGACCATGACCGACTCGTAGGCCGTGTAGATGTTGCAGGCCGTCTTGGGGTTGTCCACCATAAAGTCCGCCATCTCGTAGACCGTAAGGCAGACATTGGCGTCGGCGGCCATCCGGTCGACCTTTTCACCCTCTTTGCTTCCGTGGATATAGACTTTTCCGTCCGCCCACACAAAGTGGACGGGAATGGCGTAGGGCCCCGTCATGGCGAGCACCCCGACAGGCGCACGCGCCAGCAGGAGCCCGGCCGCCTCAGGAGTCATCAGATGCTGTTTTGTTCTCGGCTGCATGGTATGGTATCCCCCCTCATTTCTATGTGTATAGTAAAGCACATTTTCTGTTGAAATACAACCCGGTTTGACGGTATAATGAAGATATCATCAAACGAAAAGCGGGGCAGCGCCCCGAATAACAAGGGGGATACGATATGCATAAATGTGACCGGCAGCGCCTCGAGGACAAAGTAAAGACTTTCTCGACTTTTGGAGACACCGGGAAGGGCGGCGTCACGCGGGCCACCCTCTCGCCCGAGGCGCAGGCGGCCCGCGCCGAGTTTAAGCGCCGCATGGAGGCGGCGGGGGCGACCGTCGTCACCGACGATGTCGCCAACATGTACGCGACGCTGGAGGGGAGCGACCCCGCCGCAAAGCGCATCGCCATGGCGTCCCACGCCGACAGCGTCAAGTGCGGCGGAAATTACGACGGCATTTTGGGCGTGCTCGGCGGCATGGAGGTCATTGAGAGCATTTCGGCCGGGAAAATCCCGCACAGGCACCCCATCACGGCCATGATCTGGACCAACGAGGAGGGCGCTTTCTATCCGCCGGCCATGATGTGCTCCGGCATCGTCTGCGGCAAGTACAAAAAAGAGGACATGCTGACCTCAAAGAACCCGGACGGGCAGACTTTCGGCGAGGCGCTCCAAAAGAGCGGCTACATTGGGGAGGCGGCAAACCGGTTTTCAGCCGAAAAGTACGCCGCCATGTTTGAGCTGCACATCGAGCAGGGCCCGCGGCTCGAGGCTGCGGGCGTCGACGTCGGCGTCGTCGAAAACGTCATCGGCATCACGGCCTACCGCATCCGGGCTTACGGCCAGTCCGACCACGCCGGAACCACCCCCATGTCCGGCCGAAGGGACGCGCTCTTCGCCTGCGCCAAGCTCCTTGTCATGCTGCATGAGGAACTGGATAAAGTTGACCCCGAGCTCGTCTACACAAACGGATTCATCAAGGTCCACCCCTGCATGCACACCATCATTCCGGACTTCTGCGAGTTCATTCTCGACATGCGGCACGTCGACCCCGCCGTGCTGAAAAAATGCGTCGCCATCGTCGAGCGCATCCCGAAGGAGGTCGCGGGCTGCAAGGTCGAGTTCGAGGTCGCCTGGGCGAGACCCACCGTCCCCTTTGACAGGAAGCTGGTCGGCATCGTCAAAGCGAGCGTCGATGCCCTCGGCTACTCCAACATGTACATGAACAGTGGGGCCGGACACGACGCGCAGTTTGTGGCCGAGGTCGTCCCCACCACCATGATTTTTGTGCCGAGCAAGGACGGCCACAGCCACTGCGAGCTCGAGTATACGGCGCCCCGCCTCTGTGCGCAGGGGGTCGACGTGCTGTTAAACGCGGTGCTCGAGCTCGACAAAACGCTCTAATCCTCACAATTACAACAACATTACGTAAAGTGTCTCGAAAAAGGAATTTTCGAGACACTTTTTTCTGCACTACAGAGGGCGAAAACGGCCGTTTTCAGAATATGGGAATT
>DATMZG010000007.1:0-19013 GCA_035560415.1 Candidatus Acidiferrum sp. | reverse complement strand
GCACAGGAGGGTATGACCATGGCAGACAAGAATAAAAAACTTGACGCTGTTGACACAAAAATTATTAAAATTTTGCAGGGCAATTCCCGCACAACCGCCTCGGATATCGCCGAGAGCATCGGGATGTCGGTGCCCGCCGTGAGCGAGCGTCTGCGAAAGCTTGAGAATGCCAACATTATTGATAAATATACTGTCATCTTAAATCACAGGCGGCTCGGCAAGGAGATCACCGCCATCATGTTTGTCTCGCTCTCAAGCCCCGACTACATGGAGGCCTTCAATCAGCTCATCCTCACCGAGCCCGACGTCCTCGAGTGCCACTATGTCACCGGCGAGTTCGACTACCACCTGAAAATCATCACCTCCAGCACCTATTCGCTTGAGCAGCTGCTCTTCCGCATCAAGGCCGCCGTCGGCGTTGACAAGACCAGCACCTACATAGTGCTGTCCTCGGTCAAGCTCAGTTTCCCGATTGAACTGGTCTGACCCTCATAACTGCAATGAATCAGAGAAAAGGCAAACATTTAAATAAAGGTAAGAAGAAGCGGCAGGACGTATACGGTGTGCTCCTCACGGGTTTTGCGACCTGGGTGCTCATCGCGCTCCTGCTCTTCTTTGGCGTGCGTTGGCTCATAAAGGCCGGCCTCTCCCAGCGGGAAGAGGTGGTTGAAAATCCGCCTGTCGTCCCGGTTGCGCCCGTTACGCCCGCCCCGCCGGTCATTGATGACGACGTCATCGACTACGCGGCGCTCAAAGCCGGCGACGAGCTCTATGTCGGCGTGGTCTCATCCCTTGTCACGATGGGTTTCCCGGATTTCACCGACATCGGGAGCGTCGACCAGGAGAACATCATCTCCTTTGGCGTGTGGGAGGTCTTGAAGAGCTCCCTGTATTCGGAGGGCATGTCGTACGCCGACGACCGCGTTTACATTGACGCCGCCTATGTGGAACAGGCTGTCCGCGAGGAGCTCGGCTACGACGGCGACATCACCCACCGCACCGTCTCACTCTACGGTGAATTTAAATATGATATGCTTTCAAACCGGTATTCAGCACCTTCCTACGGCATCGCTTACGGCACGCTGCCCATCGTGCGCACTTCTACCGTGCGCGACGGCGTCGTGACCCTCGTCGTTGACTGCTATCCCATGTCGGAGGAGCAGGAGGAGAGCGAAGGTATGACAGACCCTTCCGGTACGATTAAGTTTACGCTCGACATTTCGGGCGAAATCCCGGTTGTCGAATCTATGCAGACAGTGGGTTGATGGTATGACAAAAAAGGGAAAGCTCATCATGCTCGGCGCGGCGCTCTGTGCGGCGGCCTTCATGGGATGGTACGCCTACGGCGGAAAACTGGCCGTATCGGCCGCCCCCGTGGAGCTTGGCAATCTGTATGACCGCTTTGAGGAGACCGCCGAAGTGCGCCCCAAGGCCGAAGTGTTTGTCTTTGCGCCCGCCTCCGGGCGCATATCGGGCCTGCCGGACACCGGCAAGGCGGTGTCGGCGGGCGACGTCGTCTGCGTCATCACAAAGGACGACGCCGGGGCCCAGTCTCAGATTCTCGCGCTCGAAGCCCAGCGGCTTGAGCTGACGGCCGCCGAAAAAGCGGCGGCTCTTGGGCAGGAGGGGGCCGCCCTGTCGGTGGAGCAGGCAACCCGCCAGGCCGAGCTTGCCGACAAGGCCGCGGCCGACCTTGCGGCGCTGTTTGAGGCGGGGGCCGCCACGCAAGCCGAGTACGACGAGGCCGTCCGGCTCTCCGAAGATGCCCACACGGCGCTTGAGGCCGCGCAGGTAGCGGCTGTGCCGGCCTATCCGGAAGGCTATTTTTCCGCCATGCGAAATATCATTGACCGGCAGATTGCGCTGATTGACGACACGTACGGCGGCCCCGAGAACGCTTCGGTCACAGCCCCCAAGGGCGGGATTTTGCGCATTTCGGCCCTTGAAAACGGGCAGTTTGTCGCAAAGGAGACGCCGCTCTTTTCAATCTGGTCCAAAGACGAGCTCAAGCTCGTCTGCTCGGTCCTGGCCGAGGACGCGGCCCGCATTGCGGTCGGCGACACCGTCTCCATTGAGTTTGGCGGGTTTGAAGGCTCCGACGGCATCGTGGCAGCCATTGCGCCGGAAGCGGCGATTCAGCTCTCCTCCGTCGGCCTCTCGGAGCGCCGGGTCGACGTCACGATTGCCCCCACCGCCTTCCCCGAAGGGGCGGGCGTAGGCTACCCGGCCGACGTCGCCTTCTCTCCGCTCGTGGCCGAGAATGTCCTGACCGTCCCCTCCTCCGCCGTCATTCCGAGCGGCGAGGGCTACGCCGTCTACGCCGTCTCGGGCGGCAGGGCCCACCTCACCTCAGTTGAAGTCGGCTCCAGAGCCGGCGGATTTGCCGAAATCCGTTCGGGGCTTACCGAGGGGGATATCGTCATCTCCGACCCCTATGTCGACGGGCTTGCCGACCGCGTCCGGGTGGACTTGCAATAGGCCCCCAGGCCGTGGTATAATAGCCGCTGCGCAGCTATTACACATCATATACGTCCGTGCGATTTTTCGGCTTACGCCGAAACGCACATGGACAAATTATACCACACGCGTACTGCGCATGTGGTATAATCGCCCTGCGCGGGCGACGCACCCGCGCTTAAAAGTTACCGGCAAGGAAGGATACAAACATGAAAAAGCTTCTTTTGGCCCTGCTCATCCTCACGGCGCTGCTGGCCGGCTGCTCGAGTGGCGGCAAGGACGCGCTTGTCGAGTACGAGAACCTCGACGAGCTGGCGGACGCGCTCGGATACTTCCCCAACACCCCGCAGTACCTCCCGGGCACCGACTACGCCGAGACCTACGCGCTCATTGACGGCGACACCGTTCAGGTCGCCTATAAAAACGACACCCAGACCATCACCTACCGCACGAAAAAAGTTGCGGACGAGGCCATCTCGGGGGTAGACAAGACGCCCTTCACCGAGTCGCAGGTCAACCGCTCCAAGGGGTTTGACGTGACCCTGTACGGCAAGGACGGCAAGCTCTACCTCGCCGAGTGGAGCGAGGACCAAAAGTCCTTCTCCCTCTACTTTGAAAACGGCTGCACGGCCGAGGACTTCGACGTCGCCATTACGGGCGTATAAAATAACGATTTAAGCGATAAAGCGGACGGCATCTGCCGTCCGCTTCTATTATATTCTTAGATTTTGCACTTTGCCAGCGCCGCGTCAAAGACCGGCTTGAAGCCGATGCCCTGCGGCACGTTTGGCTTTAGCTGGTAGATGTCGTGCCCGGGGAAGTGGTTGGCCTCAATGAGCAGCGGCCCGTTTTGGTCAATGGCGACGTCCCACCCGATGAGCCGAACTTGCGGCACGACATAGGCCGCCTGTTTCACCATTTCAAGGGCCGCGGCGTAGTGCGGAATTTCAAACCCCGCAAAGTCCGTGCCGGTGGCCGGATGCCGCTCGTAAATGATGCCGTCCTTGTCGGCGGCCGGATGGCTGATTTTACCCGTCTCAATGTCGACCATGGCCGACATGCCGCCGCTGTTGAGGTTGTCCACATATTTGCCGTTGCCGACCCGAATGCAGGAGAAGACGATTTCAACTCCCTCGTCGGTGCGCATCGTGACCAGCCGGACCGTGTTGACCGAGCCCGCGTAGAGCCTCGACATCTCGCTGTGCTGGACGACATACTGCTCCACTAAAAGCTGATTGCCCTCGATGAGCCTGTGGTAAAGGGAGATGGGCGACGCCAAGTCCGCCTCCGAGAGCAGCAGGATGCCGCGCCCGCAGGTCTCGTCGACCGGCTTTGCGATGAGCTTGTCCCGCCCCGCCGTCCATACGGCGAAGTCGTTTTGTCCCATTTCGGCGAGGTAGCACCAGTCCCTATTTAAATAATCCGCAAAGAGCCGGTTGAACTCGATTTTATTTTCGAACAGATGCCAGTAGGCCTTATCGTTGAGGCGGGCCACATAGGCGTTGTTGATGCCGCGGGTGATGTAGGTCGCCCGCTGGCTGTCCGTCAGCTTGTAAAACTCGAACAGCATGTAGTCGGTGTAGCCGGCGTTGTATTTGAAGCCGCACCGGACGATGTCGGCAAGGGCGCCGGTCGTGCTCCTGCCGGTCTCCAGGTGCACGGTTTTTGCCGCCTCCAGCATCTTGTCGTAGTGCAGCTCCCGGAGCCTCGAGACCACATATTTCAATCTTCCCATTGCCATCCTCCGGTATTTCAGATATAATTGAGTATATCATATTGGACAGGCAGTTGCATTATTTTTTTGAAAGGAGCATTTATATGAGCAATTTGAAAGGCACGAAAACCGAGGCCAACCTGATGGCGGCGTTTGCCGGCGAATCCCAGGCCCGCAACAAGTATACCTACTACGCGGCGGCCGCAAAAAAGGAAGGCTATAATCAGATATCGGCATTTTTTGAAGAGACTGCCGGAAACGAGAAGGAGCACGCCAAGATCTGGTTCAAGCTGCTCCACGGCGGCAGCGTGCCGGGCACCGTCGAAAACCTGAAGGATGCCGCCGCCGGCGAGCGCTACGAGTGGACCGACATGTACGCCCACTTCGCGAAAGACGCGAAGGAGGAGGGCTTTACCGAGATCGCCCGCCTCTTTGAGGAGGTCGCGAAAATCGAAAAAGAGCACGAGGAGCGCTATATCAAGCTGCTCGGGAACATTGAGAGCGGCGCCGTCTTTGAGGCCGACTGCCCCGAGACCATCTGGATTTGCACCAACTGCGGGCATCTCCACATCGGGAAAAACGCGCCCGAGCTCTGCCCCGTCTGCGACCATCCCCAGGCCTTTTTCCAGCGCAGGGCCATCAACTACTAAAACCTATTATAACCCTGTCAAGGCGGGTTTTAACAGCATGAAGCAAAAGCCGCAGGCTGCGCCTGCGGCTTTCTTATTTTTCGTCAGGAGCTTGAAACCGAGGGGTCGGCGGCCCTTCTTGCGTCAAGCGCCGCCAGTTTGTCAGGGTCCATGAACTCCCGCGCAATCTCATCCCGCGTCTTATGCCCAAAGTCCTCTATAAGCCACTTCCAGATGGAGTGCATGGCCAAAAACACCGTGACCGAGACCGGGATGCCGGTCAAAATGAGGACGGCCTGAAGTCCGCCGAGCGGCACGCCCCCCTCAATGAACTGGCCTGCGTACATGAGGCAGAGTGGCGAGACCGACAGCAGGATGGCCCAGCACAGCCGAAGCTGTTTTGCCGGGTCCTCCGTGGGGGAGAGCCGCTTTGTGACGGCCGCGGCCAGCGAGTAGGCGGCCGAGTCCATCGTGGTGACTAAGAGGCAAAAGCCGGTGAGCAGCCACAGGGCCAGCACGAGCTTGCCGCCCGGCAGCGACAGCGAGACCTCTGAGATGACTTGATTGGCCCCCCGCTGCGCCATGATTTCAATGACGTTGAGGGCCCCCGCCAGATACCGGTTGATGCCGTAGCTCGAAACGGTCCCGAAAAACAGGAAGGAGCCAAAAGAGCCCGACAGCGTGACGGCGGCGACGATGGCCTTGATGCTGCGGCCCTTGGAGACCTTGGCGATGAAGACCCACATCCAGGGGGCGAGGCAAATCCACCACGCCCAGTAGAAGCAGGTCCAGCCCTGCGGGAAGCCGCTGCCGCGAATGGGGTCGAGGTAGGTGCTCATCGTGATGAACCTGTCAAAGACGATGCCCATCGTCTGCACAAAGTTGTCGAGAATAAAGCCGGGGCATACGAGCACTAAAAACAGGCCGCAGAGGGCCGCGCAGCACCAGGTTGTGATGCGGGAGATGAACTGCATGCCACGGGCAAGACCGATAAATGTGGAAGTTGCGAAAGTCGCAGTGACGACGACGATCATCAGGGCGTAGACCGTGAAGTTCTCGGGCGTGCCGGCGAGGTTTGCGAGGTTGTTTGTCAGCATCGGGATTCCGGTGCCGTAAGTGATGGTCAGCCCGCCCAAAATCCCGAAAATGAAGACGACATTGATGACAGTGCCGAGCTTGCCGAAAATCCGGTTTCCGAGGGCACCTTCGCAGGCGGCCTGCAGTGTCAGGTCCGGCTTTTTGCGCAGATAGTACCGGTAGGCCAGCGTGACTGCGCCGACCGCGTAGACGCTCCAGGCCGAAAACCCCCAGTGGAAGAAGGAATAGGCCACTGAGACCTCCATCGCCTCGGGCGACATGGCCGCGTAGCCGAAGGGCGGCCACTGGAGATAGTAGACCCATTCAATGGCCGACCAGTAGAGAATGCTGGTGCCCATCGCGGCGCAGAACATCATGGCAATCCAGCTGAAGACGCTGTAATCCGGCTTCTCCTTGCCCATTTTAATCGAGCCGTATTTGGAAAAGGCAAGCCATAGGTTGAATCCGAGGCAGAACAAAATCTCTATCAGAAAATAGAACCCGAGCATGTCCACAGCCTCAATGCGTGCGTCGTCCAAAAACTTTGTCGTGGCGACGGGTGCAATGATGGTTGCGACAACTAAGCTTGCGAGCAGAAAGAGACTGATAAACATGGACGGCTTGTCAAGCCTGCCCTTTTGTTTTTCCACGTGACCACTCCTAAAATAGCTTTAAACAGCTTTGTTTCCCTAAATTTTGGGGTAGGGGGTCCTCTCCGACGTGAGCCCCAGCAGGTAGTCGGTGCTCGTGTCGAGAAATCTCGCCAGCGCAATCAGGTTGCCGCAGGTGGGCGTCCGGTCGCCGTTTTCGTACTTGGAGAGCAGGCTCTGGCTGATTCCGGTGGCCTCCGCGATCTGCTGCTGTGTCAGCCCCTGGCGAACACGAATTTTCTTCAGATTTTCCACCCCGTCACCCCCAGTATATCATGATTATAGCATATCCCCGTGCGCCCTGCCACCTCCTTTTTGGACAAAATGTCAGTTGACATGTCCCGTCAGGCAAACGTATAATATTCAGTACATGTAATAAATATTAATCTCGGAGGTACATATGACACTTTCAGCCATGAAAGAGGCGGTCTCGGCCGCGGTCGACGCCGCAAGCGATAAACTCGTGGCCGTCGCAGACGAAATTTGGGCGAATCCCGAGGTCGGATTTAAGGAGTATCAGGCTTTTAAGCTGCTCACCGGCTGGGCAAAAGAGCTCGGCTTTGAGGTCGAGGCGGGTTACGGCGGCGTAGAGACCGCGTTCATTGCCAAAAAGAAGCTGGGCGCGGGCGGCCCCCTTGTCGGCCTCATGTGCGAATACGACTGCGTCGAGGGCATCGGCCACGCCTGCGGGCACCATATGCAGCCATCGGTCAGCTTCGGCGCGGCCATGGCCCTCATGAGCCTGCCCGAGCCCCCCGACTGCGTCTTGGCCATTGTCGGAACGCCTGCCGAGGAGAACCTTGAGGGCGGCAAGAACGTCATGTACAAAAACGGCGCATTCCGGGAGCTCGATTTTGTCATCGGCTTCCACGCCGACACCAAGACCCGCACCCCCATGTCGTCTCTTGCCCTCACTGAGTTTGACGTCACGTATCACGGCGTCGCCTCCCACCCGGTCTCGGCCCCCGACAAGGGGATAAACGCGCTGGAGTCCGTCTTGCTGCTCTTTCAGGCGCTGACCTTCCTGCGCCAGCACGTCAAGGTGACCGTCAACTACATCGGCCTTGAGACCGGCATTTCAGTCAATCTCATTCCCGACACCGCGTCGGCCAGAGTCGAGCTGCGCGCCCCCGAGCGCCCAGCCATTGAGGCGGCGCTGCCCCGCGTCATGAACTGCGTCGAGGCGGCGGCAAAGGCCGTCGGCACCACTTTTGAGGTGAAGCGCACCTGCGACATGTACGACCAGGCGCCGTCGCTGCTGCTCTCCAAGTCGCTCATGAAAAACGCGCAGCTTTACGGGGCCAAAAAGCTCTCCGAGGAGACGGGGGTGCACGGCTCCACCGACTTTGCGACCGTCACCCGCCTAGTGCCGGGCGCCACCATCCAGCTCCCCTTCTTCGACGGGGACGAAAACGCCCACACAAAAAAATGGCTTGAGGAGGGCAACTCTGCGGGCGCCCACGAGGCTGTCTGCCTTGGCGCGAAAATCACGGCGGCCACGGTGCTCGACGTTTTGACCGGCTGCCTTCCGCTTGCCGCTTTGAAGCAGGAGTTTGCCGATACGGGCAAGCGCACCGGCATCGTGCTATAACAAAATTCCGCGAGAAGTACGCCGTACTATAACGGGCAGCTTGCAGGGCAATAACCGGGCGGATTCTTTACTTCTCGACAGACAGGTGCTATACTGTCTTTGTAAGGTGTCCCCCCGGGGGACGCCCGGCAACTTAGACGACGGGAGATGTTACATCATGGTACAGGCGATTGTAGGCGGTAATTGGGGCGACGAGGGAAAGGGCAAAATGACCGATCTCCTCGCGGCCGATGCCGATATCGTTGTACGCTTTCAGGGTGGCGCAAACGCCGGCCACACCATCATAAACGATTACGGGAAGTTTGCGCTCCACCTGCTGCCCTCGGGCGTCTTCAGGTCAAACGTGACAAACGTCATCGGGCAGGGGGTCGCGTTGGACCTCGGCAAGCTCTTCAAGGAGCTCGACATGCTGACCGCCTCCGGCGTCCCGGCCCCAAATCTGCTCATCTCCGACAGAGCCTGCGTTGTCATGCCCTAC
Source organism: Candidatus Acidiferrum sp. (assembly GCA_035560415.1). Lineage (GTDB taxonomy): Bacteria > Bacillota > Clostridia > Oscillospirales > Feifaniaceae > DATMXT01. Next base: position 10,417 of record DATMZG010000007.1, on the reverse strand, counting down.
CACATTCTCCAGGACGAGCTTGAGGAGGGCCGGCTCGGCACGGCGGGGTTTGGCTCCACCAAGTGCGGCATCGCCCCCTTCTATTCCGACAAGTACGCCAAAATCGGCATTCAGGTCTGCGAGCTCTTTGACAGGGAACTGCTTGAAAAGCGGCTGACAAAGACGGTCGACGTAAAAAACAAGCTGTTTGAGACCCTGTACCCCGGCGCCCCGAAGCTCGACGCGCCGGCCATCGTGGAGTCCCTCCTTGGCTTCACCGAGCGGCTGCGCCCCATGGTGGGCGACGTGGCCGAGCTGCTGAGCTCGGCCGTCAAAGCCGGCAGGAAAGTGCTGCTCGAGGGGCAGCTCGGCGCCCTGAAAGACCCCGACAACGGCATTTACCCCTTCACGACCTCCTCTTCGCCCCTCGCCGGCTTTGGCACCGTCGGCGCCGGTGGCATTCCGCCCTACGCCATCACCGACATCGTGACCGTCGTCAAAGCCTACTCCTCGGCCGTCGGGGCCGGCGCCTTCGTCAGCGAGATTTTCGGCGACGAGGCCAAAGAGCTGCGCGACCGCGGCGGTGACAAGGGCGAGTACGGCGCGACGACCGGCCGTCCCCGCCGCATGGGCTGGTTTGACGTCGTGGCGACCCGGTACGGCTGCATGCTTCAGGGCACGACCTGCATGGCCCTCTCGCTGCTCGACGTGCTCGGGTACTTGGACGAGATTCCGGTCTGCGTCGCCTACGAGGTGGACGGCGTGCGCACGGATAAATTCCCGCCCACGCCCCTGCTCGACAAGGCCAAGCCCATCCTTGAGACGCTGCCCGGCTGGAAGTGCGACATCTCGGGCGTGCGCCGCTTTGAAAACCTGCCGAAAGCCGCGCAGGATTACGTCCGGTTTGTGGAGGACCGCACCGGCTTCCCCGTCGGCATGATTTCAGTCGGCTCGGCCAGAGACGCCGTCATCTTCAGATAATTTTACTAAGGCCCCGGCCATAGCGCCGGGGCCTTTTCTTTTGCCCATTTCAGTGCTATGATGGTTTTCATGGGGGTGACGGTATGGACAACGCCGCACGGCTAACAGAGTTCTTTGAATATGAAAACAGCAGGCAGTGGGAGAAGTACGCGGGCTGTCTCGCGGAGGACGTCGTCTGGACTTTGAACGGCAGCGAGGTCATGGACGGTCGGACGGCCTATATGCGCCGCATCACGGCCGCCTACGAGGGCTCGGACGACACCTTTGTCTGCCGGCGCATGACGGGGGAGGGTGAGCGCATTGCGACGGAGCTTGTAAACACCCGCGGAGTCACCTCCATCTGCGTTTTTGACTTTGCGCAAGGGCTTATTTTCCGCGAATGGGAGTTTATTTTAGACTGAAAAACGATAGCGGAGGGATATGTATGGAATACCGCAGGCTGGGAAAAACCGACCTTATGGCGAGCGTCGTGGGGCTTGGATGCGAATATTTTAACGGAAAGCCCGTAGAAACCGCCGCCGCCATGATGGACGCCGCCATGGCGGGCGGCGTCAACATCATTGACATCTACCTGTCTTCGCCCGACCTGCGCTCCCTCATCGGAGAGGTGCTGCGCGGCCGGCGCGACAGGATGATCATTCAGGGGCACGTCGGCTCAACCTGGCAGGACAGCCAGTACGAGAAGACGAGAGACCTCGCCGAGTGCGCGGCAGCGCTCGAGGACCTATTGACGCGGCTTGGCACCGACTACATCGACGTCGGCATGCTGCACTACGTCGACACGGTGGAGGATTTGGAGGCGTCGCAGCCCCTCATCGCCTTTATGGAGCAAAAGAGGGCCGAGGGCGTCTTCAAATGCCTCGGATTCTCCTCCCACGAGCCGGCGGTTGCGGCAAAGCTGGTCGAGACCGGCAGGTTCGACGTCGTCATGTTCAGCGTCAACCCGCTCTTCGACCTCGTCTTTCCGGATATGGACCGGTTTTTCACGATGCCGGCCGACGAGCCCTACCCCGAGGAGCTCTTCATCGACCCCGCCCGCGCCGAGTTTTATCGGCTGTGCGAGGCGCGGGGCGTCAGCATCACGGTCATGAAGTCGCTCGCGGCGGGCGGGCTTTTGGACCCCTGCGACTCCCCTTTTAAGGCCGCCATGTCGGTGCCTCAGTGCATCCACTACGCGGCAAGCCGGCCGGCCGTCGCCTCGGTGCTGGTCGGGGTCGGCAGCGTAGACGAGGTGCAAGACGCCCTCTCCTACTGCACCGCCTCAAAGGAGGCGCTCGACTTCACCCACATCATAAACAATGTCGGCGGCGGGCGGGATAAGCGCTGCATGTACTGCAACCACTGCCTCCCCTGCCCCGCGCACATCGACGTCGCGGCCGTGACAAGGCTTGCCGACGAGGCCGCAAAGGGCGGCGGGGCGCAAGAGCTAAAGCGCCGGTACGCATCACTTGAGGTGAAGCCCTCGTCCTGCGTCAAGTGCGGCGCCTGTCTTGCGCGGTGTCCGTTTGGCGTCGACGTTGTCGGCAACCTTGAAAAAGCCGTGCGGCTCTTTGAAAACGCATGAGCCAAAGCATAAATGCCGATGCTTTTGTGCGCCGGACCCAATACCAAAAAAGTAAAGTTTTTGTGAACCGGGACGACATATTTCGCAAAACGGGTGGCATGGCTTTGCGCTGCGTAGTATAATAGGAGACCGTACGCGACTTTTTTTAGGGAGAATGCCATGCCGAAAATATCGCTTTTTAAATTGTTTACCGCCACCTTTACCCTCTCCGCCTTCACAATCGGCGGCGGGTATGTCATTGTGCCGCTCATGCGCAAGCGGTTTGTCGAGGAGTACGGCTGGATTGACGAAAATGAAATGCTCGACCTCGTCGCCATCGCGCAGTCGGGGCCGGGGCCCATCGCCGTCAACGCCTCCATTCTGGTCGGCTACCGGGTGGCGGGGGTCGTGGGGGCGCTTGTCACCACCTTGGGCACCGCGCTGCCGCCCCTCATCATCCTGTCGGTCATCTCCATGTTCTACACCGCCTTTGCCGCCTCCGGCCTTGTGGCCTCGGCGCTCGCGGCCATGCGGGTCGGCGTCGCCGCCGTCATTGCCGATGTGGTCATCAAAATGGGCTCGGACATACTGAGGAAGAAGGACTTCGTTTTGACCGCAATCATGGGCGCGGCCTTTGTCGCCAACTGGTGGCTGGGCGTCAACGTCGTCCTCATCATCCTCGTTTCGGGCGCTGCCGGCGTGCTGCTGACAAAGCTGCGGGAAAACAAGGAAGGGAAGGAGAAGAAGGAGGATGACGAACATGCTGCTTGACCTGTTTTTGACCTTCTTCCAGATTGGCCTCTTCAGCTTCGGCGGCGGCTACGCGGTGCTGCCCCTCATCCAAAATCAGGCCGTGACCGCCAAGGCATGGCTGACTTTGGAGGAGTTTGCCGACCTTGTGACCATCTCGCAGATGACGCCCGGGCCCATCGCCATCAACGCCTCCACCTTTGTCGGCCAGCGGGTCGCGGGCTTCACGGGAGCCGTCGTCGCCACGGCCGGGTGCATCGCCCCCTCCTGCATCATCGCCCTCATCCTCGCCTGGTTCTACTATAAGTATAAGAGCCTCAAACTTGTACAGGGCGGGCTGACTGGGCTTAGGCCTGCCGTTGTCGCCCTCATCGCCTGCGCCGGCGTCTCCATTGCGCAAATGGCGGTTTTCTACGACACCGGGGACGTCAAGCTGTGGACCCTGCCGCTCTTCGCGGCCTGTCTACTGGCGCTGCGCAAGTGGAAGGTGGACCCCATCAAGGTCATTGCGGCCACCGGGGCCATCGGCGCCGCGGCCTATTATCTGAAGTGAGGAACCCGTAATGGAAATGCGGTATTTGCAGTCCCGGCTGCGCCGGGCCGTCGACGACTACAACATGATTTCCCCCGGCGACCGCGTTGCGGTTGGACTTTCAGGCGGCAAGGACTCCATGACGCTTGTGGCCGGCCTCGCGGGCTTGCGAAAATATTACGACAAGCCCTTTGAACTCATCGCGCTCAACCTTGACCCCGGCTTTGAAGGGGAAGACGACTTCTCGGCACAGGCCGCCTATTGCGAGTCCTACGGGGTCCCGCTCCACATTAAAAAGACCGAGATCGGCCCCATCATCTTCGATATTCGCAAGGAGCAAAACCCATGCTCCCTCTGCGCCAAAATGCGCCGCGGGGCCTTGGCCAACTTCGCCATAGAGCACGGCTGCAACAAAATCGCCCTCGGCCACCACATGGACGACGCCATTGAGACCCTGATGCTCTCCCTCTTTTTCGAGGGGCGCATCAGCTGCTTTTCCCCCGTCACCTATCTGTCCAACACCAAACTCACGACCATCCGGCCCCTCATCTACCTCGAGGAGAAGGACACAAAGGCCTTTGTGAAGAAAAACGCCGTCCCGGTCTATATGAACCCCTGCTGTGCCAACGGCAAGACAAAGAGGCAGTACGTCAAGGAGCTTTTGCGTAAGCTTGAAGAGGACATGCCGGGGCTCAGGGAGCGCATGTTCGGCGCCCTGCAGCGCTCCGAGATTGACGGCTGGCTCCCGGCCAGCAAGGGGCGAAAACAGCCGGGAACCCCGAACAGACCGGAGCGAACGTAAAATGAAGACTCCGTCAAAGCTCCTCATCGCGGCCTTATGCCTTACCACAGTCACCTTCTGCTGGCTCTGGCAGGCCGAAAGGCGGGACCGCAGCGACCTTATTTTGTTGGCGCAAGCAAACGCCGCCACCTGTGCAGGCGGCTTTGAGGATTATCTCAAAACCGGCGACGACGCCATGTACTGGTCGGCGGTCGCCGACTTCAGAGCCTTTGAGCAGGCTTACCTCGTGCTCTCCGACGGGACTGCCGGAAACTACATTTTCTGCAATGAGGTGTACGCGCGGCTGGTGTTTTATCCGGAGGTCTCAAAACGGCATGTCGAAGAGGTCGCCGCCGCCATGCGGATGCTTGCGGCTGATGTCAGGGACCCCGCAGGCTTTGTCGAAATGGCCGCCCTCCGACACGACATACAGGATTAAAACCCTCCCGCCGCAAACGGCGGGAGGGTTTTCTTTTACACTTTGTGCCACTTTGACATATACGGCAGGAACCGGCGATTTGTTTTGATGGGTTGTGCACAAAACTAAAATCTGATACAATGCGCTTGGAAGCATTTTCCTTCCCTGTCGCGGCAGGTCTGTTGGGGGGGCCGCGCCATCGCGGCAAAAAGGAGCATCGCCATGGAAAAACACCCAAACGACGCTTTTGTCACTGAGCAATACGCGTATGTGCTCCTATTGTTTGCCTACTGGGCGCTCATTGCCGTCGACCTCTGGTGGGGCCAGCGGGGACTGGGCAGGGCCTGGACATATTACCCTCCGGTCATCTACGAACCGCTGCCCCCCAAGGCCCTGCTCGCTCTGCTGTTTGCGGCCGTCGTCTGCCTGCGGGCCTTTTTCCGCGGGCTGCTCACATATTCGCGCCTGCAGAGGATACAGCTCAGATTTGTGTCAGCGGCGATTTTTTCCAACCTCGTACAGCTTGTGATTGCGGCGTTTGACCTGCAAATCAACCGAACGCTCGACCTCTTTTTCCTGTATCCGCTGCGCGATTACGCATTTGCCCTGTTCTATTCCCCGCTGCTCGGCCTTGTGCGGCTGCTGCCGGGCCTGGAGACGCGCGTCATCACCTCATTTTACCTCCCATCGGTCAGCTTCCCCGTCGCGCTGGTCTACGCCGCCGCCACATACGGCTGCTACAAGCTGGGGGGGAAAGTCCGCGAGCGGGCCTTAAAGGATGCGGAAGGGGCGCAGCCCGGACCTGACGCCGCGCTGGAAGGGCCCGCCTCGGCGGGCCAAGACGCCCCTTTACGGCCCGAAAAACCGCGAGACCGGCTGTTCAGGCAGCTTTTTGCCCTTTTGTGCGTGCTGTCGGCGCTGTTTTTTGTGCTCTGGACGGCCGAGCGGCAGGACAACAGCCGGTATGCGCTGCTTGTCAGGTCGACGGCGGCCGCCCTGCGCGTCAGCATAGAGGCCTGCGGCTCAGACGGCGGCGAGCGGGACTACCGGCGGGTGGTGGCCGATTTCCGGGCTTTCGAGCGGGCTTATGCGCGCTATAGCGAACGGGTGGGCAGGCAGGGCAGCGCGGCCCTCTGCGGCGAGATTTATGAGGCGCTCTTGAACGACCCCGCCCGGGCAAGGCCACTTTTGGGGCGAATCGCCTACAATCTTTCCGTTTGGGAGAATTCGCTGGGCTACGACGCAGACCCGGAGCAAATGGCCGAGCTCCACAAAATTTTTGCGCAGTAAATTGCCGTCAGCGACAGACGAGCATACAGTGTCTTTTTCCTGTGTGCCCGTCATGGAGGTGTGTGTGTTCAAAAGAGAAGACCCGTCGGATACCCGGTACAGCATCCTTGCCCTGCTGCTGTTTGTCCTGTTTTTGCTCATGATGTACAGCCAGTGGTGGCGCACGCAGACCGGGGTTTTGGGATGGGCGGAAGTGCCGCTTGCCCCCTGGGCTTTGTCGGGGCTGCTCACCGCCGCGGCATGGGGCGGCACTGCCTATTATGCCGCGGCGCTATCGATGCATAAGCTGTACAAGTGGATGATTCGTTTGCCCGTCGGGGCGGCCCTCTTGCCGGCAGCGGCCTATGTGTTAGTCCTTTTAAATGGCGATTCGCCGGACATGAATGGAGTCCTTTCTTTTTGCTTATTCGCAATGCTCCTCCCGTACTATGCCTTATATGTGTCTTTCTATATTCCGCTGGCGGGGCTGGTACGGCTCGTACCCTTCCTGAGCGTGCGCATGGCAAATGCATATGCGGTCTTCGACGGCCCTATGGACCCGATAGCCGCCGTGGTCATATGTCTGATATATTCGTCTGTATCAATCTATTTCCACGCCCTCGGCAAAAGGACGCGGGAAAGAGCCGAGAATCCGTACAATGGTCAGTAAATGAGGTTGCGATGAGCGAAAAAAGTTCACGATTAGCGCGGATTGACCACAACGTTCTGTTGACCGTCTATGCCGCATTGACATGTTGGTGGTGGCTGCGCGGCGAGTGGGCTTTTGGGAGATCTTCGCCGCACACCGACGCCCCGCTGCTGCCGGGTGTGCTTTTCGGAGCGCTGATGCTCGCCATATGGGGGGCCGCCGCGTATTTGCGCGGACGGCTCGCCTATCGGTCTTTGAACAGATGGCTGGCCTCGCTTGCGATGTAGCCGGTGTTGACCTATGCCGCATTCTTTTTGCTGCCCGCCAGTTTGGGAATAAACCCGCGCGACCTCCCTGACATCCTGTCAATTCCACTTCTCATTGGGATAATGCTGGCTGCGGTATTCTATGACCCTATGATAGGACTTGTGCGGATTGTGCCCGCGCTCAGAATCCGTGCCGCAAGCACATTTTTTGACCCGGCGCTGGCCGCGCTCACCGGCTTCATCTATCTCGCCGTATTCGTGATTTGTCATTCCCTCGGCAAAAAAACACGTGCTAAGTTAAAAGTACCCGCTTCCCCCGACGCCCCGCCGCAAGAACCCGGGCGCCAGGATACACCGCAGGAAGATACTCGGCATACGGCCGACGGAGGGCCGAAATCATGACAAGGCAGAAAACTCAAATCGAAGATACCAACCCCCATACCACTCCTGACAGCCTTTTTGGCAACACAGCTTTTACCTATTCGTTGCTGTGGTTTGCCTACATCGTTTTGCTCATGTGTGACCTGTACTGGGGCAAATCGGGTTTGGGCAGACTTTACGGGCCCTCGATTGCCTTCGAGCCGCTTGCGCCCAAGGCGGCATACAGTCTGCTCGTGGCGGCCGTCGCCGGCGGACTTGCCTACTGCCGCGGATTGCTCGGCAAGGTCAAGCCGCACCGGCGATATCTCATCTGTGCCGCGACCGCGGCTCTGATTACTTTTGGAAGGCTTGTATCCGCGGCGGACGACAGGTTCTGGGATCAAATTCTCTCCATTCCCGGCGCATGGATCGCCGCCGTTCTCCTTCACCTCTTTTTCTATTCGCCGCTCATTGGGCTTGCACGGCTGGTCCCGGGGTTCGACATACGAATCCTGTATACGGACTACGATCCGCTTTCAGCAGTCGTCATTGTGCTGATGTACGCCGGCATCTCGGTTTGCGGCTACCGGACAGGGCAAAAGGCCCGCGAGCGGGCTGCCGAAGACGCCGGGCAGCCGCAGCCGGAGGCTGACCTCGCGCAAAGCGAACAGGTGCCGCCGGATGCGTCTGGCGACATCCCCCTTCCGCTGCGGCCTGAAAAATTGTCGCGCAGGCTGCGCAGACGGCTGCCGGCCGTCTGTTGCGCCCTGTCCGTGCTGTTTTTCGTGCTGTGGGCGGCGCAGGCGCAGGACAAGAGCGGCCTCACCCTTCTTGTCAAATCAAGCGCCGACGCTGTACAGCACAGTCTCTCGGAGTTCCGGTCAACCGGGGACGAGGGAGACTACCGGCGGGCGGCGGCCGATTTCAGGGCTTTTGAACAGGCCTACTCGCTGTTCTGTGAAAAGGCAGGCCGGCCCGAAAGTGCGGCCCAGTGCCGCGAAATCTGCAATGTGCTGCTGACCGACCCTGAAAAGGCAAAACCCCATCTTGAAGAGATCTACGACCGCATGCGGTTTTGGGAGTATTCGGTCGGCGCTGAAAAGAGCTACGAACAGATGGCCGAACTGCACGCCATTCTGACGCCGTAGCCCGCCGGCGGCGGCCGCAACAGACGGAGCGGAAGCCGCCCCGCAAAGCGGCGGCATGCGTCACACATTCACGAGGAGGCGCCATGCACAAAAGAGAAGACCCGCCGGACACCCGGTACAGTGTCCTTGCCTTGCTGCTGTTCGTCCTGTCTTTGCTCGTGATGTACAGCCAGTGGTGGCGCACCCAGACCGAGATTTTGGGATGGGTGGCAGTGCCGCTCACCCCTTGGGCAGTATCAGGGCTGCTCACCGCCGCGGCATGGGGCGGCATCGCCTATTATGCCGCGGCGCTATCGATGCATAAGCTGTACAAGTGGATGATTCGTTTGCCCGTCGGGGCGGCCCTCTTGCCGGCAGCGGCCTATGTGTTAGTTCTTTTAAATGGCGATTCGCCGGATATGAATGGAGTCCTTTCTTTTTGCTTATTCGCAATGCTCCTCCCGTACTATGCCTTATATGTGTTGTTCTATATTCCGTTGGCGGGGCTGGTGCGGCTCGTACCCTTTCTGGGCACGCGCATGGCAAATTCATATGTGCTCTATGACGGCCCTATGGCCCCGATCGCCACCATAGCTATATGTCTGATGTATTTGTCCGTATCGATTGTCTGCCACGCTCTTGGGAGAAAAGCGCAGACAAGAACGCGCCCATGCCCGCGGCAAAACGAGCCGGCAGACATCCCGGAGGCCGGCTGCACGGGGCAAAGTCCGGCGGCAATGGGAGAGGAGCAAAACGGCGGCGGAGCGACAGCAAAAGCGCCGGAGCCTGTGTCCGACAAAACAGCTTGCCGTGTGATGAGCACCTGGGAAAAAAACCGGGCAGTGCTTTCAATAATCGCCTTGGGGGCGGCCATGCTCTTTTTTGTACTTTGGGTCGCTGAGGGGCAGGACAAAAGTCAATTTGCGGCCCTCGTCGTCTCCAACGCCGCTGCCGCGTACGAGGGGTTTGAGGACTATCAGGTGACGCTCAGGGAGTCGGATTACTGGACGGCGGTTGCCGACTTTGCGGCCTTTGAGCAGTCATTGCGGCTGCTGTTCGGAGAGGATGGCGCAAAAGAGGAGGTCGCCGTCTGCGGCGAGGTGTACAAGCTGCTTATTTCCAACCCCGACAATGCCATGCGCCATGCAGGTGCGCTTGCGCTCTCACTGTACTCTTTTTGCGAGGACATCCGATACGAGTATAAACTCGCGCTGATGCTCGACAGGATGACGGCGCTCCGGGACGCCCTTGTGTCGCCGTAACGGCGTTTAAAAACGCCGCGAGAGGGGTTTGACTGTTCTTACAAGTCGGGTTCCGGATTTGTGACCTCCAAATATCTATAAAGAAGCCGCATCGCGTCTGCGATGCGGCTTCTTATTCATCGGTCTGGCGTCAATCTCAGGCCTGCGCGTCGAAGGCGACTCTATCGGTCGTATACCCCGCCACGATTTTCTTAATGGCCTGGTGCAGCGGGTGGGGCTGATAGGCCTTGACCGCCTCAAAGTCGGTGAACTCCGAGTAGAGCATGATGTCGTAGTCGCCCTCAGCGAGGTTCGGGGACACCTTTGCCATCAGCATGCCGTCGATCTTGCCCACGACATTGTCAAACTCGGCCTGGAGGTGTTCCACCACCGCCTTTGCCCCCTTCTCTCTTGCCGCGTCATTCAGTTTCCAGATGACAATATGTCTAACCATCACTGCGCCTCCGTTTATGTTATTTCCCATATCATAACACCGTTCAAACCGAAAAACAATATTATTT
>DATMZG010000006.1:0-1039 GCA_035560415.1 Candidatus Acidiferrum sp. | reverse complement strand
GGATATGAATGCATTTTCTCGGGCCAATCGGAGGGCCGAGAAAATCAGACCGTCGAAAAATACTTTTTCTACAGCCTGATGCGGCGGGCGGCCTTTAGAGGCCGCCCGCCGCTTTTACCGTTTTCGCATAGTTGACAAAACCGCTCTTTGGTCATATAATACCCCTGTAAAATTGAATAGCCTCCGGGGAGCTGAAAAGCTGAGATGGACACTTGTCCAAAACCCGTCAAACCTGTTCGGATAATGCCGGCGTAGGGAAGAGATTGACAGCCCCGGCACATGTGATGGGGCTGTTCTTTTTTGCAGAAAGGGGTATGCAAAAAATGAAATCTCAAGACGGTGTTTTCAAGCTCACTTTCCTGTCTCTGGCCGTCGCGGCCGGCGTCGCCCTCTCCCCGTTTTCCATTCCGCTCGGCGTGGCCAAGGCCTTTCCGGTTCAGCACGCGGTCAACGTGCTGCTCGGGGTGCTCTTAGGGCCGATTCCGGCCGTCGGGGCCGCTTTCGTCACCTCCCTCATCCGGGTCATGATGGGTACCGGCACCCTGCTCGCCTTCCCCGGCAGCATGATCGGCGCATATCTTGGCGGCTGGCTCTATCAAAAGAGCCGCGGCAAAATTCTATTCGCCTTTGCCGGCGAAGTCATCGGCACCGGACTTCTCGGCGCCCTTGCGGCCTATCCGGTGGCCGCCTTTGTCATGAGCCGGGACGTCGCCCTCTATGCCTTTGTCCTCCCCTTTACGGCCAGCTGCGCCGTGGGCGCCGCCATCAGCGTCGTGCTGGTCATGGCGCTGCGGCAGGCCGGCGTGCTCGACATGATGCAACGCAGGTTGAAGCCGCAGGCATAGTTTCAGTCGTTCACACGCCTTTTGCACGCTGCCGCGGGCGCCTCTCTCCTCGCTTTCGAGCAGCATGACAATACCTATAGGGAAAACCGCCGGACGCAACGTCCGGCGGTTTTCCATGCTGTCGGAAAAGTTATTTTTCGATAGCATGATTTTCTCGGCCCTCCGATTAGCCGAGAAAATGTATTTAATCCTTA
>DATMZG010000005.1:0-14938 GCA_035560415.1 Candidatus Acidiferrum sp. | reverse complement strand
GACTGTGAGCGAGAGGGTGTTGGAGTCCATATACCGCCCGTCTGCGTCAAACACCCGCGCATAGAGCGAAGTGTAAGTGCCCGCAGCCAGCGTGAAGCGGTTTGCGGCGCTCCAGCTTGCGGCGTCAGACCAGACGCCGTTTGCGCAGTACCTGAAGCTCGCCGGGACAAAATCTGTCAGGCCCTGCGCACTGAGGGTCACGGTGCCGCCCGAGGCGCTGATGACGACGCCGGCCGCGGTGCTGGCCGCGCTGTCAATGCTGAGTGCGTAGGTCTTGCGCTCGGCCCCCGCGTCCTCAGGCGTCACCTGTACGAGAACGCCCGTCGACGCTTCCGCTCGGAGCGGCAGCGTGTAGGAGACGGCGCCGACGCCGGTGGCAAGCGTCCTGCCCGCGCTGTCGAGCACTGCGACACCCGCCGCCGGGTTGACCGAGGCCGCCATGAGGGTGGTGCTGCCGAGGTTTCTCGCGGTCAGGCTGTAGGCCGTCGTGCCGCCGTCAAAGCTGAAGGCGATGGCCGAGAGATTCAGCGACGCGAGGTCGGCGTTCATGGCGTCGATGTCGGCCGTGAAGTAGCCCGCCTGAACCCGGTGTCCCTCCCGCCCGAAATTGAAGGTGAAGGTCTCGCTCTCCTCGCCCGCAAGGGAGATGAGTTCAAGGAGGCTGTCGGCGTAAATCCGGGTCTCAAGCACGGCGCCCGAGGCGTCGAGCAGCGAGACGGCCAGATTCCCGCCCGCTGCCGGCGTCATGGAGAGGTTGGTCACGGTCACGTCGGCCGCGGTTGCGCCGGCCGCGTTTGTCTGCTCCACGTAGAGCCTGATGGGGTTGCCGCCGTTTGCCGCCACCGGGTCTGTGTAGACGATGACGCCTGTGTCGTTGCCCGTGTAATACTGCGGGACGGGCTGCCCATCCTCCTTCGCCCAGGCCTTGACAAAGAGCCGGATATCCCCGTTCGCAAAGCCCGAAATCGGCAGCGGATAAGTGACAAGCTTTGTCAGGGCGCAGCCGTCCAAAAGCGCGAGCTCAGCCCCGGTCAGCTGATAGACCATATCATTACCGCCGCTGTCCTTTGCGAGGGTCTGGAACTCGGGGTCGGTGTAGACGCCGAAGTGCGCGGTGTAGCCCTCGGTGTTGCCGAAAAACTCCACGCTGCTGCGGTTTTGCAGCGAAATCTGGAAGGTGCGAAGGCCGCTCCCCGCGCTGACCGGCGTGAGGGATGTGACGCCGATGTCCGGAACCGCGATGTCGAGGGCGCCGGTCTTGACGTCGGTGCCGCCGCCCGCAAACTGCGCCGTCAGCGTGTAGTCGAGGTCGGCAATTTCGTTTGCGCCGGCCGGAACCGCGTAGGGCAGAGTGAGCATGACCGACTGGTTGGGCAGCAGGCCGAGGTTTTCAAAGTCCTCCCCCGTCTCCCCGTCCGAGAGCGCGATTTGGACGGAGCTGACAGGCTCCCAGCCGAGGTTGGTCACGGTAAAGGAGAAGGCCGTGTCGAAGTCGTGGACAATTTCGGCTTGATTCACATAGGACGAGACCGTCACCGCGTTGCCGAATGTCGCATAGGCCGCCTGAATGCTCGCGCCTACGCCGCCGGCCTCGCCGTATTCGGTGACGAGCAGCAGGGCGTCGACCCTGCCGGCCTCGCCGCTCCACCCGTCAAACCGGCCGATTTGGGTCTCCTCGCCCGTTTCGGCCACCGTGAGGGGCGCCGTGAAATAGAGCTTTCCGGCGTCGTCCCGGCAGAGCTTCACGGCCCGCAGGACCGAGGAGGCGGCGTCTTCGCCCGACGCGGGGGCCCGCAGCTCGCTCCACAGGATGTGGAGGTCCTCAAGGGCGCCGGACTCGCCCCCCGCAAACCGGAAGTTGCCCCCAATTTTCACATCCTGCCCCGCAAGGGCGCCCGAGACCGATTCGGAGAAGCCGTCCTGCACCCGGCCGTCGGCCGAGACCGCCGCAAGCACGACGTCGCCGTTCCCGGCGCTGTCCGAATGGTACCAGCCGACGACGAAGAGCTCGCCGTCCGCCCCGCCAAAGTCGCAGGCAACGACTTGCGCGCCCGAATCCTCCTCGCCGTCATTTGTCAGGCGCAGGGTGGAGCCCACGGCCCCGGCCCCGTCCACGACGGTGCAGAACGTCTCGTAATCGGCCTCATCGCCCTCCCCGCCGACGTCCACGGTGTAGACGACGGCGGCAGCGCCATTCGAAAGCATGGCGGCGTCCATCGAATACACTTTGCCGAGGCTGCCGTTGTAGAGAATTGCGGCGTCGTCCCACGCGCCGTCATAGGCGCGGTAGAAAATGCGGTCGCTGACGTTGTTCATGTTGAGGTCGTCGCCTTCGGTCCCGCTGCCAGCCATGCCGCGCCAGGCGACAATGGCCTTGCCGCCCCCGGCCGCCGTGACCGGCGCCATGTCGGTCTCGTAGTTGTCGGTCAGCCGCGCTGTCGCCCAGTGGTCGCCGTCGTAGACCGAGGCCACGATCTCGGTATTTGCGAGCATGGCGGCAATTTCGGCGTCCGTGAGTGCCAGCGGGTCGGCAAAGACGATGTCCTCGCGCTGGGCGACCCATGCCGCCGCGGCGAAGTCGCCGTCGCCGTCAAAGTCAAATGCGCTGGCGGCCGGAAGGTCGGTGTCAATTGTCCCGCGGTCTGTGTAGCTGTCGCCCGACCGGGTGGCCCAGCTGATATTCATGTCGTTGACGCCCGGCGTCGGATTGGTTGCGGGGTCATAGCCGTCCGAGCGGTAGAGCATGAGCTCGCCGTCGTCCGAGGCCAGGGGGTCGGCGTGGGGATAGGCGTTTGACAGGACGGTTGTGGACCCCGAGGTGAGGGCCCCCAAGGTGCTACGGCGGGAGGCGCCGTCGTGCCAGCTTCTCTCCCCGTCTTCAAGATAATCTCTGCCCTCAATGCCCCAGCCCGAGTCGGTCACGGTGTATTTGACGCCGCCCGCAATCGACATGAGCAGCCGCTCGGCCTTGTCCGTTTGGCCCGACTGATAGAGGCTGAAAGCCATATCCGTGATGTCGTCGGCTGAGTAAATGCCAAAATAGTCCCTGACGCCGTTCTCATTGACCCAGGCGCTGATCTCCTCCCAGTTGCCGGTGTCGGCGATGTTGACCGAAAACTCGGTCAGCACAATCGAGAACTCCCGGCCCATGCCGATGATGCTCACTTCGCCCTTGAGCCCAATCTCGCCCGAGAGGTTTAACACCGCCGCGAAGTAGGCTTCAAAATTGTCCATGGGCACGCCAAGGTCGGTCTCGGTCGTGTTCAGATACTTGGACAAATTGGAGAAGTAGCCTGTGACCATCAGCTCGCCGTAGACCCCGATTGCGGCCGAGAACAGGTCGGCTTCGACGCCGAACCCGGCGAAGGCGTTAAAGCCCGCCCCCATTCCGGTCGTCAGCAGGATGTCGGTCTTTGTGCTCTTCACGGGGCTTCTCAAAAATTGCAGCGACAAATCGAGCTCAAACTGGAGCCCCAGTTCGACCGTGATGGGCGGGAACGGAATGAAGGTGGTGAATTTCAGGGCGTCGTTGCTGGCCGAGATGTAGAATCCGCCGCCGATTGTCTGCATGCTCCAGTCATTGAGCGGCCTGTCATAGCGGATTTCGGTCTTGACATAGGCGCTGGCCTCCAGCGTGATGACCTCGAGCTCAATGGAGGCGCCGCCCTGGACAGGCCCGTATTCCGACTCGTCCCCGCCAAACGTGATGACGCCGGTGTAGACCAGCGGGTCCTCAGTCGGCGCGTATTCGACCGTGAGCTTGACGGCGGCCGTCGTCGTGAGCAGCTCGAGCACTTCAAGGGCTTTCATGATGTGCTTGGTGTCCCCCTCCACCATGTCGGAGGAGAAGTTCTCCTTGTCGCTCATCTGGTCTTCGAGGTCGTCAATGCTGTCTGCCAATGACTCGCTGTTCTCGGGCGTGGGCAGGCCCACGCCGTTTGCGACCGTGAAGGCCGCGTCCCTGCGCTGGTAGAGGCTCCCGTTGCCGCGCAAAAACGCCATGGAGACGGGGGCCGCAGCGCCCGGCCCGAGGTTCAAGACGGTGCCCTGCCCCACGGTTGCGGCGGTCAAAACCGTCTCGTTGACCGTCATGGCGGCGTCATAAAACGGGAAGACAACGGTGCGCACGCTCTGGCTTTCAAGGGCCGCCCCGGCTGAGCTCTCAAGGCGCAGGCCGTAGTTTGCGTCCGGCGTCTCACCCCACCAGAAGATAGTGGTCTTTAGGACCTCGCGCGGAATGCGGTCGCTCGGGCCGATGTGGCCGGCGCTGTTCATCACGTCGACGTCGCCTATGAGCCCCCCGCCGCTCACGGTCTGGGCCGCAATGAAGGGGTTTGGCACCCCCGCGGGGTTGGCGCGCAGCTGCGACACGTTTGCGCCGGTGCTGACGAGGTCCATCGTGTTGAGGTTGCCGTCGACGCTGATGTAGAAGGGATAGTATTCATCCCCCGTCCCGCACTCGAAAATGAAGTCAAACCGGAGGTCGTCGTTCATTTCAAGCGTCTCTGAGGCGCTGTCAGTCCAGAACTCAGACGCGTTTAAGTCGAGGGTGAAGAGCCCCGTGGCGGGCACGGCGGCGGCAAGGTCCTCCATGAGGGTGTCGGGGCAGAGCTTGCCGTTTTTATAGACGGCGCCGTGGCAGGTCATACTGCCGGACCATGGCGTTCCGTCCGGCTTTTTGAGGTAGACTTCGAGCTTGGTGTTGCGCAGCTGGAGGATGTTGACCGGGTAGAGCCCGCGGTTGGCGCTGTTTTGCTCTCCCGACTTCAGCTGTTTTTCATAAACTTTCCCGAGGTAGACCCGCTCTGCGCCTTCGGAGCGCAGGGAGACGTCGCTCTCAATGCCGTCCGGCTCATAGACGGCCAGCGCCCCGTTTGCGTCGGAAGTGAGGGTGACTGTGCCCGCCGCATTTTCATAAGTGACGGTCGTCGTCTGCTTCGGATAGAACTGGAAGAGGTAGAGCTGATTTTTGAGGGTCTCCACCGTCACGTCAAGCGAGACCTCCTTGCCGGTGCGGGCGTGGGTGGCCGTGACGGTGGTCTCCCCGTCCCCGACCCCCGCGAGGGAGAGCGTCGTGGCGGGCGGGTATTTCGTGTAAGTGAAAGAGGAGAGCGGCTCATAGAGCGAGCCCTGCCGGTAGTTTAAAGTCGCCGTCGCGGTGTCGTCCGAAAGCCACTCGATCTGGTCGGTGATGACGCCCCAGGCGTAGTCGCCGTAGTTGACGCTGATGTACCGCTGAAGGTTGATGTCGCGGGCGAGGTCGAGAATGCCCTCGCTCCCCTCCGTATTATAGAGGTTCGCGATATAGCTGCGGTTGCTCAGGGTGAGGGCGCCGTCCGCAGCGTCGGGGTCGGGACTGCCCGCGGCGTCCTTCACGAGGATTTCAAGCGCGTCGTCGTCATAGACGTAGAGCAGGAAGGAGTCGACGCAGGGGCCCGAGATGTTCGACGCGCCGGCCTGCACCGTGTAGACGTCCTTGAGCCGGCCGTCCTCGACCTCGTCAATGGCGAGCGCGTGGCGGCTCTGGCCCTTGTCGCTTGTCGAATAGAGGGGCGTCGCGCCGTCGTTCTTGTAGATGTTGAGCGTGAAGGCGTCGCCCGCTTCAAGGTTGGCGAGCGCCCACGCGATGTCGACGCTGTCCGTCGCGTCGGTGATGTAGTAGCTGTCAAGGGGCTCAAACCGGACCGACGCGGGCTGCGGGTAGACGACGAGATAGCCCGTTGCCGACAGGGTCTCGCCCGCGGCGTCGGGGTTTGGCGCCTCGACCGTGAAGGTGTAGGCGGGCGAGAGGGAGAGGTCGGCACCCGCGGGCGAGATGAGGTCAATTTCAGCGCCCGGAATCGTGACGGCGGGCGCTGTCAGCTCACCGGCGCCATAGGCTTTTTCGTATACGGGGCTGCCCGAGACGCTGCCGCCCTCGTACAGCTTGAGGGTAAAGGCGGTATTGGCATATTCAAGGTTGGTGGAAAAGCGCACTGTGGCGCCCTCCCCCTGCCTTGTCGAAAAGCGGCACGCGTTCGTGGGTATCACAATGGCGGGCGGCCCGCCGCTGACAACCGCGAATTCCGGGGTCGTGTCGCTGACGGCGCCAAAGCCGCCGTTATTTGCCGTTGCCGTAAAGCTCACGGCGCCCGCCGAGACGGGGCGAATTGTGCCGTCCGGGTCAATGGTGGCGACGCTTACATTGCTGCTGCTCCAGGCGAGCGCGGGGTAGGAGGCGTCGCTGCCATCCTCCGGCTGCGTCGCCGTGGCAATTGAGGCCGCAAGCCGCGTCGCGGCGGAGGCGGTCGTGTAAATGACGCCATTTTCGGGGTACTTGGTCCCGTCAAGCGTGACGTCCGTCACCAAAACGACCTTTTCGAGGCCGACCGTGAGCAGCTTGTCGCGGGCCAATGTGCCGCCCGAGAAGCTGCCGTCCCCGTCCTGAGTGACGCCGTCGCCGTAGAAGAGGGCGAGCTCCAGCGTCTGGTCGGTCTCGCGCGCGTAGGCCGAGGCCGGAATGGCCGCCTCGTATACGGCGCTCCCGCCGTCGTCCCCCGTCGAGTAAAGGGGATAGGTGTCGAGCTCGCCGGTGACGAGGTTGCGCGCCGCGAGATAGGCGCCGCCGAGCAGTTCGTCATCGCCCACGGTGTTTCGCAGCCAGAGGCTGACGTCGCCGGGATAATCGGCCAACGTCACGCCGATGGTGTCGCCCGCGGCGTAGGAGGCGCCGTCGGCCGTAAGCGCGTAGATGGCCTGCGATTTCTCCGGGGTGTGAATGGAGAGGCCGTCGATGATGTGTCCGCCCGCAAAGTCAATGGAGCCGTCTATGCTGCCGTCAGTGGCGATCTCGTTTCCCACGAGGTCCACGAAATAATCGCCGTCCGGCGCGCTGACTTCAAGGGAGTTTGCGTTGTCCATGTCCTGCACGGTGTAGAGGAAGGTGTGGCGGGTGCCCGAAGACCCCGGATTGCCCGCGAGCGGCGCGTCTTCGCCATTGACCTTCAGCCCTTCGAGCCCGGTTACGGTGACCGCCTCAGAAAACTCCACCGTGATGGGAATGACGTCTCCCGGCCCGAAAGTCGTATCGGGATTGAAAAGGGCGGTCGGTGTTTTGATTCCGGGCCCGTTCCAAGAATCCTTCTCATTGACGGCGGGGGGCGTGAAGTCGACGAGCGACAGGTACTGATAACGAAGGTCCCCATGCAGCATGCCGGAGTCCGCGGTCCCCTCTATGTACATGTCGTATACCGCGAGGGGAAAGCTGCCGGTGCCGCCGTAGTCTTCGTGATTGGCCTTGATATAGTCAATGTACTTATCCCTCGGGATGTAGTAAACAAAGCTGCCGTATCCCCCGGGCGGCTCAATCCAGTTGTTGGAGCCGTCGATATAGCCGACGTCAAAAGCGGTCATGTTGTAGCCTTCGGCGTCTGCCATCACAGGCCAGCCGGCATAGTCTTCGGCGTCATAAAGCGGCTCTTCCATTGTGCCGAAAGTCAGTCTCGCATTGACCGTTTTGAATTCCTGCTCCGTGCCGAGGAATACGCCGACGAGGGTGGCCGAGAGTCTGACGCCCGAGGCGCTCGAATCCTGAAGCGCCGGCAGGAGATTGATGAGGTTCAGGCCGCCATATGTCAGGTTTTTGCCAAAATGGGGGGCGCCCGAGGTCTCGCTGGGAATCGCGACGTCAATCAGGGCGTCCGCGACCATGGGGTCAGGGGATGAAATCTCGGTGTTATAGAAAGTGAGGTTCATGTAGAGGTTGATGGCGGCGTAGGCCGAGCGCCCGTTTGCGGCGGCGTTGACGCCCGAGTCCACATCTCCCACGAGGCGCGCGTTGACGGGGTTATAAAACCGCACGAGGAAACTGCGGTCCCCGCCCCAGCGCTCCAGCGCCTCATCGCCCGCGGAAAAGTACCCGACCGACACCGAGGCGGACTTCACGGTCTCGCCCGGCTCGAAAGTGAGCGTGGTGCCGTTCACTGTGGTGAAACTCACGGCCGCGCCCGCCAGCGTCTGGTAGGAGACCTTGACGGGATAGGGCACGGCGTGGCTGAGTTCAAGCTCAAACTCGACGTCATAATCCTGGTGCGCACCGTCGCCGGCTGCCTCAAACATATCCTCGCTCAGACGGGTGGGCGTGGTCGCCGCCACGGTGACGGTGGGCAGTTCGGCGTCGGTGTCGAGATTTCGCACGACGCCGCCCGGCAGGACTTTTGTGAAGAGCCCGACATTGCCTGCGCCATAGTGGACGGCGAAGAGGCCTGTGACGGTGTGTCCGTTGCCGTCAAAGGTCCCGGCGAAGTCCCCGATGGGCGTAAAGGGGGCGTTTGCCGTGATGTCGGCGGCGAGATAAAAGCTCACGCCGGCAAGGGTGCTGCTCTGCGTGAACTGGCTCAGCTTTTGGAGGCCCGCGTAGCCTGTGATTTTATACTCGCCCTCCGTCGGGGCATCTGTCAGCGTCAGGATGTCGGCCATGCCGCCCGTGTCCGTCCCGAACGCCTCTATCGGCAGCAGCGAAATTACGAGCGCCAGGCACAAAATCAAACTGAGCAACCTTTTTGTTTTCATACTGTATCTCCTCTTTCCGACTTGTCTTCGCGCCTTCGCGCGTCGCACATACACACGCCGATTGGGTTGAACGGCGTACCCTCTCTGAAAAACCAGCCGCAGCCGCCGCAGTCATAGGGGGGCGAATTTCCCGGAATGCCCGGTTTGCCGCAGGGACAGCTCTCCTGCTCCGCCGTGGCGAACGGCCGCCCTTCAGCGGTATACTCCGGCTGCGCCTCAAAGTCCGGATAGGCGGGGTAGCTCTCGTCCATGCGCTCGTCATATTCGAGGTAGACGGGAAACTCCCGCCCGCCCGCGTGAAAGACCTTATAGAGCCGCTTTTGCTCAGGGGGCATACCTACCACCACGCTCCTTTGCCGAAAAGGGATATAAAAATCCCCTATCATAGCACACAGTGCTATCATAGGGGAAAATTTCCCTTTTGAGGAGTGACTTTTCGCCTGCAAAAAGTCACGACTTTTGGGGCGTAAATCCGGCTAAACCGCTTTCGTTTTGTCCGGCGGCAGTGACAAACCCCGCCCAAAATCCGTGAGCGCCCTCGGTGCAGATATCTGCCGCGTCAAAATACGCGCACGGGAGGGCGAAATGACGGCCCGCGTTCCCGTCGCCCAAGCGACATTTACTGCGCCCGGCACATGCCCCCGTAGAACAAAACCGCGGATACAAAAGCGCCGAGCGCCGCTCCGAACGTGCTCTTGAGTGCGACATAGGCATAAAACGGGAGGGCAGCGGTACCCGTGAGCGCAAAGAGCGGCGCTGCCGCGGCGAAGACAAGCGCCGCCGTGCCAAAGCCAAATAAAAGGCAAAACAGCAGGGGGCGGCGGAAAAGCCGCGCCAGAAAGCGGCTTTTTGGCGAAGTCGCCTCAAGCACATCCCCCGTCTTGTCCCGGCGCAGGCCGGCGCGGGTTAAGGGCATGGAAATCATGAAAGCCGACAGACAGGTGATGCCAAGGTCAACGGCGAGGCTGACGGGGTCTGTCGGCACAAAGTCCGCCTTGTGGTAAATGAGCCCCGAGACCATGCCCATGATGAAGAAGTTGAGGGCGGCCGAGACGGCGGCCTGCAATTTCAAATAGGCGGTGAGCTCACGGCTCATGTGCCCTCTCCCCTGTTGTTGTAAAACCCGATGATTTTCGTCAGTTCGTCGCGGCCGGATATGCAGAGCTTTTCGTAAATTTCAAGCATGATGTTTTTGAGTCTGCCGACCGAAATGCCGTACTTGGCCGCAATTTCGGCATAGGGGACGCGGCGGGCCACCAGCTGCGCGAGATAAAATTCCCGCCGGGACAAAATCATCGACAAATTGTCCTGTGTGAAGCGGTTGTGGAAGCTCACCCAGTTTTTCACGGTGCGCTGCCACTGGTCAATGAGGGGGTCGTGGCAGGCGGGATATGTCAGCATGACGCACTCCTCAATGAGGCCGCCGAAATCCGAGACCGTCTCGGCGAAGGGCGTGATAAAGCCGTGGGGCAAGGCCGTGCGCATGGCGCCGAGCAAAACGCGTTTCGCCTCCTCCTCCCGTCCGAGAAGATGGCAGGCGAGGGCGCAGCCAACCCGCAAATAGATGTCCGGATGGGAGGTCCCCTTTTGTGCGTCGCCAAAGGCGAGCGCGGTCTGCGCCACGGCCAGCGCCGTTTCATACCGCCCGACACAAAGAAAGTACTTCGTGCGCAGATAGTGCAAATACTGCGGGAGCAGCTGCGGCGGAAAAGCGCCGAAATCCCCCTCTTTGAGCCAGCCCGGAACCATTTTCGGCGCGCTCGCGCTGACATAGACGCTGGCTAAGGCCAGCTCGGCGAAAACCGATATAAGTCCGCCCTTGCCCGCTTTGACGCAGTCCTTGAGGTAGGATTCAATATTCAGATAGGCCGGGTAGTCCCCGAGGCTGACCGCCGCCGCGACCGCCACAGGGGCGCCGCGCAGCTTGGCCGCCCCGTCCCCATCCGTCTCGCCGAAGCAGCGCATGACCCGCGCGAAATCGCCTCTGAGATACGCCAGCTCCGCCTCAAACTGACGGCGCACACTGTCCTCTTTCACGGTTTTTAAAATCGCGTCAGGATTTCGGTGGGGCAAGGGCGTCATCGCCACTTCGAGCAGGCGCAAAAGGTCCGCGGACAGCGGGTCCTCCAGAGCGGGCGCGTTCCTCTCCCGGCGCGCATCGCCCGGCTTTTCGGCGTCCGCCGGCAGCATCCACGACCTGCCGTATTTTTTGGCCTGCGGGATTCGCCCTTCGGCCAAAAGCCGCTGCACCTGCCTTGCCGTGACGCCCCACTTTTCGGCAGTTTCGGCCACCGTACTGTATTCCATAAACCCGCCCCCTCTCGCCTGTGAAATGACAGTTTAATTATAGTCGTTTGAGCGAAGTGATGCAATTCAAATCTTAAGAAAACTAACATGCGACGCCCGCAGGCATATCATATATTGCAGAAATCCGACAAATTTTAGGGAAGTGTCATTATGAACAATATTGCGCTGCAACTGGCGCTTATGGGCTTGACGTCTGTCGGGCCCGGAAATACTGTGCTGTTCGACACCACGCTTTTCGAGACGGGCGACATCTCCTATGACGACGCGACCGGCGTCATCACGCTCAGTGTCCGGGGCCGGTACGCGATTGACTGGTGGGTGGCCACGCAACCGGCCCGCTCGGCAAGCGGCGCGATCTTTGCGATTTCAGTTTCAGGCGGCGGAAAAGTCAGCGGCTGTTCACCCTTTAAAACAGGACAGGTCAGCGGCTCTGCGGTCATTGAGGTGAGCTCGCCGCCCGCCGCAGTGACGCTTGTAAACGAGGGCGCGGCGGAATTTTATTACGCCGCCGCGCCGGTAAAGGCCTCGCTCTTTGTGCAAAACGGACTTGAGAACCTGACCGACGGCAACAACACCGGCGCCCTCAGGGGAATCGGCGCCCTGCCAAAATACACGATGGGGCCCTATGCGACGGCGCTGGGGCTTGGCACAAAAGCCTCGGCCGGGACCGCCCACGCCGAGGGCAACGCCACGATCGCCGAGGGCATCAGCACCTTCGCCACAGGCGCGTATGCCCACGCGGAGGGCTGGAAAACCACCGCAGAGGGCAACAATTCCCACGCGGAGGGCGCACAATGCATCGCCTGGGGCAACTCGTCCCACGCGGAGGGCATCAACACCAAGGCCTCAAGCGCATATACACATGCGGAAGGCAACAATACCACCGCCTTGAAAGAAGCTTCCCACGCGGAAGGAAACGCCACCGAGGCCACGGGCGAAGCTTCCCACGCGGAAGGTCGTGAAACCGTCGCCTCGGGCAATTATGCCCACGCGGAAGGCTTCGACACGATAGCATGGGCCGAGACCGCCCATGCGGAGGGCAACGACACCACGGCCTCGGGCACCAGCGCCCACGCCGAGGGTTGGAAAACCACCGCAGCGGGCAACAATTCCCACGCGGAGGGCGCGCAAACCACCGCATCGGGTGTCAATTCTCACGCCGAGGGCTGGCAAAGCACCGCATCGGGCGAAGCCGCCCACGCAGAGGGCACCTCGACCAAGGCCCAGGGCAACTCGTCCCACGCGGAAGGCAACACCACCACCGCTTTTGGAATCTCGTCCCACGCAGAGGGCATCAGCACCTCCGCCACCGGCCAATTTTCCCACGCGGAGGGCGGCGGTGCCATCGCCTCGGGCGAAGCCGCCCACGCGGAAGGCAACACGACAAGCGCCTCCGGCAACAGTTCTCACGCCGAAGGCTGGCAAACCTACGCCACAGGCAACAATTCCCATGCGGAGGGCGCGCAAAACACCGCTTATGCCAACGCCTCCCACGCGGAGGGCATCGGCACCGAGGCGACGGGCAACAATTCCCACGCGGAGGGCTTACAAACCAGTACGAACGGGCATGAAGGCGCGCATATCATGGGCAAAAACGGCAGCGCGGACGCGAACTACTCGTGGTTTCTGGCAAACGGCGTCAGCCCCGAGACCCTCGGACTTGCCGCCAAAATTCTCGCAAACGGAGAGGGCCACGCGTCGGCATGGCTGACGGGCGGCGCCGACTATGCCGAACTGTTTGAGACCGAGGACGGCGGCATGATTGAGCCCGGCTTTTTTGTCACGCTCGGCACGGGGGCAAAAATCAGAAAGGCCACGGACGCCGACACCTACATTTTGGGCGTCTCCGCCGCCGTGTCGGGGTATGTGGGCGACTCCGGCGAGCTCCACTGGAAAAATAAATATCTGCGCGGTGAGTGGGGGGAAATCCTGTATTCCGACGCGGAAGCCCCCGAAATCCTCGGAAAAGACGGCGCGGTGCTCATTCCCGCGCGCATGGAACGCCGGCCGATGTTAAACCCCGCGTGGGCGCCGGACAGAGAATATGTGCCGCGCTTACAGCGGCCCGAATGGGTCAGAGTCGGCCTGCTCGGCAAGCTGCTCCTGCGCGACGACGGCACCTGCGTCCCCGGCGGAGCCTGCGCGCCGGGGAGTTCCCCACAATAAAAGGCCGGGCATGTGCCCGGCCTTTCTTAATCTGTTCATCTGTCATTGCCGCCTGCTCTTATACATCTGCACAACGGCTCCAAGCACGACGCCCACCCCGGCGCCGACGCACAGCCACAGCGTCACATTGTTCAGCAGGGCGCCCAGCGCGATTCCAATAGCCGCGCAAAGCCCGATGGCCGTGCCCATGTTCATGAAATCAGACATTTTACGCTTTTTCTCCACTGCATTTTCCTCCCCTCATATTTTCTCACGCGCATAAATTGCCGACCACAGCAGGACGGCGGACAGCCCCAGCGCCGAAACGGCGAGCCACGCGGACGCCCGCGGAAACACCGAAGTGACCAGCAAATACGGCTGACAGCTGCACCAGATGAGGCCGCCTGTGAGGACGGCGGCCGCGCCCGCCTGCGCGGCGCGCATTGGCCGCGGTGCTGCGATGCGCTTTTTGCGCAAAATGCTGTCCGCCAGGCGCAGCGCCAGCAGTGCGCTCGCGGCCCAAATCAGCCCGATGGCGGCCCACAGGCCGTATTTTGCCCAGATTATCCGGCCCATGCCGACTGAGCCAAGTCCCCGCCACTGCGCCCAGTCGCGGAGCACAAAGGCGATAAAGGGCCAGCTTCTCTGACTGTTTGTCAGGATGACGATGGCGTCGCCGGTCTCGGGCACCGCGTGGAAATGGGTCATGATGCCGGTGCCCTGCCCCCCGTGGGAGACGGCCCGCTCGCCGCCCGGGAGCGTTTCAATGTAATGCCCCAGGCCATAGGCGTCAAACACAAGCCCGTATACGCCGAGGTCCTCTCTGACCGGCATGTGCAGGGCCTCTCTCATGCCGGGGCCGAGCGCGCTCTCCGCCTGCGGGGTGCGCCCCATGCCGGCAACGGCAAAGGCGGCGACGTCCTGCGCGGTGGCGAAAAGGCCGCCGGAGCCCTTCTCGGGGTATACATAGGGCGGCACAGGCTTCCCCCGCAAATCATAGCCGACCGGAACGGCGGGGGCAAGCGACTCGCTCCACGCAAAAGATGAATGGCGCATGCCAAGCGGGGCCAGCACCTCCTGCGCCATGTATTCGGAGAAGTCCTCGCCGGTCACCTCCTCAATGAGCAGCTCCAGCAGGTTGTACCCGGTGTTTGAATAAGAAAAGGCGCTTCCCGGCTCCCTTTCCGGCACGGCCTCCCGGGTCAGCTTTTCTTCAAGCGAGGGCATTACGTCCCCGGGCGCGTAAATCGTAAACACGTCGCCGAGCGGCAGCCCCGCGGTGTGGCTGAGCAGCTGCAAAACCGTGATCTCGTCCGCCGAAAAATCGGACGGCGGAAAGTCCCAGTTTTTCAGGTACTGACTTACGGGCGCGTCAAGCCGGAGCCTCCCCTGCTCCACCAGCTTCATGACGCCCCACGCCGTGACCGACTTTGAGATGGACTGCACCCGCATCGGCGTGTCCGCCGTCAGCACTCGCCCGCTCTCCAAATCGGCATAGCCGTACGCCCCCGACCAGACAAGCCTGCCGTCCGTCACAAGCGCAATGCTGCAGCCGGGAATTTTGTAGCGCGCCATCAGCGCGGGAATCCGCCTGTCGAGGTGTGCGGCAAACTCATCCACGGGCGCATACGGCCCCACGGCTTTCCCGGCGGAGCCCAGCCCCGAGGCCGCAAACGCCAGCCCGAGCGAGACAATGAGCGCCAGCGGGGCCCATATGCGCATCTTCTTCTCAAGCCGTGACGCCGCGGAGGCTCCCGGCCGCGCTCCGGTCATCTTCCTTTGTGTCGCAATATGCAATGTGTCCCACACACACCCCTTTTTTATATCTGCCGCCCACTCCACTCTATGCGCCCCGGGCGCATCCGAGTCGTGCAAACAGCGCAAAACATCAGCGGCTTTGCGGGAATGACGGCGCAGACATATATTTATATCATTG
>DATMZG010000004.1:0-34841 GCA_035560415.1 Candidatus Acidiferrum sp. | reverse complement strand
TTTGCGCTTTTTTGATGGCGGCAGCCTTGCCGCCGACCTCCAGCTTCTGATAAATGTGCTGAAGATGGGTCTTTACGGTCGACGCAGAGACATGCAGTCGTGCGGCGATTTCGTCCCGCTTTAAGCCGTCCGAGGCGAGGGTGAGGATTTCCCGCTCGCGCGGCGACAGCGAGAGGGCGCTTTGCGGGGCGTTTTTGAGGTTTTGCGAATAGGCTTCGCAGGCAGCGAACACTTCTTTCACGTAGGCGTCCCCGGGGTGGGCGTAGTCAATTTCCCGCATCATGTCGAGGAGGTCGGGCCCGTACTCCGCAAAGGGGAGGACGATGTGGTCTTCCCGGGCCATGTCGAGGGCATCATTTAAGGCCGCAAGGCCTTTTTCCATGCCGTAGAGCCAGTATTTTGCCACCGCCTCGAAAATTTTGTTGTGTAAAAATCCGAGCTGGTTGTGAAAGACGGAAAAATACGAGGCGAACTCCTCGGTCAGCATTTCAAGCCGGACGTAGTCCCTTGAGAGCAGCACCGCTTTGCCGTGGACGATGTAGTTGAAGGCGATGCCCTCATACATGAAATGGGCCGGGGACATGTCGCCCGAAGAAATCCACTCGGGAATGCTCTCGGGCCGCCCCAGGCAGGCGTAAATATACCCCTCCACAAGCTCCATGGAAGTGTTGTAAAACACGCTGTTTTCCCGCGCAACGGCGTCTCTCAGCCGGCGCAAGAGCGTCAGGGCCTCCGCCGTTTTGCCAAGGCGGATAAAAAGGCGCATCAGCGTAAAGCAGGCGCAGATGATGATGCCGGTCTGACCTTTCGTTTTGGCTTTTACAATGGTTTTGCGGGCGTTAAGCTCCGCCTCATGCCAGTCGCCGGTCTCGAGGGCGTACTCGGCCATGGTCAAATAGTCGCAGCCCGTCCCGCAGCCGCTTGCAAGCCGCGGGAAGCAGGGGAACTCGGCCGCCATGTACTGTGCGGTCTGTTTTAGCGCGCCCTGCTCCCTGTAATAGGTGTAGAGGAAATGGGGCGAGCCGAAAGTGAATTCGTTTTGCTGCATCATGATGTAGGAGACGCCGCCGTCAAGCAGGCGCAGCGCCTCTTGTGTATGCGCAACCATGCGCTTTGGGTCGTTGAAGACTGTGAAAATCCGGGTGGTGTGAATTTCCCCCAAAATGCGGTTTTTGAAGTCCGGGGCCATGTCGGGCGCACCCGCAATCGCGGCCTCAAATTCATTGAGACGCGCCGCGCCGTCCTGCGCGTCGGCGGGGTCGCCATCGGTCAGCAGCGTGTCGATAAATTGCAGATAGGCAAAGGGGTGCCGGATGAGCGTCTCGTGCGGAATTGACTTGAAGAGCTCCAAAAAGCCCTCGAAATAAGTGGAGTTATACGCAATGCTTTCGGGGTCGTTCAAAAGCGAAAGGAGGCGCTCCACATCTCCCGCGCGGCAAAAATCGCCGTAAGCGGGCAGGCGGGCGCCGCGGGATAAATGCCACTCGCCCAAGCGGCGCCAGAGGGCCTTTTTCTCCCCCTCGTCTTTTTGCATGGCCCGAAGGAAATCGAGCAGCACGCTGTGGATTTTATAGACGCCCGTCGCCTCGTCTTTGACGATAAACGCGTTTTCAAGCCGCAGCTTTTTTAAAAATTCTTCGGCACGCGCCTCCTGCGTGACAAAAGCCGCCTGCTGTGCCGTAAAAGTGTCCATTGCGGAAAGCCACAGCAGAAAGCGGCGGATGTCGGCATCGTAGGCGTTATAGAGCGCTTTTTCAATCAGGTCGCTGACGGCGTCCTGTCTGCCCACGGGAATGCCCTGCCCGAGGCCGAGCAGCGTCAGATAGACCATGGAAATCCAACCGTCCGTATAGGCGCAGAGCTGTTTTAACTCACTGTCCGTGAGCCTGTACCCCATCAAGACGCTGTACGCGCGGACCTCGTCGTCCGTGAAGCGCAGAATCTGTTGGGGCAGGATGTTGCACAGCCCTTTGGCGAGCAGTTCCGTGATGTCGAGGGTTGAGGTGTCCCGCGTGACAATCAAAACCCCGAGGTTGTCCGGCTGCTCCTTGGCAATCTGGATAATGAAGGCGCCGATGGCGGGGTCTTTCGATAGGTGGAAATCGTCCAGGACGAGGACGGTGTTCTGCTTGAAGTCCACTTCGCCAATGATAGACAGGACGGTCGCGAGCTGCGGCGCGTCGGCGGGGAAGCCAAGCCCCCTGAGCTTTGCGCCCGCGCCTTCATCCTGCTTGCCGATTTCTTCGGAGAGCCTGTCCCAGAAAAACGACGCCGTATCCTCGCCCGGCAGGAAGGAAAGCCATAACACAGGGCAGTTGTTTAAGGCCAGAAACTCGCGCACGGCCGTCGTCTTGCCGTAGCCGATGGGGGCTTCAATGACCGTCAGGGGGTAATCGAATACGCTCTCGAGCGCACGGTTGACCCGGTCGCGCCTGAGCGCCTTTTGTTTTTTCATAAAAGGCATTCCTCCCTTCTTCTGATATATCGACAGTATACCGTATTATTTTATGTTCTTCAAGAAAATCTCATGTTAACTGTGGACTTGTTACGGTGTCCTGATTTCAATAAAAACAAAAAGACGCCAAAGGCGTCTTTTTATTTTTGGCGGAGAGAGAGGGATTCGAACCCTCGTCAGGGTATTAGCCTGAACACGATTTCCAATCGTGCGCCTTAGACCAGCTCAGCCATCTCTCCATAGCCGCTCGTCTTGGTCACAGGCGAACGGCAAGAACTATCTTAGCAAAAAAGCTGCTCAGTGTCAAGTGGTTATGAACATTTGCCAAATCAACCGTACATGCGGTCAAAGGCGGCGTAGCCCATGGTCATGGCGACGCAGAGCAGCTGGTACGCGGCCCTCGGGTCGGCCGAGGAGAGCGTGACCGTGCGGTCGTCGACCCGCTTGATTTGGGGGACGAGACAGGCGCTCCCGGCCTCAGCCGAGGAGTGGAAGCGCAGCTTATATGTGGTTCTTGCCGGCACGGCCGGCTTTTTGGCGACGTCGAGCGCTTTGACTGCCCGGCAGGCGGCTTCGCGAATGGCTTTCTCGGCCTGCTCGGGCGGCAGCAGGGCGGCGCACCAGCGCGTGATGTCCTCCTTGACGACGGCAAACTCAATGTCGGCGTCGACGGTGGCTCTGGCTTCGCGCTCGGCCGAGGCGTCGCCGCTGATCATGATGACCGGCACGCCCCAGCCGGCGGCGGCCGAGGCGTTCATGGCCATTTCGCCGACTTCGACGCCGTTCAGGAAGAGGGCCGAAATCTGGACGCCGTACATCGTGTGGGCCATGATGCCGGTCGAGCCCGCCTTGGCGTGGGCGCCGACCATGATCATGCCATCAAAGCTGTCGTCAAGCCCCGCCACCATGGACATGGGCTTGATGCGCCCCGAGATGAGCTTGACGCGGGGGTCGATCTCCTCAAAGAGGATGTTGGTCATGGAGTCATGGGCGTCGTTGACCAGCACTTCGGTGGCGCCGCCGTCAAAGGCGCCGGCGACGGCGGCGTTGACGTCCCGGGTCATCTGGCGGCGAAACCGCTGGTATTCAGCCGCGGTGTTGTCGACATCGGCCGTTTTAATGGTTCCGGAGATGCCCTCCATGTCGACCATGACATAGATTTTCTTTTTCATATTGACCGCTCCTTGTATTTGGATTAAGCTACAACAAGAGGTGAATGTATGGGGAAACTGCTGAACACCAGTTTTTTGCGGTATGCGATTGTGGGGGCGAGCGGGTTTGCGGTCGACTACACCGTGTTTTTGCTGGTGCTGACCGGAATGAAAAGCGGCGGCATGGAGCTTTTTGCCGAAGTTGCCGCAAACGGCGCCGGAATGCTCGCGGGGGCCGTCTGGTGCTATCTGCTCAACCGCACCTGGAGCTTTCGCTCCAAGGGGAGAATGACGGCCGAAGCCGCGCGGTACGCCGCACTGCTGGCTTTCAACACAGTTGTCAGCTCCGCCCTGCTCAAATGGCTCTGCACACGGTATGGGCTGGAGCCGTGGCTCGTGAAAATTCCGCTCATGGGCGCCGTTTTCCTGTGGAATTATTTTGCGGCCCGTTTTCTCGTTTTCCGCAATCACAAATAAGTACTCTTTTGAAGTGCGGGGGAAAATCCCCCGCACTTTTTTGTTATGCCAGCGTGTTGGTCAGCTCGCCGATGCCCTCAATGGCGACGGTCAGCACCTCGCCGGGCTTCAGCCAGTTTTTCTCCCCCTCGGATTTGCCGCCGATGACGCCCTGCGGCGTGCCGGTGAAAATGATGTCGCCCGGCTTTAAGGTGACAAACAGCGAGCAGTAGCTCACGATGGTCGACACGTCAAAGACGAGGTCGTTCGTGTTGGAGTCCTGGCAGACGACGCCGTTTCGAATGAGCTTGATGGGCAGGTTGTCGCCGTCGGTGACGTCGGCCGTCGCAATGACGGGGCCGACCGGCCCGAACTTGTCAATGGTCTTGCCGGTCAGCCACTGGCCGGTGCGAAACTGGAGAGTCCGGGCCGAGAGGTCGTTGCCGCAGGTGTAGCCAAAGACGTGGTCCTTTGCGTCCTTTTTGGCGATGTCACGGCCGCCCTTGCCGATGACGATGACAAGCTCGGCCTCGTAGTCATATTTTTCATCGACGGCGGGGAGCACGACGGTCTCGCCGTGGGCGGCGAGGGCCGTGTTGAACTTGCTGAAGAGGCAGGGCCACTTGGGCACTTCGGCATAGGACTCCTTGACATGCTCAAGATAGTTGAGTCCGACGCAAATGATTTTCTCGGGTGCCGTCACGACCGGGGCGTAAGTGATGCAGTCAGGGCAGACGGTCGGCAGGGACGAGAGGTCGAGCGCATTCAAAGCGGGAATGTCAAGCTCAATGGCCTCCTGCATGGTCTGCGGGAAACCCACTGCCCCCGTCATGACCGCAACACCGTTTTCCGTCAGGACGCCGAGCTTCACTTCGCCGTCCGAAACAAAATTGAGCAACTTCATATTGTTTATCCTCCTACCAATTTTCGTGGTGAATACGGGCCTCTTCATAGCGGTCGCGGGGGGCGGGGTGCTCGGCAGGCTTCCCGACGCAGAGCATGGCAAAGGGGATGACGCCGTCCGGCGTGCCAAGGATACGGGCGGCTTTTTCCATGATTTTTTCGCCTGGGTAGACGCCGCACCAGACGGCGCCGAGCCCCTCGGCCGTGACCTGGAGCAGGATAGACTGGCAGACGGCCCCGCAGTCCTGCGGGAAAAATCCGGGGCAGACGGCCTGCCGCTCGGGTACGGCGCAGACGAAGATGACAAGGTCTGCGTCCGCCGCCATGCCGGTATACCGGCCAAGGCCCGCGAGCTCTTTTTTCTTTGCGGCGTCGCGGACGACGACAAATTCCCAAGGCCTGCAGTCGCAGGCCGAGGGGGTGGACATGGCGGCGCGGAAAATTCGGTTGAGCGCTTCGTCCGTCACGGGCTCGCCCGTGTATTTGCGAATGCTGCGCCGCGCTAAGATAGTTTCAAGCATGAGTTTCCTCCTGTGAATTAAGGCAAAGACTTTACCGACACCGCCGTCAGATGGCGTTTGTCAGCTCGTCGGGGCTGCGGGTTTCGGGCGTGTGGCGAATGGGCTTGTCGTTTTCGAGGAAGTCGAGGATGTACTGCATCGTGCCGCATGCGCCGATGGGCAGCGCCGCCTCGTCAATGTCGAAATTTGTGTTGTGGTGAGGGGCGCCTGAGCCGAACTCCTCGTTTTGAATGCCGACAAAGGCGTAGATGCCGGGCCAGTACTTGAGGTACATGCCAAAGCCCTCGGAGGCCATCCAGGGCTCGTGGGTCCCGATGTACTCGGGCCCGAGCGCCTTTGTGACGGCGGCCTGCGCGATTGCCGAGCAGTCGGGGTTGTTGATGACGGCCATGTCATATGCCTGCAGGTCGAGCTCGTACTTCACGCCGTGCTTTTCGCAGCAGAGGGCGATGATTTTCTTAAAGCCGGAGACGACGGCCTCGCCCGACTTTGAGAAGTCGGCAAGCCGGAAGGAGCCGGAAAAAGTCAGGTTGTCCGGAATGATGTTGCCGACCGTGCCGTAAGCGACGGTGCCGACGACGAAAGTGACGGGGGAAAAGGGGTTGATTTTGACGGCCAGCAGCTCTTTGCAGGAGGCGTAAATGTCGTTGAAGGCGTCCAGCGGGTTGACGCAGAGGTCCGGGCGGGAGCCGTGGCCGCCGCGGCCCGTGAGCCTGACCGTGAAGCCGACGGGCGCCGACATGCGGAGACCTGCCTCGACCGAGAGCTTGCCGGTGGGCAGCTCAGCGAAGAGGTGGTTGCCGTAGCAGCCGTCCACCGGGCCGAGCAGCCGCAGCGCGTCGAGCAGCCGGTTTGCGCCCCAGCCGTTCTCCTCGCCGCGCTCAATGGCGAATATGACGCGGCCGGCCCACTTGTCCTTGTTTTCGGAGAGCGCTTTTGCGACGGTCAGGGCGATGGCGATGTGGCCGTCGTGGCCGCAGGCGTGCATGGTGTTCGGATTTTCCGACTTGCAGACACGGGGGCGCTTCAAATTGCAGTCGCTCTCGGGCATGGGCAGCGCGTCGCAGTCGGCCCGGTAAATGATGGACTTGCCGGGGCGCCCGCTCTCCATCACCGCAATGAGGCCGCCGTGCTCCACGTCTTTGGCCTCAATGCCAAGTTTCGCAAACTCACCTTTGATATATTCGATGGTTTTGACTTCGAGACTCGAGGTCTCGGCGACTTTGTGCAAATGCCTGCGCACTGCCACGGTATAGTCCTCATGCGCGTAAATTGCCTCACGGGTATTGATGCTGTTCATTACTCACACCTCCTCATAATATTCGTCTGATTCGTCAAACCGCAAAGAGACAGGGCAGTGCCGGGACCTTCGTCAAATGGCGTTCAGGAGCTCTTCGGGGGTGCGGGTCTCGGGCGTGTGGCGAATGGGCTTGTCGCTCTCGAGGAAGTCAAGGAGATATTGCAGCGTGCCGGTCGCGCCGATGGACAGCGCCGCCTCGTCAATGTCAAAATTCGTGTTGTGGTGGGGGGCGCCGGAGCCAAGCTCCTCGTTTTGAATGCCGACAAAGGCGAAGACGCCGGGCCAGTACTTGAGATACAGGCCAAAGTCCTCGGAGGCCATCCAGGGCTCGTGATAACCGAGATACTCGGCTCCGAGCGCCTTTGTGACGGCAGCCTCGGCGATTGCCGCGCAGTCGGGGTTGGTGATGACGGCCATGTCGAGTCCGCGCAAATTCATCTCGTACTTCACGCCGTGCTTTTCGCGGCAGGTTTCGACGATTTTTTTGAAGCCGGAGACGACGGCCTCTCCCGACTTGGAGAAGTCGGCAAGCCGGAAGGAACCGGCAAAAGTCAGGTCGTCCGGAATGATGTTGCCGACCGTGCCGTAGGTCATGGTGCCGACGACGAAAGTGACGGGCGAGAAGGGGTTGATTTTGACGGCCACCAGCTCTTTGCAGGAGGCGTAAATGTCACAGAAGGCGTCGAGCGGGTTGATGCACAGGTCGGGGCGGGAGCCGTGGCCGCCGCGGCCGGTCAGTTTGACATTGATGCCGACGGGGGCCGACATGCGGGGACCTGCCTCGACCGAGATTTTGCCGGTGGGCAGCTCAGAATAGAGGTGATTGGCGTAGCAGCCGTCAATGGGGCCGAGTTTCAGCAGCGCGTTGAGCAAATAAGTTCCGCCCCAGCCGTTTTCCTCGCCGCGCTCAATGACGAAAATGACGCGGCCGGCCCACTTGTCCTTGTTTTCGGAAAGCACTTTTGCGACGGTCATGGCCA
The DNA here is from genome assembly GCA_035560415.1 of Candidatus Acidiferrum sp. Taxonomy (GTDB): domain Bacteria; phylum Bacillota; class Clostridia; order Oscillospirales; family Feifaniaceae; genus DATMXT01. The sequence continues at coordinate 27,075 of DATMZG010000004.1, read as the reverse complement.
TGGCGACGTGGCCGTCGTGGCCGCAGGCGTGCATCGCGTTCGGGTTTTCGGATTTGCAGACCCGGGGCCCCTTCAAATTGCAGTCGCTCTCGGGCATGGGCAGCGCGTCGCAGTCGGCCCTGCAAATGACGGATTTGCCGGGGCGGGCACCTTCGAGAATGGCGATGAGGCCGCCGTGCTCCACCTCAGTTGCGTCAATGCCCATTTTTGCAAACTCGCCTTTGAGATACTCAATGGTTTTGACTTCGTTTCCCGAGGTCTCAGCGTGTTTGTGCAGATGCCTGCGGACCGCCACCGTATAGTCTTCATTTGCATAAATTGCCTCACGGGTTTTGATTTCGCTCATAACTTATACCTCCTCATATCATTCGTCCAATTTGGAGCAGAGTCTGTCTATCTCATCGCGCAAAGCCTCTTTGCGCGCAGTGAGCGTTTCCGATATCGGTATAGGATTCCCCGTATTTTATTTAGAACAGCGCTTTGCGTCAAACGGCGTTCATCAGCTCTTCGGGGGTGCGGGTCTCGGGCGTGTGGCGAATGGGCTTGTCGTTTTCCAGAAAGTCGAGGATATATTGCAGCGTGCCGCATGCGCCGATGGACAGCGCCGCCTCGTCAATGTCGAAATTCGTGTTGTGGTGAGGGGCGCCTGAGCCAAATTCCTCGTTTTGAATGCCGACAAAGGCGAAGACGCCGGGCCAGTACTTGAGGTACATGCCAAAGTCCTCTGAGGCCAACCAGGGCTCGTGATACCCGACATACTCGGGGCCCAGCGCCTTTGTGATGGCAGCTTCGGCAATTGCCGAGCAGTCGGGGTTGTTGATGACGGCCATGTCGAGGGCGCGCAAGCTCATCTCGTATGTCACGCCGTGCTTTTCGCAGCAGGTCTCAACGATCTTCCTAAGGCCCTCCACAGTGGCTTTTCCGGACTTTGTGAAGTCGGCAAACCTGAAGCCGGCGAAAAAGGTCAAGTCATCCGGAATGATGTTGCCGACCGTGCCGTAAGTGACGGCGCCGACTGTGAAAGTGACGGGGGAGAAGGGGTTGAGCTTTACGGCCAGCAGCTCTTTGCAGGAGGCGTAAATGTCGACAAAGGCGTCCAGCGGGTTGACGCAGAGGTCCGGGCGGGAGCCGTGGCCGCCGCGGCCCGTGAGCTTAATCATGCCGCCGGCGCCGGCCGCCATGCGGGAGCCGGGCTCAACTGAAATTTTGCCGGTGGGCAGCTCGCAGTAGAGGTGGTTGCCGTAGCACCCGTCAATGGGGCCGAGGCCCCGCAGCGCGTCGAGCATTTGGACTGCGCCCCAGCCGTTTTCCTCGCCCCGCTCAATGGCGAAAATGACGCGGCCGGCCCACTTGTCCTTATTCTCTGCAAGCACTTTTGCGGCGGTCATGGCCATGGCGACATGGCCGTCGTGGCCGCAGGCGTGCATCGCGTCCGGATTTTCCGACTTGCAGAGCCGGGGCCCCTTCAAGTTGCAGTCGCTCTCGGACATGGGCAAGGCGTCGCAGTCGGCCCGGCAAATGATGGACTTGCCGGGGCGGGCCCCTTCGAGAATGGCAATGAGGCCGCCGTGCTCCACCTCTTTTGCCTCAATGCCCATTTTTTCAAACTCGCCTTTGATGTACTCGGTGGTTTTGACTTCGTTCCCCGAGGTCTCAGCGTTTATGTGCAGATGCCTGCGCACCGCCACCGTATAGCTCTCATTCGCGTAGACTGCCTCACGGGTGTTGATACCGCTCATCACTCATACCCCCTCATATAATTCGTCCAGCTTGGAATAGAGTCTGTCTATCTCATCGCGCAAATCCGCTTCGCGCGCAGTGAGCGCTTCCAGCGCCTCGTAGTCGGTCGAGGCGGCGTCCATATCGCCTTTCACACCGGCAAGCTCCCGCTCAAGGGCCGCAATGTCGCGCTCGCAGGCGGCAATGGCCCGCTCGCGCACCCGCTCCGCCTTGGCGGGGGAGACTTCTTTTGTCTTTGGCTTTTTGTCGTAGATTTTCACGGGGGCGGCCGGCCCCGTGCGGGCCTGCCGATATGCCTCGAAATCCCCGGAAAACGCGTCGATATGCCCGTCCGCCACCGTCAGAATGCGGTCGGCGAAGCGGCTGATGAAGTAGCGGTCGTGGGAGATGAAAATCATGGCGCCCTCATATTCCTCGAGAGTGTTTTCAATCCACTCGCGGGCCGCGATGTCGAGGTGATTCGTGGGCTCGTCCAGCAAAAACAGGTTGATGGGCTCAAAGCTCAAGAGACACAGCTTGAGCCGCGAGAGCTCGCCGCCCGAAAGGTCGGCCACCAGCTTAAAGACCTCCTCGCCGACAAAGTCGTAAGCCGCGAGCCGGTCACGGGCGATCTGGGCCGTCACCGGGTTGGCGTAGAGCAGGGTGTCGACCAGATTTCGCTCCGGGTGCTCGAACGTGACGGTCTGGGGCATGAGCCCGACCTTGACATTTGCGCCGAATTTGATGCGCCCCGACATGGGCTTTTTTTCGCCGGTCAGCAGCTTAAAAAACGTGGTCTTGCCGGCGCCGTTGTCGCCGAGCAGCGCAATGCGCTCCCCCTGCTTGACGTCGAGGGTGACGTCCTCAAAAACGGGCTCCCCGTCATAGCCCGCCGCGACGTCGATGACCGAAAGGAGGTCGTATCCGGTCCGGCCGCCGTCGTTTATGACGGCGTGAATGCGGCGGTTGTCCCGCGCAATGCGGGTCGTGCGGTTTGCCCGAAGCCGCTCAATGCGCTTTCTCATGGAGAGGGCTGCGCGCGACAGCCGCTCGGTCTGAATGCCCCAGCCGAGAAGCTTTTCGGAGACGGTCTCCAGCCGGTCGATTTCGGCCTGCTCGCGCTCATAGAGCTTCTCAAGCTGCTCGGCTCTGGCCTCTTTCCAGGCCATGTATTCGCTGTAATTGCCGGAAAACGAGGTGACACCGCCCCCCGCAAGCTCAATGATGCGGGTGCAGACCCGGTCGAGAAAATACCGGTCGTGGGAGATCAGGATGACAGTGCCCTTGTAGCTTGCCAAAAACTCCTCAATCCACTCAATGGAGCGCATGTCGAGGTGGTTTGTCGGCTCGTCGAGCAGCAGCACCTCGGGGGAGGAGAGGATGATGCGGGCGAGGTTGACCTTGGTCTTCTCGCCGCCCGAAAGTCCGTTGAATTCACGGGACAAAAACTGTGCGTCAAAACTGAGCCCCGCCACGGTGCGGGCGAAGTTCAAATCCTGCTCGTAGCCGCCCGCCGTGTCGTACTCGACCCGCAGCCGGTCGTAGGCTTTGAGCAGCGGGGCGCTGTGGTCGCTCGCCATCTCGTCCTCCATGGCCGCAATGCGCCTCTCCATCTCCCGCAAATGGTCAAAGGCCGTCCATATGACGGCCTCGACGGTATCCCCCGCGCCTGCGCGGGGAATCTGCTCCAAAACCTCGACGCGGGCGGCGGGCTCGATGTGCACATCGCCCTTGTCGGCGTAGCTGTCGCCTGTCAGAATGCGCAGCAGCGTCGTCTTTCCGCTGCCGTTGCGCCCGATGAGGCCGACCCGCTCGCCGCGTTCAATGTCGAAGCCGACGTCCGCTAAAATCACACGGTCGCCGAAGCTCTTATTTAAATGGTTGACTGAGATGATGGGCATAGGATGGGGCTTAACACCTCTTTCATGGCGGCAACGCCGCCGGGGCGGTCACTCTCCATGTCGAGCACATAGAGCGGGTCGTGCAGCGAGCGGCGCAGCAGCAGCCAGCCGCCTCCGTGGGCGGCGTCGCAGTCCACCCGCACGCCCTCGAAATTGTCGGGCGTGAGGGAGAGGCCGGGCGTCTTTTTCGCCAATTCGGCAAGAAGGTCAAGCGCACCCTCCGGCAGCTGCTCGCACGGAATGCGCAGGCTGACGCTCTCGGCGGGCTCGCGCAAGTCCCCAATGAGCTCGTGAGGGCCCTTGACGGCCAGCATGGGCAGCATGCGGGTGACAAGATAGGCCCCGTCGTCGAGGAAGAAGTTCTCCCGCATGGCGGCGTGCCCGCTTGTCTCAATGGCTAAGGGCGCGTGCACGCCCGACTCGCAGAGCCGCACCGCCTCGTCGATGACGTTTTTATATCCCCGCTTGAAGCGCCGGTGGACAAGGCCGAGCGATGTGATGAACTCGGATAGCCCGGTCGAGGTGACCGAGTCGGTCACAATGACGCCGCCCCTGTTTTGCGGGGCGATGACGGCGGCGGCGAGAGCGATCATGCGGTTGCGGTTGATGAGGGCGCCGTCGGGGCCCACGAGGGCCGCCCGGTCGGCGTCGGTGTCAAACGCGACGCCGAAATCGGCCTTTGCCTTTGGAACCGCGGCGCACAGCGCCTCCATGGCCGAGTCCTCCTCGGGATTCGGGATGTGGCCCGAAAAGGCGGGGTCGGGCGCTATGTAGAGGCTGCCCCCGGTGTCGGCGCCGAGCCGCTCCAGGACGCCGGTATAAAACCCGCCTGAGCCCCCGCCGGCGTCGACCAGAATTTTCCGGCCGGTCAGCGGATGCTCTTTTCCGGTCCACTCCTGCACCCGCTCGACAAGATAGGTGGCGTAGGAGGCCATCAGGTCGTAGCAGAGAGGTGCCTCGGCGGGGGCCGGGGGGTCGAGTTCAAAGGCCGCTTCGAGCAGTAAAGTGATGTCGTTTTTTCCAAGTCCCCCGGAGGGGGTGAAAAATTTGAAACCGTTGCGGTCTGCCGGCAGGTGGCTCGCCGTCACCATGACGCCGCCGTCGGCGGCAAGCTTTGGGTCGAGACACCCCATGAACATGGCCGGCGTCGTGGAAATGCCGGTGGCATAGGGCGTCACGCCCTCGGTCGCAAGCCCGTCGCAAAAGGCTTTTGCCAGTGGGCGGCCGGAGGGCCGCGGGTCAAATCCGACCGCCACGCGGGCGGGCTCATAGGAGCAAAAAGGGCGTTTTCCGGTGCGCGTAAGGGTCAGGCGGGCAAAAGCCCGCCCAAGTCGTCCGGCAAAGTCCGCCGTCAGCTGCGGATTTAACCCTTCCGCAACGCCGCGAATGTCGCTGCCGTTTTGCAGTTTCATCCAGGTGTTTTTGTCCATGGCTACTTCAGCTCGTCAAACATGGTCTTGACGCGGCCGACTTCGTTTGCCAGCAGGAAGAGCTCGGCCGTGACCCACATGACGTTGATACCGCGGTCAAGCCAGAACTGCATGACGTCGGGGCCGGTGCAGAACATTCCGAGCGAGACGCCGTGCCGCTCGCAGGTCTTTGCGATATCGGCGATGACCTCGAGCTCAACTTCAGAGTACATGTCGCCGGGGGTGCCGACGTCGACCGAGAGGTCGGTGGGGCCGACCAGCACGAACTGGAGCTCGCCGGGGTATTTGGTCAGCATTTTCTCGAGGTTTGCGGCGCCCTCGCGGGACTCAATCTGTATGGACAGCACCCGGCCCGCGTTGACGTCGGGAATGGTCTCGCCGGGGCGAAGCTGGGCAAAACCGCCGAATCCCTTTTTGCCGCGGGGTGCAAAGCGCCAATACTTGACAATCTCGTCGAGCTGCTCGACCGTGTCGACCCGGGGCACCATGATGCCGTCGGCCCCCATGTCCATGGGCTTTGCGATGAGGGATTGATGGATTCCGGGAACCCGAACGACGGTTGGCAAGTCTAAAAGACGACAGGTGCGCAAAATCTCTTCAATGGAGACGTCGGACAGGGTGCCGTGCTCGCAGTCGATGAGCACAAAGTCCATCCCGCAGCTCTTATAGACCTGCATGACGCCGGAATAGGTGACATTCATGAGTCCGCAGCCGACGACCGGCTTGCGGGCGGCCAGTTTCTCCATAAAATCCTTTTGTGCGTTCATCACAGTTCGACTCCTTTTACATTTTTGAGCAGAGAGATAAAGTGTGCGCCGTCGCTTCGCTTGCCGATGCCTTCAATGTCTCCGTAGTGATAGGGGATTGCAATTTTCGCCGAGGTTTTCTCCACGGCTGCCGCCGCCTCTTCGGGGTTCATGGTGTATGTGCCGCCGATGGGCACAAAAAACACATCAGCGTCGGCCGCCAGAAATTCCGGAATGGCGTCGATATCGCCCGGGAAATAGTAGGAGCCGTCGTCACAGCGCAAAATATAGCCGACGCAGCCCTTTTCCTTCGGGTGAAACTGCTTGCCGATGTTGTAGGCCGGCAACACCTCCACGCAGAGGCTGCCAAGCGACAGAATGTCGCCGGACTCCACAATTTTAATTTTCGCCGAACTGAAAGCCTCCGTGAGTTTGGCCGCCACCTCGGCCGGCGCCACAAAAACGGTGTCCTCCTTGAAAATGCGTTTGATGTCTTCCGGCGAGTAGTGGTCATAATGGATGTGGGTGATAAACACAAAGTCGGCATCATGCGAATCGGTGAGAACCCCGTACGGGTCCACATATATGACGTCGCCCTTGTCAAGCCGAACGCCGGAATGCTTGAGGCGCTTGATACCCGCCAAATATTTTCCATCGGCCGCCATGGCAAATCCTCCTTAAATCTCGGAATATCCGCGTGACAAAACCTGCTGCCGCCCGAAAAAAGCGCGGCGTTTTTGCCGAAGCATATATACGTATACTTTACCAGAACAGCGCAAAAATAGCAAGCATATCCAAGCGTCTCCGGCCCCATTTGGCGACCTGTGAAAAAACTGTGATGTTGACAGTTGTATGCATGTATGCTATAAATGTGATATATCCACTGCGTATAATTTCAAGTGGAGCACCCTGTTTTGAGGAGGCAAGCCCATGAGCTCAAAATTTATGATTTATATCATAAAACGCTTTTTTCTCGCAGTTTTAACGGTATTTCTTGTAATTACCATAACTTTTTTCACAATGCACGCGATTCCGGCAAGTCCTTTCAGCTCAGAAAAAGCGAAGTCGGACAAGACGATTGCGGCGCTTGAGGCCAAGTACGGATTTGACAAACCTGTGCCCGTACAATTTTTTAACTACCTCAAAAACATCGTAAAACTCGACTTCGGCCTCTCGACGGCATGGGTGGGCAGCACGGTCTTCGACCTCATTAAAGGCGGCTTTTCCTATTCGGCGAGAATCGGGCTGACGGCCGCCTGCATCGCCATTGTATTCGGAATATTTTTGGGCTCAATCGCCGCCCTGCGACGAGGGCGATGGCTCGATAAAATCATACAGGTGGTCACGACGGCACTTGTATCGCTGCCGTCGTTTGTCATCGCGACGCTGCTGCTGCTCACTTTCGCGCTCAAATTCAAGCTGTTCCCGACGCTCAGCACTCAGCCGGGCGGCCTTGTGCTGCCGACGCTCGCGCTCTGCCTCTACCCGATGGCCTACATCACGAGGCTGACCCGCTCGAGCATGCTCGACGTGCTGGGGCAGGACTACATCCGCACCGCCCGCGCCAAGGGGCTCAAAAACAGCCGGGTCATTTTCAAACACGCGCTTAAAAACGCACTGAGCCCCGTCATCACCTATGCCGGCCCCATGATGGCCTATATCCTGACCGGCAGCATGGTGGTCGAAAATATTTTTTCGGTGCCCGGGCTCGGGCGGCTCTTTGTCAACAGCATGCTGCGCACCGACTATATGATGATCATGGGGGTCACGATTTTCCTCGCCTGCATCATCATTTTGATGAATTTCCTGTCGGACGTGCTGTACAAGATTGTCGATCCGCGCATTGATTTAAGCTGAAGGAGTATGATGCAAATGAACAGCGCACAAAAGAAAAACTTCCTTAGCTTTCAGGTGGACGCGGACGCCTTTACGCCCGCCACCGAAGAGGAAAAGGCGCGGCAGTCGCAAATGCGGGAGTCGGTCTCCTTCACGCGGGACGCCCTGCGGCGGCTTTCAAAGAACAACATCGCCGTGCTCTGCCTTGTCACCATTTTGCTCATCGCCGTCATTGCGGCCTTTGTGCCCTCCATATACCCCTACACCTATGAGTCGCAGGACCTCTCGCGCAAGTACCTCGACCCCTTTGAGTATTCCGAAAAGGAACAGGCCGTCACTCAGTCGGGCGGCAAAGTGTTTCCCCACATCATGGGGACTGACGCCCTCGGGCGGGACTACGCCATCCGGGTCATTTACGGCACCCGCATTTCGCTTGCCGTAGGCGTCGTGGCGGCCACCATCGTCGTCATCCTCGGCATCCTGTACGGCTCGGTTTCGGGCTTTTTCGGCGGCAGGGTCGACCTCTTCATGATGCGCATCGTCGACATCATCTACTCGCTGCCGGATGTGCTCATCATCATTTTGCTCTCGGTCGTCATCCGCGGCTTTGTGCAGCAGTCGGAGAGCATTGTCGTGCTGCGCCTCGGGGCCGGCATGATCTCGATTTTCATCGTGTTCGGCATGCTCTACTGGGTCGGCATGGCCCGCCAGGTGCGGGGCCAGATTCTCTCCATCAAGGAGCAGGAGTATGTGCTGGCCTCCCGCGCCATCGGGGCAAAGCCGTCCTCCATCATCCTGCGGCACATGATTCCCAACAGCGTCTCGGTCATCATCATCACGGCCGCCCTGCAAATTCCCTCGGCCATTTTCACCGAGAGCTTTTTGTCCTATCTGGGGCTTGGCGTCTCAATGCCGATGCCATCTTTAGGCTCCCTCGCGGCCGACGCCAGAACCGGACTCGCCTCCTATCCGTACCTGCTTTTGTGGCCGGCGCTCGCCATTTTCCTCATCGTGCTCTCATTCAACCTGCTCGGCAACGGTCTGCGCGACGCGTTTGACCCGAAGCTGCGCTCGTGACGGGGGGTGACGACAGTATGAGTTTGCTTGAAATCAAAGACCTGTGCACCTCCTTCTTCACCCCGTCGGGCGAAGTCAAGGCGGTCGACGGCATCTCCTTTTCCCTCGACCGCGGACAGGTGCTCGGCATTGTCGGCGAGTCGGGGTCGGGCAAGAGCGTCACGGCCTATTCCATTTTGCAGATTCTGACCTATCCCGGCAGAATTACCGGCGGCAGCGTCAAGTTCGACGGCAAGGAGCTTGTCGGCGCTTCGGACGAAGAGCTGCGGGCTTTGCGCGGAAATAAAATCAGCATGATTTTTCAGGACCCCATGACCAGCCTCACGCCGGTCTACACCGTGGGCAATCAGCTCGAGGAGGCCATTTTGCTGCACACGGACCGCAACCGCGAGCAGGCGAAGGCCAGAGCCGTGGAAATGCTGGAGCTGGTCGGCATCAACGAGCCCCAAAAACGGGTCAGGCAGTATCCGTTCGAGCTCTCGGGCGGCATGCGCCAGCGGGTCATGATTGCAATGGCCCTGGCCTGCGAGCCGGACATCCTCATTGCGGACGAGCCGACGACGGCCCTCGACGTCACGATTCAGGCCCAGATTCTCGAGCTGATGGGCGACCTGCAAAAGCGGCTCGGAATGGCCATCATCATGATCACCCACGACCTCGGCGTCATTGCCGGCATGTGCGACGAAGTCGTCGTCATGTACGCGGGGCGGGTCGCCGAGCGCGGGGACGCGCGGCAAATATTCTACAAGCCCCGCCACGAATACACGAAGGGGCTCATGCGCTCCATTCCCAACATTGAGCTCGACGAGAAAGAGCGGCTCATTCCGATTTCGGGAACGCCGGTCGACCTCCTGAATCTCCCCGAGGGGTGCGCCTTTTCCCCGCGGTGCGACGCCGCCATGAAAATCTGCCTCAAAAAGCATCCGCCGGAGCTCTTGGTCGGCCCCGGGCACATCTCGGCCTGCTGGCGCAACGTCAAACAGGCCGATGAGGCCGGATGTCTTGAACTCGACGAAGCGGGGAATCCCATTTCGGCGCCGCTCGACGATGAAGGGGGGGGCTGCAGATGAACGGCACGCCCATGGACAAAGCGGCGAACGGCGCAACCCCGGAGTATCTCCTCGAGGTGCGCAACTTAAAAGAGTACTTCCCGGTCACTTCCGGGCTTTTCAAGACCTCCCTGCTCAAAGCGGTCGACGACGTGTCGTTTTCCATTAAGCGCGGCGAGACGCTGGGGCTTGTCGGCGAGTCGGGCTGCGGCAAGACGACGGTCGGCCGCACGCTGCTCCACCTCTACAAGCCGACGGGGGGCGAGGTCTGGTTTGACGGCAAGCTCATTGAAAAAGGCCCTGTCATGGATGAGTTTCGCCGCCGGGCGCAAATTGTCTTCCAGGACCCCTATTCCTCCCTCAACCCCCGCATGACGGTCGGGGACATCGTGGCCGAGCCCATTGACGTGCATGAGCTCGCCGCCACGAAAAAAGAGCGCCAGAGCCGCATCAACGAGCTGCTGTCGACGGTCGGCCTCTCCAGCGAGCAGGCCACCCGGTACGCCCACGAGTTTTCGGGCGGCCAGCGGCAGCGCATCGGCATCGCGCGGGCCCTTGCCTCAAACCCCGAATTCATCGTCTGCGACGAGCCGGTCTCGGCCCTCGACGTCTCCATTCAGGCGCAGGTCATCAACATGCTCGAGGACCTGCAGCGCCAGATGGGGCTGACCTATCTCTTCATCGCCCACGACCTCTCGGTCGTCAAGCACATCTCGACCCGCATTGCGGTCATGTATCTCGGGCGCATCGTGGAGCTGGCGGACGCAAACGAGCTGCACCGGCACCCGCTGCACCCCTATACGATATCGCTGCTGTCGGCCGTCCCCGTTCCGGACCCCGACAAGGCCCGCGCCGCACGGCGCATCGTATTGCAGGGCGACATTCCGAGCCCCCTCAAAATGCCGTCCGGCTGCGCTTTCCGCAGCCGCTGCGCAAGGGCCACCCCCGCCTGCGCCGAAAGCTGTCCCGAATTCAAAGAGGTGGCGCCGGGCCACTGGTGCGCCTGCCACAATCTCTGATGACAGCGCCCGGTGAAAATCAATTATGGCAATTCACGCCCGTAAAGTCGGGGTTGAGTTGAATAAAAACAGGGAGGATTACTATGAAAAAGCTATTTGCGCTTCTGCTGGCCATGACCATGGTCATGGCGATGGCCGCAGGTTGCAGCCCGAAAGAAGAGACCCCCGTGACCCCGCCGGTTGAGGGCAAGGTCGCATCGGCATTTCTGGGCGGCGGCACGCCCCTCACCATGGACCCGGCTCTCAACAGCGCCTCTGTCGGCGGAAACATCATCCGGCTGGCGCAGACCGGCCTGATGGGCTACCAGCTGGTGGACGGCAAGGCCGAGCTCTCGCCTGAGCTGGCCGAGGACTACACCCTCAGCGACGACAAGCTGACCTACACCTTTACTTTCCGTGACGGCCTCAAGTGGTCGGACGGCACCGATTTCAAGGCCAGCGAGATGGTCGCCTCCTGGAACCGCGCCGCCTCCGAGGACCTCGGCGCCGACTACGGCTTCCTCTTTGACATCATTGAGGGCTATCCGGATGCGATGAACCTCGTCGCCGACGACGCCGCCCGCACCCTGACCGTCAAGCTGAAGGCGCCGACCCCCTACTTCCTTGAGCTGTGCGCATTCACGACCTTCTACGCGGTCAAGACTGAAAATGCCGACGCCGAGGGCGCCTGGGCCGTTGACCCGGCCACCTATGTCGGCATGGGCCCCTTCAAGATGACCGAGTACAAGATCGACGACGTGGCCTCCTTTGAGAAAAACGAATACTACTGGAACGCCGCAAATGTCAAGCTCGCCGGCGTGAAATGCTACCTCTCCGAAGACAACGTGGCCATCCTGACCGCCTATGAGAACGACACGGCCGACCTCATCGACCAGTCGATTGACCCCACCGAGTTTGACCGCCTCAACGCTACCTACCCCGGCGAGCTGAAATTCGGCGAGCTCATCGGAACCTGGTATGTGCTCTTCAACGTGCATAAGGACGTCTCGCCGCTGGGCAAGCCGCTGACCATCCCCGAGCAGTCCAAGGCCCGCTTTGCACTTGGCCAGCTCATCAACCGCGTCGAGCTGGTTGAAGAAGTCACCCAGGGCGGACAGATTGCCGCCACCGGCTTCTATCCCAAGACGCTGGGCGACGGCAAGAACGCCGACGTCCGCGAGGCCGAAGGCTACGGCACCTGGTACACCGGCACCAACACCCCCTCCACCGCCAACGCGAAGTACACCGAGGACCAGGTCGCTGCCTGCCAGACCCTGATCGACCTCGGCTATGCCTACACCGGCTCCGTTGCTTCGGGCGACATCAAGTTCACCGACGTGCCGGCCATTGACTTTGCATTCAACAACGCCGGCGCAAACGCCTTGATCATTCAGTACGTCCAGGAGACCTGGAACACCTTCGGCATCACCGCCACCATCAACACCGAGGCGTGGGCCACCCTCCAGCAGAAGCTGAAGGCCGGCGACGCCGAGGCCGCCCGCATGGGCTGGGTCGCGGACTTCAACGACTGCGTCAACTTCCTTGAAATCTTCATTTCGAACTCCGGCAACAACTATCCGCGCCTTGGCCGCACCATCGGCGACTACACCCGCGCCTCCGCCGTGACGGCGGACGCCGGCGTCGGCGCCTACTGGGGCCCCGAAGGCAATCAGACCTGGGCCGACGCATATGACGCCCTTGTCGCTGAAATTAAGGCGACCACCGACGCCGACGAGCGCGCCGCGCTCTGCGCCGAAGCCGAGGACATTCTCATGGGCACCGGCGCCGTCGCCCCGCTCTACTTCTATACCAAGCCCAACATGGTGAAGCCCAGAGTCCACGACCTCATTCAGCTCCCGACCGGAGACGTCATCTGGAACTACGCCACCATCGACTAATTCGCAAAGGCAATTCCGCATAAAGCAAAGACGGCGCATATGCGCCGCCTTTGCTTTATGCAAGCGCCGTTGCCGCCCGCGCAAAGCCCCCGGCCGAGGCCGGCTCTAAAACATGTATACGTGTATGATTACCGTTGACTATTTTTGCCGCCGGCCTTATAATGAAACCAGTACATATTGCCCGCATCTATATTCTCTATGGAGGTGAAGGGATGTCGAATCAAGTTCATGAGGACGAGGGCTCACGCAGCTCCAAACTCAATTTGCGCAGCCGTATTTTTAAACAGCTCGAACAGGACATCGTCAATGGTGTATATCCGCCGGGCGCAAATTTGACCGAAAAGGCGCTGTCCGAAAAGCTTGGCGTCAGCCGTACCCCGCTTCGCGAGGCACTTTGCCAGCTCGAGCTCCAGGGGCTGGTCGATTCCATCCCGAACAAGGGCGTTGTCGTGGTCGGCATATCGAAAAAGGACATAGAGGATATCTACGTGGTCAAATACGCGATTGAGGCGCTCGCGGCGCGGCTTGCCGCCGAGCGCATCACGCCTGAGGAGATCACAGAGCTTGAAGAGGTCATCAACCTGACTGAATTTTACGCCAACAAGGGCAATGCCGAGAAAATTGTCGACCTCGACTCGCGGTTTCACGACATCATCGCAAAAGCGGGCAAAAACCGCCCGCTTCGCTCCATGATGGCCAATTTCCACAACTTTGTCAAAATGGCCCGCCTCAAGTCGCTCACGAGCCCCGGCCGTCTTCAGGGCGTGCTAAAGGAGCACCGGGCCCTGCTCGACGCCATCATCGCCGGCGACGCCGACCTTGCCGAGAAGCTGGCCGACAACCACACCCGCAGCGCGCAGGCCAGCATTACGGAGGCGCTTGGAGGGCGTCAAGACAAAAGTTGAAAGTCATTTTAATCGTATTCGAAAGCGGCGGAGCGGCATACTCCGCCGCTTTTTGCATGCGCGAAAAGGCCTCTCTCGCCCCGTCCAGGACATAGGCCGGAATTTCAAGCCAGGTTCCGAGCGCCTCAATCTGAATGTCGCCCTCCTCGGTGCGCAGGGCCGACAGCGCTTCGCCGGCAACGGCCGTAAGCCCCACCGCGACGGCAATGACCGTCAGGCAGAGCACAAAGCCGATGACAAAGCTTTTCAGACGTCGTTTCATAGCGGTATTGTACCCCAAAACCGGATATGATATAATGACCGCAATGCGGTCATTATACCTTGATTTAATCGCGTGCGATTTTCGCCCTGCGGGCAAACGCATATGCGACCATGATATCCCTGTGCGCCTTGCGCTTGTGATATAATGACGCAACCAATACTTGAGCCATATCGCAAGGCCAAATCCCGCAAAGACGCCGTCCATATTTTTCATTTTTGGGAGACACGCATGAAGTTAAGCCATATACGAAATTTCTCCATCATCGCCCACATCGATCACGGCAAGTCCACTTTGGCCGACCGGCTCCTTGAGCGCACCGACTCAGTGCCCAAACGGGAGATGGCGGACCAGCTTTTGGACAATATGGAGCTTGAGCGGGAGCGGGGCATCACCATCAAAGCCAGGGCCGTCAAACTCGACTACACGGCCGCGAACGGTGAGGCCTATGAGCTCAACCTCATTGACACGCCGGGACACGTCGACTTCAACTACGAGGTCAGCCGGTCGCTTGCGGCCTGCGAAGGGGCGGTGCTGGTCGTCGACGCGGCGCAGGGCATCGAGGCCCAGACGCTGGCCAACACCTACCTCGCCCTGGAACACGACCTGGAGCTGCTGCCGGTCATCAACAAAATCGATTTGCCGGCCGCCGAGCCCGAGCGGGTCAAGCAGGAAATCGAGGACATCATCGGCATTGAGGCGAAAAACGCCCCCATGATCTCGGCAAAGCTGGGCATTGGCATCGACGAGGTGCTGGAGCGCATTGTCGCGCAAATTCCGCCGCCCGTTGGCGACCCGGAAGCCCCGCTCGAGGCCCTCGTCTTCGACTCGTACTACGACGCCTATCGCGGGGTCATCGTCTATTTCAGGGTCTTCAACGGCACCCTCAAAGCCGGCGACGAAATCCTCATGATGCAGACCGGCGCGACTTTTGACATCGTCGAAGTCGGCTATCTCCGGGCGACGCGGCTGGAGCCGGCCGCGCAGGTCTCAGCCGGCGAAGTCGGCTATCTGACAGCCAGCATCAAAACTGTGGCCGATACCAGAGTGGGCGACACCGTGACCCACGCGGCCCGCAGGACGGCGGCCCCGCTGCCGGGCTACCGGCCGGCCGTGCCCATGGTCTTTTGCGGCATTTACCCGCTTGACGGCTCTGAATACGGCGCCCTCAAAGACGCCCTCGAGAAGCTGCGGCTCAACGACGCCTCGCTGCTCTTTGAGCCCGAGACCTCGGTGGCTTTAGGCTTTGGCTTTCGCTGCGGGTTTTTGGGGCTCTTACACATGGAGATCATCATTGAGCGGCTCGAGCGCGAATACAATATGGAGCTCATCACAACGGCCCCCTCGGTCAGCTACCGCATCACCAAGACCTCGGGCGAAGTGCTCATGATTGACAACCCGACGAACTACCCCGACCCCAGCCTCATCGCCGAGTCGGAGGAGCCCTACGTCAAAGCCGACATCATCACGCCTTCCGACTATGTCGGCGCCATCATGGAGCTCTGTCAGGAGCGGCGGGGCACCTTCAAGGATATGCAGTATGTCGACGCCAAGCGGGTCAACATGCACTATGAGCTGCCTTTAAACGAGATCATTTACGACTTCTTCGACGCGTTAAAGTCCCGCACGAGGGGGTACGCCTCCCTCGACTACGAGCTCATCGGCTACCGCAAGTCGGACCTTGTCAAGCTCGATTTGCTGCTGGCGGGGGATGCGGTCGACGCCCTGTCCTTCATCGTCCATAAAGACCGGGCCTACGGGCGCGCCCGCAAAATGTGCGAGAAGCTGCGGGACAACATTCCGCGCCAGCTCTTTGAAGTGCCGGTGCAGGCCGCCATCGGCGGCAAAATCATCGCCCGCGA
This sequence comes from Candidatus Acidiferrum sp., assembly GCA_035560415.1. Lineage (GTDB taxonomy): Bacteria > Bacillota > Clostridia > Oscillospirales > Feifaniaceae > DATMXT01. The sequence goes on along the minus strand of DATMZG010000004.1, from coordinate 11,395 downwards.
GACCGTGCGGGCGCTGCGCAAAGACGTGCTGGCCAAGTGCTACGGCGGCGACATCACGCGAAAGAAAAAGCTCCTCGAAAAACAAAAAGAAGGGAAAAAGCGCATGCGCTCCTTCGGAACCGTCGAAGTCCCGCAGGAGGCCTTCATGTCGGTGCTCAAGCTCGATGAGTAAGAAAAAATTAGGCCTCTACATCCACATACCGTTTTGCGCCAGGAAGTGCCCCTACTGCGACTTCTATTCGGTTTGCGACCTGTCTATGGTGAACCGCTACCTCGCCGCCCTGATTAAGCAAATGGAGGAGTACGGCAGGGCTCTGGGCGGGTTTGAGGCCGACACCGTCTATTTTGGCGGCGGTACCCCCTCGCTGCTCGAAAAGGGGCAGTGGAAGGAGCTGCTCGAGGCGCTGCGCAAGAACTTCTCGGTCAGCGAGACGGCGGAGGTGACCATTGAGGTCAACCCCGCCTCGGCAAATTACAAGCTGCTGAAGTTTTTGCGCAAAGCGGGGGTCAACCGGCTGTCGGTCGGCGTGCAGAGCTTTAATGACGCCGAGCTCGCCAAAATCGGTCGGCTGCACTCGGCCGAGGAGGCCAGAAACACGCTGAAAGACGCGAAGAAGGCCGGCTTTGGAAATATCTCCATCGACCTCATGTACGGGCTGCCGGGGCAGACGGCGGCGGACTTTGCCCGCAGTCTCAATGAAGCCGTGGGGCTTGACATCAAGCACCTGTCGGCCTACGGGCTCAAAATTGAGCCGAACACGCCTTTCGGCAAGACGGAAGACAGCCTCGACCTGCCGGACGAGGAGGTCTGGTGCGGGATGTACGAGAAACTCGTTGAGACCTGTGACGCGGCGGGGCTCATGCAGTACGAGATATCAAACTTTGCGCGCCCCGGTTTTGAGAGCCGGCACAACCTGAAATACTGGACGCTGGCCGAATACCTGGGGCTTGGACCCGCCGCCCACTCCTATCTCGGCGGACGCCGGTTTGCCTTTACCAGAGACCTTACGGTCTACTGCCGGGCCTTTGAAGGCGGGGACGACGCGGGGTTGCTTTCAGAGGACTACGAGGCGCCGGCCTCGGGGGCCGTCGCCGACTACATCATGCTGTCCCTGCGGCTAAAGCCCGGACTTTCCACGGCGGACTTCACCCGCAGGTTTCGCAAAAGTTTTGAGGAGCTCGAGGGCGGGCGGCTTGACCGCTTTGTCGCCGCCGGGCTCATGACCCATGAGGACGGCAGATACGCCTTCACCACAAAGGGGTTTTGCGTGTCCAACGCCGTGCTCGCCGAACTGATTGATTTGGAATGACGGAAGAGAGATATTCGGTCCCCAAGACCCTGTTCATCGGACTCGCGTTTTGCACCATCTCCATCGCCTGGTCGGTCTACAACTCGTTTGTGCCGGTCTTTTTAAAAGAGCTCGCGGTCTCGACGACGGCAATCGGGTTCATCATGACTTTTGACAATATCTCGGGGCTGCTGTTCCAGCCCTATTTCGGCAAGCTCTCGGACAAGACGAATACAAAGCTGGGGCGGCGCATGCCCTACCTCGTCTTCGGGGTGCCGGCGGCCGCCGTTGGCATGACGCTGATTCCGCTTGCGGCGGCAGCGGGCAGCGCCAAATTTGCGGCGGGCGGGGGACTGCTCGCAAGTCTTGTCCCACTCATGGGCAGCATCATTCTCATGAACTTCGCGATGTCGGTCTACCGGGCGCCGGCCGTCGCCCTCATGCCGGACGCCACGCCTCCGACGAGACGCAGCGAGGCCAACGGCATCATCAACCTCATGGGGGGCGTCGGCTCGGCCCTGGCGTTTTTTGTCGGAGGAAAGCTCTTTGACGTCGACGCGCGGTATCCCTTCTGGATGGCGGGGGGCCTCATGGCGGCCACCGTGGCCGTCATGCTCTTCTTCTACCGGGAGCCCAAGGCGCCCTTTGAGGCGGCGGATGAGCTGGAGGCCGACGCGCCGGACGCGCCGGTGCAGGTCCGGCCAAAAAGTCTTTATCCGCTGCTCTTTGCGGTGTTTTTCTGGTTTTGCGCCTACAACGCGGTCGAGACCTTTTTCACGCTCTACGCCATTGACAGGCTCGGCATGACGGCGGGGGAGGCGGCCAGCACGCTTTTATACATGTCGGGCTCCTATCTCGTCTGCGCGTGGCCGGCAGGAAAGCTCGGCGCCCGCTTCGGGCGGCGGGGCATGATGGCGGCGGGCACCGCCGTCACGCTTATGGCGACCTGCTGTCAGGCCTTCATCGGCGGCAGGGGCATTCTTGCGGTCGTGCTCATCGCGGCGGGGCTTGGCGTCGCCCTCATCAACATCAACTCCTATCCCGCCTTAATTCAGATGTCGGGCAAAGGACAGACCGGCAGGTATACGGGGTATTACTACGCTTTCTCCTTTTCGGCCAGCATCGCAAGCCCTCTGCTCTTCGGGCTGCTCTCCGACTTCGCGGGTTCCAATTCGGCGCTCTTCTTTTACGCGGCCGGCATGTACGCCGTCAGCGCCGTCTGTATTTTGGCGGTGTCAAAAAAGGATGTCGACTGTAAAGGCGATACTGCGGCATAAGGGCAATTCCGAAATTTGCAGACTCACCGACATCGGAACGGAGATGACGGTGCTCCATTCTGTGTCAAAATGTTCGTTCTCGAACACGGCTTTCAGCGCGGCAGAAAATTGTGCTTGTCCTTTTTTCTCTCACCCCCTTTTTTAGCGTTTACTTTGGTTTAATTAGATAAGGATATTTCGTGCAAAGAGCGAGAAAAGAACTTAAAAAATACCAATGTAATCTATCTGCGAATATCTGCGAAAGTACAGGTTGCGGATTTTTTGTATGCAGGGTCTAACATATTATTTATATGGAATGTTTTCGTGAACTTATCGTGAATCTTGTTGATTTTATTTCATATAAGGAATATTATATTCTTGGAATGCAATAATGAATATAGTTCGACTCGAAGGTTTTCAGCGAATATACTATGTGGATGGTTTTCTAGGTGAGTACGAAAGCCTATTTAGTAATGCCGAAGACTTGCATCGATATCTTAAAAAGCTCCGAACTAATCTTAAAATGCTTGACGAAGATGGCATTCAAACTAGCCAAGATTCAAACAGAAAGTTTGAAAAGCTTGAAAATACTTCTTTATTTTGTATTAGGCATGTCAGCAAAATGAATCCTCGTGTCGTATTTTGTGTTCTTGAAGCAGAATTTGGTTTTCTACTACTCGTTCCCTTCTTGGAAAAAGATACTAATAAAGATTATAAACGAGCAATTGCTCGTGCAAAAGGCATGCTTGAAAAGTTAGGAGAATCTATATGGGAAAATTAAATAAAACTCTTTTTGAGAACGCACCCATGGGCGATCTGTTTGCCACATTATCCTCGCAGGAAAAAGAACAGTGTGATTTACGAGCGAGGTTCTCTTTACGGGTACAAAAGGCACGCCGTCACAGCGGTCTCACACAAAAGGCGTTTGCGGAAAAACTTGGCGCCACGCAGTCTCAGGTGTCCAAGTGGGAGAATGGTGAATCCAATTTAACGCTCGAAACTGTCGAGTCTATTTTTAAAAAGCTTGATACTTTCTATCCTGCAACCTCGAGTCCAGTTGCAAAAAAAATAGTCATGGTGGTAAATTCATACTCCGGCTCAGAATGGAATACCGGCGCTGACATTTCGAACGGATTTACGCAAACAGTTAGGTTGCTAGCCTCAATAAACGATAATTCATGGAGGAGTTCTCGCTATGCGTAACTATGTAAATAAGTTTATTATTTCCATTAATCCGGCTGATGGGGAAATGGTCATAGATTTTTTCCAGAGCGCCCCATCTGTAATGGAATTTAATCCTGAACCAAGTAACGTGCCAAAAATGGTTCCTGTTTTTGAAAACTTAGGTGGCATGATTATCACAATAGATAAAGCCAAGAAGCTTGCTGACGTAATTCAGCAATTACTTGAACAACAGTCACAAGAGGAAGCAACACACAAACAGTAAAGCACTTTAGGTGACATCATGCTCAATGTTACCTCTTTGCGCAAATCGTAGCTTACAACAAATCGTCTTTTTTAGCTTTATGGCGCAGGAATACAAAAAACCGCACTCGATGTGCGTATAAAAAATCGGCCGGGCATATGCCCCGCCGATTTTTTTATCCTTATTCCTTATTCCTTGTCCTTAAACCGCTCGAATATGTTTTTGCCCTTCTTGTCGTCCACGACGGTCGGGGGCTTGCCGCCGACCATGGAGCGGTTGAAGTCGGCCAACTTCTGTTTTTGCTCGGCCGTCAGGCCCTTTGGCACTTCGACGACGACCCGGACGAACTGGTCGCCCTTGCCGCGGCTGTTGAGGTAGGGCATTCCCTTGCCCTGCAGCCGGAAGACCGTGTGGGTCTGAGTGCCCTCGGGAACTTTCTGGCGCACTTTGCCGTCGAGCGTGTTGACGACAACTTCAGTGCCAAGGCAGGCGTCGGCAAATGAGATGGGCACTTCGCACCAGACGTCGGCGCCCCGGCGCTCAAAGAAGGGGTGCGGGCGCACCGTGACCGTGACCAGCAGGTCGCCGGCGGGACCGCCTAAGGTCCCGGCGTTGCCCTGCCCCGACAGGTAAATGGTCTGCCCGTCGTCGATGCCGGCCGGAATGTTGACCGGCACTTTGCGGGTGCGGCGCACTTTGCCCTTGCCCTTACAGGTCTCGCAGGGGCTCTTGATGACTTTGCCGGTGCCGCCGCACTCGTCGCAGACGCGGGAGGTGCTCATGACGCCGAAAGCCGTGCGCTGCTGCATGCGAATTTGACCGGTGCCGCCGCAGGCAGCGCACTTCTCGGCCGTGGTCCCGGCCTTTGCGCCGGTGCCGCCGCACTTTTCGCAGGACTCGATGCGCACAGCCTCAACCTCTTTTGTGACGCCTTTGGCCGCCTCCTCAAAGGAGATGGAGACCGAGGCGTGGGCGTCGGAGCCGCGGGAAGGGCGGGGCCCGCGGGATTGCTGTCCCGCGAAGCCGCCGAACCCCCCGAATATATTGGAGAAGATATCCCCCAGATCGTCCATACCGGCAAAGCCGCCACCCCAGCCGGTGCCGCCGGCGCCGCCCCCGTAGGACGGGTCGACGCCGGCATGGCCGTACTGGTCATAGAGCTGCTTTTTCTGCGGGTCGGAGAGAATTTCATAGGCCTCCTGGGCCTCTTTGAAATGCTCTTCGGCCTCCTTGTTGCCGGGGTTGCGGTCGGGGTGATATTTCTTTGCGAGTGCCCGATAGGCTTTTTTGATCTCTTCGTCCGAGGCGCCCCTCGCTACGCCGAGCACGTCATAGTAGTCTCTCTTGTCAGCCATAGGACGCCACCACCGCTTCCTTTATTTGTTGTCGTCCACGTCCTCATAGTCGGCGTCGACGACGTCGCCTTCAGGGGCGGCGCCGGGCTGCGCGTCGGCGCTGCCGGAGGCGGCCTGAGCCGCGGAGTATAATTTTTCGGAAATCTCATAGAACTTCTTGGTCAGGGCCTCGCTTGCCGACTTGACGGCCTCGGCGTCAGTGCCCTGCAGCGCCGTCTTGAGGGCGGCGACCGCCGACTCAATTGAGGACTTCTCGTCGGCCGAGAGCTTGTCGCCGAGCTCCTCAACCGTCTTTTCGGTCTGGTAGACCAGCTGCTCGGCGCTGTTGCGGGTCTCAATCTCCTCTTTGCGCTTCTTGTCGTCGCCGGCGAACTGCTCGGCCTCCTTGACGGCCTTTTCAATTTCGCTCTTGGAGAGGTTGGTGGAGGCCGTGATCGTGATGTTCTGCTGCTTGCCGGTGCCGAGGTCCTTGGCCGAGACGTTCACGATGCCGTTGGCGTCGATGTCGAAAGTGACTTCAATCTGCGGGACACCGCGGCGGGCGGCCGGAATGCCGTCGAGGTGGAAACGGCCGAGGGACTTGTTGTCGCCGGCCATCTCGCGCTCGCCCTGCAGCACATGGACTTCAACCGAAGTCTGGTTGTCGGAGGCGGTCGAGAAGACCTGGCTCTTCTTGGTCGGGATTGTGGTGTTGCGCTCAATGAGGCGGGTGAAGACGCCGCCCAGGGTCTCAATGCCTAAGGACAGCGGGGTCACGTCGAGCAGCAGCAAATCCTTGACGTCGCCGGCCAGAACGCCCGCCTGAATGGCGGCGCCCAGCGCCACGCACTCGTCGGGGTTGATGCCCTTGTGGGGCTCCTGGCCCGTCAGCTTTTTGACCTCGTCCTGAACGGCCGGAATGCGGGTGGAGCCGCCGACCAGCAGCACCTTGGACAGGTCGGAGGGCGAGAGCCCCGCGTCGGCCAGCGCCTGCTTGACCGGGCCGACGGTGGCCTGCACGAGGTCGGCCGTCAGCTCGTTGAATTTGGCCCTCGTCAGCGTGATGTCGAGGTGCTTGGGGCCGTTCGCGTCGGCCGTGATGAAGGGCAGGTTGATCTGGGCCGTCGCAAGTCCCGATAGCTCGATTTTGGCCTTTTCAGCGGCCTCCTTGAGGCGCTGCATGGCCATGTTGTCGCCCAACAGGTCAATGCCGGAGTCGGCCTTGAAGGTGGAGACGAGATATTTGATGACCCGCTCGTCAAAGTCGTCGCCGCCGAGCTTCGTGTTGCCGTTGGTCGAGAGCACTTCGACGACGCCGTCGCCGATTTCGAGGATGGAGACGTCGAAAGTGCCGCCGCCGAGGTCGTAGACCATGACTTTCTGCTCGTGGTCCTTGTCGACGCCGTAGGCGAGGGCGGCCGCCGTCGGCTCGTTGATGATGCGCAGCACTTCGAGGCCGGCGATCTTGCCGGCGTTCTTGGTGGCCTGGCGCTGGGAGTCGTTGAAATAGGCCGGAACCGTGATGACGGCCTGGGTCACTTTGGAGCCGAGGTAGTTTTCCGCGTCGGCCTTGAGCTTCTGTAAAATCATGGCCGAAATCTCTTCGGGGGAGTAGCTCTTGCCCTCAATGTTGACGCGGTCGGCAGTGCCCATCTTGCGCTTGATGGAGGAGACGGTGCCGGTGGGGTTGGTGATGGCCTGCCGCTTTGCGACGGTGCCGACCATGCGCTCGCCGGATTTTGAGAAGGCCACAACCGACGGAGTCGTGCGGCCGCCTTCGGCGTTGGGGATGACGATGGCCTCGCCGCCCTCCATGACGGCGACGCAGGAGTTGGTGGTGCCGAGATCAATACCTATCGTTTTTGACATTATATTTCCTCCTAAAATCAGTTCGCGACCTTCACCATCGCGTGGCGAATGACGATATCTTTGTATTTATAACCCTTTTGCAGAACCTCCACGACGGAGTTTTCCGGCAAGGCGGGGTCATCAATGTGAACGACTGCATTGTGCAAATTGGGGTCAAAAGTTCCGGCGGTCTCGATTTCCTCAATTCCGACCGACGTGAGCACGTCGCAGATTGCGCGGGAGACCAGTGTCAGCCCGGCCGTGACCGCCTCGTTGCCGCCCCCCGAAATGGCGATGTTGAGGCTGTCGAGCACCGGAAGGAATTTGGCCGCCGTGTCCCGCACGACAAAGCCGGTCAGGGCCTCCCGCTCTTTGGCGGTGCGCTTGCGAAAATTGTCGTACTCGGCGGCAAGGCGCATATATTTGTCGTCAAGGGCCGCAAGTTGCGCGTTCAGGGCTTCGAGCTGGGCCTTAAACGCCTCGGCAGGGCCCGGCGCCTCTTCGGGGGTGGGGGCCTCTGCGCCCGCCGTATTCTCCGCCTCGGGCAGGTCCGGTGTGTCTTTCAGGACATCATTTTCTCTGCTGTCTTCCAAAGTTTTTACCTCCCGGTATCTTATTCGTTGAACATGCGTCCGAGCATGACGCCGAGCTCTCCCAGAAAATATTCAAATTGCGAGAGGGTGCGCCGGTAGTTCATGCGGGTCGGGCCGAGCACTGAAATGACGCCGACCGGCCGGCCGCCGAGGCTGTAGCTCCCGGTGATGACGCTGGTCTCCCGGAGCTCCTCGTAGGGATGCTCGCCGCCGATTGTGAGGCGGATGCCGGAGTAGTCGGTCTCGGGACACAGCACCCGCAAAATGCGCTCCTTGTCGTGGAGCAGCGCCAGCAGCTCGCGGGCCTTGTCGGTGTTCTGGTACTCGGGCAGCGAGAGCAGCCGGCTCTCGCCGCTGACGATGACTTCGCGCGCCCAGAGCTCGTTGAGCATTTCGCGAAGCGAGCGAATAATGGGGGCTAAGAGCGGGCGGTATCCGCCAAGCGAGTCCTCGAGCTGGGCCAGCTGCGCAAGCGACACCTCCGAAATGGGGAGGTCCGTCAGCTGCTGGCCGATGACGCTCTCGAGCTTTGCGAGCACATAGTAGGGAATCGGCTGCTCAGTGCACATGAGCCGGTTTTTCACGACGCCGGCCGAGGTGACCAGCACCAGTACCACGCGGTCGGCGTCAATAGTGATGAGGTCGATTTTGCGAAGACTGCCGACGTTCATGCGGGGGGTGACGACGACCGACGGATAGCCCGTCAGGTCGCTTATCACCTTGCCCGCTTCCGTGAGCAGCCTCGACATCTCGGTCGCATGGGCGTGAGAGAGGGAATGGGCCTGCTCTTTTTCGGTTTCCGAAAGCCTGTATCGGCCCATGAGCTCGTTGACATAGGCGCGGTAACCGAGAGACGAGGGCACGCGCCCCGCCGAGGTGTGAGGCTGAAGCAGCCAACCGAGGCTTTCGAGCTCGGCCATCTCATTGCGAATGGTCGCCGATGAAACGCCAAGGCCGGCCTCGTCGGCCAGCGTCTTGGAGCCGACCGGCTCGGCCGTGCGGACATAGGACTCGATGACGGCTGCGAGGATTCGCTTTTTTCGCTCACTCGGGTTCATATTTTTTCCTCTCGTTTAGCACTCAACAACTTCGAGTGCTAAGCACAGTGTTATGATACCGCCGCGCCGCGTAAAAGTCAATAGGGGATTTTGTAAACAATATGTGAAAGCGAAGGGCGCGCTATGCATGTGGGGCTGCAAGATTCTGCACAAAAAAGCCGGCGGGGAAAACCCCGCCGGCTTTGCATTTACCCTATGTAGCTGCTAAGACTGCGTGTCCGCGGAGGACGACACCAGAAAGCCCGCCGCGTCGATCACCTGATAGCCGCCCCGCACCATGACCCAGCCCGAGCCCGACACGCACCTAACGCCGCGCCCGTCGGCCCGGGGGACGAGATAGAGGTTTTGCAGCGTCAGCTCATTGCCGTCGCCGGCCTCGGCCCCCTTGGTCAGATTGGCGAGCTTGTCCCCGATGGGGTCGACCGCCTGAAACACGCCGCGGCGCAGCAGCACTTCAATGGCCCCGCCAAAGCCGACAATGGTCTCTCCCTCGTGCATCTCAAGGGCGAGATAACTCGATGACCCGCCCGCAGGCGCTGTCACGCCCCCGGCGGCAATCTCCTCGCGCAGCTGGGCTATAGCCGCGTCGTGCAGCTCCTGCACCTGTTTTTGCTGGTCCTCCTTGAGGGCGGGGAGCAGCACGCTGTTGAGATAGCTCAAGGTGATGAGCGGGTCGTCGGCGCCGCCGGCGGCAGACACGGCTATGTAGGCCGCAGCGGCAATCATCACCGCGATTAAGGCGGATCTCAGAAACTTTTTCATAACCCCTCCAAATGTACAGTGATACTTCTACACTTCGTCAAGTCCGAAGCTGATGGACAGGGCCTCGTTGATGCGGCTCATGGTGCCGTTGTCGAGATGTCCCATCCGCTCTTTCAGCCTGCGCTTGTCTATGGTTCGCACCTGTTCGAGCAGCACGACCGAATCTTTCTGGAGACCGCAGTCGACGCTGGCTCCAATCTCGATATGGGTCGGCAGGCGGGATTTTCCAACCTGGCTTGTGATGGCGGCCGCAATGACGGTGGGGCTGTACCGGTTGCCGACATTGTTTTGCACAATGAGCACCGGCCGCACACCGCCCTGCTCCGAGCCGACCACCGGGCTCAGGTCGGCATAGTAGATGTCTCCTCTTTTGACTGTCACGACGATCACTCCGCAAATCATACTTGTCGCCTATAGTTTTGCCAGACAAAGCGGAGTTTTAGTCATGTCCCCAAAAAATTCCATGGGGAAGAACTTTTCCAGTATACCGCAGCCGGGGGAAGTTTGCAAGAAAGAGGTGGTTATTGGAAAATTATGGAGAAAAGGCCGGCGGGACTGTGACGCCCCGCCGGCCGAAAAAGTAAACGGTGCGGCGCTCAGACGAGGTAATTGGTCTCGGCGACCTCCAGGCCGCCCTTGAAGTAGACGCGGGGCACGCGCTTTGAGATGTTGCACTGCATGATGATGGGGTGCTGGCCGAACACTTTTGCCATCTCCATTGCGTCGAGATGGACGCCGGAGTCGTCGCCGAAGAGGGTGACGGTCTGCCCCTCCTCCACGCCCTCGATGCCGGTGACGTCGACCATCATCTGGTCCATGCAGATTTTGCCGACGCTTCTTGCGGGCTTGCCGTTCACGAGCACATTGATTTTGCCCGAGAAGGTGCGGGAGAGCCCGTCGGCGTAGCCGACCGCCAGGACGGCAATCAGCGAGCGCTCTTTGACCTCGTAAGTGCAGCCGTAGCTGATGACGGCGCCGGGGTCGAGCCATTTGAGCTGGCCGATGACGGCCTTCCACTGCATGGCGGTGCGCAGCCCCGGGACCGGGCGCTCGGGGTCGGGGTCATATCCGTAGAGGGTGGTCCCGCTGCGGGCCATTGTGCACTGCTTGTCGGGGTGGTAGGCGCCGCCGGCCGAGTTGTTGCAGTGGACATAGCTGAACTTGTGCCCGGTCTCCTCAATGGCGTCGACCATGCGGCGGAAGTTTTTAAACTGCATCTCAGTGAAGGCGCCGCCCATCTCCTCGGACTTGGCGAAGTGGGTGAAAATGCCCTCAAACTCGAGGTTCGGAACTTTCAGCATCTCTGTGGCTTCAGCGAAAGCGGCCGGGAAATCGCTCTCCTTTTGGTTGACGATGCCAAGCCGGCTCATGCCGGAGTCGATTTTCATATGGACCCTCAGCTTGCGCCCGGCGCCCTCCATCTCGGCCGAGAGCTTTTTGGCATAGGCCAGCGAGAAGCAGCACTGCGAAATGTTCTCGTAGGCCATCTCCTGCGCGAGCGCCGGGTCGGTGTAGCCCAAAATGAGGATGGGTTTATGTGTGCCGCCCCGGCGGACGTTGATGGCTTCGTCATAACAGGCCACGCCGAGCATGTTGACACCCGGATGGTCGTCAAGCATTCGGGCGATCTCTTTGGCCCCGTGGGCATAGGAGTCGGCCTTGACAACGGCACAGAGTTTTGTTTCGGGCTCCATATTGGCCCTGATTGCCGCCACATTTCCCCAAATGGCGTCGAGATCGATTTCAAGCCAGGTTCTACGTCCGTTTTTCACACAATCGCACCCTTTCAAACTTAGACTAAACGAAACAATATTAGCAAAGAATTACAA
>DATMZG010000003.1:0-21774 GCA_035560415.1 Candidatus Acidiferrum sp. | reverse complement strand
ATTTTAAATCGGCGAAAAACCGAAAAGAAACCGGCAAATAAAATTGGAAAAAATTAGGAAATCCTCTTGCAATTTGACGTCATATATGGTAAATTAAGGAAAAATCAACACAAGATACTGTGCTTGGGGTAAGCAATCAAGGAAAGCGAATTTAAAGGAGGATTTGTCGTGGGTAAAAGGATTTCCGTGATTGTTGCGGATGACTCGGCCGACTTCGCCATGTCGGTCAGACACATGCTCGAGGGTGAGGGCTTTGACGTTCCGGCAACCACCTGCTCCGGGGAAGACACCATTGACGCCGTCTGTCAGCACAGGCCGGATATTCTCGTGCTGGACTTGTGTATTCCGAGGATTGAAGGGTTCGACGTCATTGAGACCATCAGAGCCCGGGAGCTCAACCCCCAGCCGGTCATCATCATTTACACAGGTCTTGTCAATGAACTGCTGATTCGCAAAGCGCGCGAGTGCGGCGCCTCCTATATCGTCAACAAGGACAACGACCCGGCCGTGCTCATCGACTGTATCAGGCGCTTTGCGGCCGAACCGCCCGCCCCCACGGGAGCGGATATGGGCTCGGTTTTGGACCTTGAGCGGCAGATTACGGAAATCATTCACGACGTCGGCGTCCCGGCACACATCAAGGGATATCAATATCTGAGAGAGGCCATCAAAATCTGTGTGCTCGACGTCAAAGTGCTCGATTCGGTGACCAAGAAACTCTACCCGATGGTGGCCCGGCAGTATGCCACAACGGCCTCCAGGGTTGAAAGAGCCATCCGGCACGCCGTCGAAGTCGCCTGGGACAGGGGCAACGTCGACACGCTGACGGGATATTTCGGCTACACCATCAACAACAGCAAGGGCAAGCCGACCAACAGCGAATTCATCGCCATGATTTCGGACAGGCTCATCATGGAGCGCAAGCGCGCAAGCAGGGATTTGACAAGAGTTTAATTTGCGGAAATTCGATAATAATCAATAAATAGGCTTAAATTAGTTCCTTGCAAAACCTGACGCTTTGTGCTATACTATAGGTAGAAAAGCGAAGGGGGGGATCGACGGTTGTTTGACGTAGGCGATAAAGTGTTGTATCCCATGCACGGGGCCGGGGTCATTGAGAGCATTGAAGAAAAGGAAGTGCTGGGGGAGACCAGCGCGTATTACGCCATGACGCTGCCCTTCGGCAGCATGTCGGTCCTCATTCCGGTCGACACCAAGGCCGGCATCGGACTTCGACCCGTGGTGCCCCCGGTGCGCGCATATGAGGTGCTCAGCAACTTCGGAAAATGCGCCATGGATGAAAACGCCAGCTGGAACAAGCGCTACCGCGAAAACATGGAGCGCATTCGCGGCGGGGACATTGAAGAGGTTTCGGACGTCGTCTACACCCTCATGAAGCGGGATCACGAAAAAGGGCTCTCGACCGGCGAACGCAAGATGCTCATCTCGGCAAGGCAGATTCTGGTCAGCGAGATCAGCCTCTCGGTCGGCTGTCCCTGCGAGGAGATCGAGGTTGCGATTGCACAGGTGTTTAATGACTGAGAAGGGGCCTTTTGGCCCCTTTCTTTTCATTGGAGGATTTTTTGGATGTTAAAATGGTTTAAGAAAAAGCCGGACCTGCGCTGCGCCGCAATCATTGCGGCGGGCGGAAGCGGCGTGCGCATGGGCGGGGGCGGCAAGCAGCTCATTCCCATCGGCGGCGTGCCGATGCTGGTGAGGACCCTCATGGCCTTTGAGCAGGCTGCCTCCGTTGAGGCTGTCGTCGTGGCGGCCAGGGAGGAGGAAATTCCGGAAATCGCCCGGTTGGTTGCCGACTGCCGGCTTTCCAAAGTGACCGGGGTCGTGCGGGGCGGCGAAAGCCGCATTCAGTCAGTCGCGGCGGGGCTCGCCGCCGTCCCCACGGAATACGGGTTTGTCGCCATTCACGACGGGGCCCGTCCCCTCGTGTCGCCGGCCCTCATTGACAAAGTGATTGAGGCGGCAGCCAGTTCGGGCGCAGCCGCCGCTGCCGTCAGCCCCGTCGACACCGTCCGCAAAAAGAGCGGGACAAGGGCAGGCGAGGACCTCGACCGGGCCTCGCTTGTCCTGATGCAGACGCCGCAGGTCTTCTCGAGAGAGGAGTACGACGTCGCCATCGCCTACGCCCTGACTCAAGCTCAGCAGTTCACCGACGACGTGGCGGTCTACCGCACCGTGAAAAACGAGGTGACGCTGGTCGACGGGGAGCGCACCAACATTAAAATCACCGAGCCGCTCGACATTCTCATGGCCGAACTTTTTTTGGAAGAGCTTGTCTGAAGCCGCCTTTGCGCGCATAGAAAAGCAAGTACGGCCTGCCGCCGGCCGTGAAGGGCGGATGCCGCGCATACGACTTTGGATGCGCGGCCCATGGAGCTTTGTATGGCGGATTTTCGCGTCGGGCACGGGTATGACGCCCATCGTTTTACAGGTGAACGCCGGCTTATTCTGGGCGGCGTATCCATTCCGGACGCCCCCGGCCTTGCCGGACACTCAGACGCCGACGTGGCGGTCCACGCCGTCATCGACGCCATGCTCGGCGCCGCGGGGCTCGGGGACATCGGGCGTCATTTTCCCGACACCGACGACACTTACAAGGGCATCTCAAGTCTGCTGCTGCTGAAGCACACGGCCGGTTTCTTGCGGGAGGCCGGCTGGTCGGTCTCAAACATCGACGTCACCGTCATTGCACAGACACCAAGGCTCGCCCCCCACATCACGGCCATGCGCACGGCCCTTGCGAGCGCTGTCGGCATAGAGGCCGACAGGGTCAACGTCAAGGCCACGACCGAGGAGGGCATGGGTTTCACGGGGGCTAAAGAGGGCATTGCCGCACACAGCGTCTGTCTCATCATAAAATAGTAGGGGACCCCCTGTTTGCGGAATTTATCCATACGTGCAAATAAGCATATGAATGCGGGGGGCCGCTGTGCCCTCCGTATTTTTTGTTTTTTAAGTGCAAAAAATAGTGTATGACTTTTCAGACAATAAATCATTGTATATTTGGTTGCATTGTATACTTGAACACCTAAATGAAATGTGTTAAAATGTTAACCGTTGAGTAAAACATTTGAGGGGGAATATGATATGAGCAAACCGATTATCCTGTACAGCTGCCACTGGGAGCCAACCGTCATTTACGGCAAGCCGTTTTTGGGCCTGACAGAGTCCTATCTCGACTCCATTGAACTGTGCGGCGCAATCCCAGTTATGGTGCCGTATTGCAAGGACACGGACAACCTTGACCGCTACATAGAGATGGCCGACGGCTGCGTCTTCACCGGCGGATATGATGTCGACACTGAGATTTACGGCGAGCAGCCCAAGTACAACACCGTCGTTTCGACATTTCCGCGCGACCGCCATGAGGAGGCTCTCTATAAAAAGTGGATGGCCACCGGAAAGCCCACGCTCGGCATCTGCCGCGGACTTCAGTTCATCAACGCTATGGAGGGCGGCACGCTCCATCAGGATATTCCGGTTGAGCGCAGCACCATCCACTCGTCCACAGAGCATTTTATCTGCCTCGAAGAGGGCGGAATTCTGGAGGAAATTTTCGGAAAAGACGACCTCAAGGTCAACTCTTTCCACCATCAGTGCATTAAGCGCCTCGCCGATACGCTGAAGGTCACGGCCTATTCGAAGGACGATTACATCATTGAGGGCGTCCAGCACAAGTCAAAGCCCATGTTCGCGGTGCAGTTCCACCCCGAGCGCCAGTGCGGAACCTGGTGCGAAGATGGACTGACCCACATGGAGCCGCTTTTCAACAAGTTTGTTGAAATGTGCCAGTCGAAGAAATAACTTCCGTAAATAAAGCGCATGTTCGGATGAAAAATAATAGCGGGTTAAACCCCGCTATTATTTTTTAATGAGGAGAGTAAACAATGGCCAAGAATAAGAACGCGAAAGCTGCCCTTGAGAGCTTCAAGATGGAAGCTGCCAACGAAGTCGGCGTCAACCTCAAGCAGGGCTACAACGGCGATCTGACCTCCAAGGAGGCAGGCTCGGTCGGCGGACAGATGGTCAAGCGTATGATCGAGTCCTATGAGAACTCCGCGGCTACCCGCTCCACTTCGAAGTAAATAAGCCAAAAGCTTCGCAGGGCGGCGCCATCGGCGCCGCCCTCATCTTGTTTAAAATTGACAATATAGGCCGCTTCGCCCGCAAAAATCGGCGTCCCGCCCTCTACCCGCCGCGCGGGGGGCGCCCGAACTGCTTTTTGTAAGCTCTGGCAAAGGCCGAATAGTCCCCAAATCCGCAGCCAAAGCAGGCGTCGGTCGGCGGGGTCCCGCGGGCGATCAGGTCTCGGGCGAAGAGCATGCGCTTATTTGTGACATATTGGTGCAGCGTATAGCCGGTCTCGGCCTTGAAGCGGCGCATCAGGTGGTATTTGCTCACGTAGAGCTTTTCCGCCAGCTTCTCTGCCCGCACGTCGCCCGCGAGGGCGTCGTTGACAAGCTGCAGCGCCCGCACAATCAGGTCGTCATAGACGGCGGGCGGGCTCTCGGGCTCGCTCAGGGAGGCGCGGGCCAAGGCAATCAAAAGCTGTATCACGAGCGTTTTTGCCAAAAGAGAGGCCCCGAAGGCGTCGGCCCGCTCCTGCGCAATCGCGCTATCAAGGGCGCAAAATTGCTCCTGCAGCGTGGCGCACTTCTCCTGCGGCAAGCGGAGAATGTGGCTGTACCGCTTTTCGGCCAGCGCAAAACAGGTGTCGAGCGGGCACTCGTCGGGGCTGTGGAGAAAGCCGGGGTAGAGGTAGAGCACATAGCGCTCATAGGGCGTGCTGACGCCGACCTCCGGCTTGTGGACGCAGCCCCGCGGCACCAGCACCACGTCCCCGCCGTTCAAGGGGTAGTGCTTGCCCTCGATGACATAGGAGACGCTGCCCGAGACGAAGAGCAGCACTTTGTGGAACTCATGATAGTGATAGTCGATTTCGCTCAGAGGCTCGCTGTCCCGCAAGTGGAACAGGCGGTAGTCCTCCTCGAGGTAGCCCCGGTTTTGATAGGCAGTCATCACACCACTTCCAGCATCATTTGCGTAGATTATAGCACAAAATGCGTATTTCATGCAAGACTTTGACGCTATAATGATAGCACTGAACGCTTGGAAACAGGAGTGTGGAGACTTTGGAAACTTTTGAAACCGTGGAGATCGAAAAGACCGTTGAGGCCAAAAAGTCCGTGAATGCCGCCGGGCCGGGGCCGGGGAAGGGCAGCTTTTTTAAGAATTACCGGTTCATCCTGGCAATGCTTGCCGCCATCGTGGGCGGCTGCGTCACCGGCGCTGTCTGGCCGGGGGCAAAGAGCCTTGAGCCCTTGGGGGCGCTGTTCATCAACGCCATGTTCTGTGTCGTCGTGCCCATGGTCTTCGTGTCCATCAGCTCAGCCATCGCCAACATGAGAGACTTGAAGCGGGCAGGAAAAATCATCGGCACGACCATCGCCACTTTTCTCGTCACGGCGGCCGTCGCGGCGGTGCTCATGTATGTGGCGGTGCGCCTCTTTCCCGTCGTCACGGGCACATACGCGCTTGAGGCCGGCGAGCCGGCGACCTTCTCCATGGGCGACATGCTCGTCAACTTCTTCACGAAACCGGACTTTCCGGAGCTCTGGAGCCGCAAGGCCATGCTGCCCCTGATTGTGGCTGCCGTCCTCTTCGGCTTCGGGATACAGATGGCCAGCGGGCCCGAGACCATGACGGCAAAGCTGCTGCAAAGCCTTGACGAATGCCTGATGAAGGTGGTCAAACTCATCACTTATTACGCGCCCGTCGGCTTTTTCGGTTTTTTCGCCTACCTCGTGGCTGTCTACGGCCCCTCGCTCATCGGCGATTACAGCCGGACCCTCATCGTCTACTATGTCGCAAGCTTTGTCTACCTCTTTGCCATGTTTCCGCTCTACGCGCGCTTCGGCGGGGGCAAGGGTGCGGCCGGGGTCATGTTCCGGCGCCTGTTCAGGCCAGCCGTCACGGCCTTTGGCACCTGTTCGAGCGTCGCCACCATTCCCGTCAACATGGAGGTGGCCAAGGAGACCGGCATCTCGGGCGACGTGTCCGACATCGTTTTGCCGCTCGGGGCCACGATGCACATGGACGGCTCGGCCATGTCGGCCATCGTCAAAGTGAGCTTCCTCTTT
The DNA here is from genome assembly GCA_035560415.1 of Candidatus Acidiferrum sp. Taxonomy (GTDB): domain Bacteria; phylum Bacillota; class Clostridia; order Oscillospirales; family Feifaniaceae; genus DATMXT01. The sequence continues at coordinate 15,616 of DATMZG010000003.1, read as the reverse complement.
GGCATTTTCGGCATGGACTTCACTGCCGGAAAGGCGGTTTTGGCCATTGTGGTGGCGGTCTTCTCCTCGGTCGCCATGTCCGGCATCCCGGGCGGGGGCGGCGTGGGGGAACTCGTGCTCTGCACCGTCTTTTTTCCGGAACAGCTCTCGGTCGCCTATCCCATCGCCATCGCCCTCGGGGAGCTCGTGGACCCGCCGGCCACCATGCTCAATTCGGCGGGAGACTATGTGGCGAGCTTCATCGTCTCGAGATATGTCGACGGGAAGGATTGGCTTCAAAAAAGGCTGGGGCAAAACATATAGCGCATCCTGCCGCGAGGGCGGCGCCAGATGGCGCCGCCCCCCGCTTTTATGTCTGTATTACTCAGCCTTCAGTTGTCAATTCGGGAGCCGGCAGGCTTGTCCCGCGGGGCGTCAAAGAAGAAGGCGCTGAACTTTTTCATGACCGGCCCCAGCCGCTTTTCGGGCTTTTGCGCCACAGTTGCCCGCTGGGTCGCCTCTTCCATGAAATACTGCTGACTGTCAATGGGCGGGCGGTTGTCGTCTTTTTTGACGTAGTTGCCGTCACTTGTCAGCGCGCGGGCCTTCACATTGTCGGTCCATTCGACTTCGAGCATATGGTTGATTCGGCACCTGAGCTCCTCGTCTAAGACGGGGCAGGCGACCTCAACCCGCCGCTGGGTATTCCTCGTCATCAGGTCAGCGGAGGAGATGTAGAGCTTTTGCCCTGCACCCTCACCGAAGGAGTAAATTCGGGCGTGCTCCAAAAACCGGCCCACGATGCTGATGATGCGGATGTTCTCGGTGTTTCCGGGCACGCCCGGCAGAAGGCAGCAGATGCCCCGCACAATCAAGTCGACCGAAACGCCGGCACAGGAGGCGTCACGCAGCTTTTTGATGATGTCGAGGTCGGTGATGGAGTTGAGTTTCATGGAAATTCTGCCGGCGCTGCCCATTGCGGTCTCCTCGTCAATGAGCGCCATGAGCTTGCTTTTAAAGGCGTTCGGGGCGACCAGAAGCTTTTGATAGTTGCCGTGCAGGTTGGCAATGAGCATATTGCGGAAAAACTCATTGGCATCTGCTGCAATTTCGGGGTCGCGGGTGACGAGGGAGAGGTCGGCATAGAGCTCGGAAGTCTTCTCGTTGTAGTTGCCGGTGCCGATCTGGGTGATGTAGGAGAGGCCGAACTTGTCCTCCCGCGTGATGAGGCAGAGCTTTGAGTGCACTTTAAAGCCCTCAATGCCGTACACGACGGTGCAGCCGGCCTCCTCGAGCCGTTCCGACCAGTCGATGTTGTGCTGCTCGTCAAACCGGGCCCTCAGCTCAATGAGGACGACGACCTCCTTGCCGTTTTCGGCGGCGTTGCACAGATAATCCACAAGTCTCGCTTTGGTGGCCAGCCGGTAAATGGTGATTTTTATCGAGACCACGGCGGGGTCGTAGGCCGCCTCCCGGATGAGCTGCAAAAAGGTCTCCATGCTCTCGTAGGGGTAGGAGAAGAGGACGTCCTTTTTTTGAAGCTGTTTGATGATGCGCTCGTCCGGCGCAATGTCGGGCGAGCGGCGGGGCCGAAACTCACCGAAGACAAGCGGCGCCCTGCGCTCGGGGGCGATTTTTTCAGTGAGGGAATAGACATAGCTCATTTTAATGGGCGATTTTAAGGTAAAAATCTGCTCCGGCCCCGTCTGAAGCTTCTCGCACAGATACTGCTCGAAATCCCGGCTGAGTTTTTCGGTCGTCTCAAGGCGGACAACCGCCATGCTTTTGCGCTTGTGCAGGAGCTTCTTCATGATGGTGCGAAAATCCGCGTCGGTGTCGTTGCCCTCGTCCTCCGGGCTGATGTCGGCGTTGCGGGTGACGCAGAGCGCCGTCTTTTCAAGGAGCTTATACATGGAGAAGACGTCTTTTGCGTATTCGAGGAGGATTTTCTCAATGCGGATAAAGCGGACGTCTTCCCCCGGCAGCATGACGATTTCGGGCAGAATCTGCGGCACCGGAATGAGGCCGAGTACGGTGTCGTTTTTCACTTTCATGAGGGCCGCGATGTGGAGCACTTTATTTTGAAGGTGCGGAAACGGGTGATGGGTGTCGACAATCTGGGGAGAGAGCACCGGCAAAATGAAGTCCTCAAAATACCGCTCAATGTACTTGCGCTCCTCGCCTCTCAGCTCGCTCGTTTTAAGCGAGTAAATGCCGCTCTTGCGCAGGTTTTTTTCGACTTCACGGTAGATGTCGTCTTTCTTTTTATACAAAGCCGGGACGGCGGCATAAATTTTGGCCAGCTGCTGCGCCGCCGTCATGCCGCTCTTGTTGTCGACGGCCTGGGCGTTGACCTGTGTGAGGTCGTTTAAGCTCCCTACCCGAATCATGAAGAATTCGTCGAGATTGCTCGTGAAAATCGAGACGAATTTCAGCTGTTCAAGCGGGGGGACGTTTGGGTCGGCGGCTTCGTCCAAAACCCGCTCATTGAATTTCAGCCACGACAGCTCCCTGTTTTGGGTATAGGGGGCGGGGGAGACCGTTTCATTCATGGATGATGCCCTCATCAATCAGCTTTTGGTACAGGTAGCCCTCCCGGACCCCCTGACTGCTCACATGGATTTTGGTGCATCGAAAATAGTCCGCGACAGTCGATAGAATGGTCATTCCCGGAATGATGGTGTGAATTCGGTCGGGTGCGATTTTCAGAATGTACCCAAAGCTGCTCTTGTCGTTGTAGCGGACGGTCTCAATGATCTCATCAATATTCGAGGCCGCCATTTCCCGGTTTGAGGACGGCGCGCCGAAAATTTCGTTGTTCAGCTTGCAGGCCGTGCGAATGGTGCCGCCGACGCCGCAGATGAGCTCGTACTGCGCCGCCGACTTGTCAATGCCGTCGAGCTGCGTGCGCACGGCCCTCGCAATGGAGCGCAGTTCGCTTTCGTTGGGAAAAAGGGTTTTCACATATTTTGAGTACATGTTCAAAGAGCCGACCGGCATCGAGAGCGCCTGCAAAATTTCGCCGTCTTTATAAAAGACAAGCTCGGTGCTGCCGCCGCCGATGTCGACCAAAACCCCTTGGTCGCGCTTCATATGGCGGGTTGCGCCAAGATAGCCGTAGACGGCCTCCTCCTTGCCGGACAGGACCTGCAGCTCAATGCCTGTCTTTGCGCAAATGCTTGCCCGGGCTTCCTCAGTGTTGCGGACATTTCGCAGGGAGGCCGTCGCAAACGCGTAGATGTCCCGAATCCCAATGCCGGAGAGGATGTCCCGGAACTCCTGCAGGGCGGACACCGCCCGGAGAATCCCCTTTTCGGAGAGCTCGCCCTTGTCGTTGACGTAGTCCGCCAGCCCCGCCATGATTTTCTTTTGGAAGACCGGCTTGATGTCCCCATCCCCGACTTTAAATACCGACAGCCTGATTGTATTGGACCCCATGTCGATTACCGCATACAAACAAATCACCTCGCTGTAACTGATTATTTCAAAATTTGGTCTCTTTTTCTATCGGCTCCATGTTAAGTTCCGGTGTGATTTATGTAAAATCCCCCGGAGCCCTGCCGCCGCATGGCCCCGGGGGGATTCTCACAAGGGAATTTAGTGACAGGCTCACATGCGCAAGGCGCTGTCGAAAGCCAGGGGACTTCTCTCGCACTCGTTGTCGTTCATCGTGATCTGGCAGCAGTAGGCGCTGCCCTTCATGCGCTCCGAGGCAAAGCAGAGTCCGTTTGTCCTGGCGTCGAGATAGGGGTGGTCAATCTGGTCCGGGTCGCCGAGCAGAATGAGTTTTGTGCCTTTGCCGGCCCGGGTCACGATGCTTTTGACCTGTTTGGGCGTCAGGTTCTGGGCCTCGTCGATGATGACCCAGTTTTGCTGAATGGAGCGGCCGCGGATATAGGCGATGGCCTCGGTTGTGACAACATTTCGAACAAAAAGCTCATCCACCTTGTCCCGCAGCTCACATTCGCTCTTATAGCGCTCCGACTCGTTGCTGTCAATCAGGATTTCGAGATTGTCCACGACCGAGCGCATGAAGGGGGCCAGCTTCTCGCCCTCGGTGCCCGGAAGAAAGCCGATGTCGTTGTCGAGCTTGACGTTGGGGCGGCAGACGAGAATTTTCCGGTAGGCCTTTTCTTTTTGATTTAAGACTTTGTGGAGCCCGACGGCCAGCGAGAGAAAGGTTTTGGCGGTTCCGGCGGCGCCTTTGACAATGACTAACGGCACCTCCTCCGCGCTCATCATGAGGGCCTCCACGACAAACCGCTGGCCCACGTTGCGCGGCTTAATGCCAAAGGGGCGCTCTTCCTGAAAGCTTAACGGGGTAATTTTCTTGCCGTCAAACCGGCCTAAGGCCGACTGCTTGTCGTTTTCGTGGCTTTTGAGCAGCACAAACTCGTTGACCGTAAGCTCCGGAGTTTGCTTTTCGGGGGAGTCGCCGTCATAGGTGAAAGTGTTTTCCACCTCGAGCGAGCCGCTTTTGTAAAAGGCGTCAATTTGCTCCGGCGCAGCGTAGAGCTCGCACCGGCCCCGGTATTGGTTGTCGGGGGAGACGACCTGTTCATTCTGGTAATCCTGTACCGGCACGCCGATGATGCTGCTCTTAATGCGCTCAAAGATGTCCTTAGTGACAAGGATGGTCGGCATGCCCTGTTCCGTGAGGCCTTTGCAGACCTTTAAAATCCGGTTGTCGGCTTTTTCCGGGGCCCAGCCGGTGGGCAGCTCAACGTCCCTGAAGTTCAGTTCAATTTGAAGGACGCCGCCGGAGGGAAGCGCAACCCCTTTGGTCAGGTCGCCTTTTTCCCGGAGCAAATCCAAAATTCTGGCCGCCTGGCGGGCGTTGGCGCCGTTTTCGGTGGGCTCCCTTTTAAAACGGTCCAGTTCTTCCAGCACGACGTGCGGGAGGATGACACGATTGTCTCCGAATGAAAAAATCGCGTTCGGGGACTGGAGCAGGACGTTCGTGTCGAGGACGTAGTTTTTTTTCAAATTTTGCACGCTCCTATCGTTTAGTGATAAAAAAACCTCCACGCCTCAGTTTCCCAAGGCAGGAGGAAAGGGGGACAAAACTCAAGGCCGGACCGCTGAAGTTGTCCGGCAGGCGCGTTTGCGCCAAAGGTTGCCGGCTCGGGCTTTCCGGGCCGGGGAAGGGCGGTCCTGATTTTTGAAACGGGACGGCCCAGCTGTGCTTTGGCTGCCGCGGGAAAAGCCGGGAACGGGAATAAATATCTCAAAAGAAGCTTACGGCGTCTTTGCAACAGTTTAAGCCCCCCCGAATGATTTTCGCCCGGTCTCCTGGATGAATTCAAGTATACCGGCCAAAAGAAAAGTTCAATAGCATATATAGGTTAAATCTATTTAAAATAGCCCTGTTTAGCCGATTTTTTGTGCAGCTTCGCCTATGGAAATATTAATTATTTGTGCAACAAATCCAGATGCATTGTGTTTGCCCGTGTGATATACTGCGCTTATAAGATTGGATGCAATATTGGATGCAATCACAAAAAAGGGGGAGACACTTGTGCGGGAGAGCGCCGACGCCGCGGCCTACGACCATATCCGCAAAGCCATCATTGAGCGGGTGCTGCTGCCAAACGAGCAGATCGTTGAACAGCAGGTGGCGGACAGCACCGGACTTTCCCGGACGCCCATTCGCAACGCACTCAAACGGCTGAGCTATGAGGGCATGGTCGAGCTTCGCCGCAACCGGGGGGCCTTTGTGGTCAACCCGTCCCACGCCGAGGTGCGGGACACCTTTGAGGCCAAGCTGCTCATCGACCTTGAGACCGTGCGCCTCGCCGCCTCTCAAATCACTGAAGAGGAGCTCGCCGAAATGGAGCGCATTTTGGCGCGGGCCATGGAGCTGCACAAAAAGGGCGACTACGACGAGTTTGTGGATTTGAACTTCGACTTCCACATGGTCATCGCAAAGGCCGCCCGCAACCGGATGCTCGAGAAGTACACAAAGGAGCTCATGGCGCTCTCCAACGTGCACCTCCTCGTCTACGACGACTTCAGGGACGTGCCGTTTGAGGAGATGGAATCCTTCAGGGAACACCGCCGCATTGTCGAGGCGCTGCGCGCCCGCGACGAGACGGGGGCCATGGAGGCCATGCTTGGGCACCTCTACAACACTTACGACACCCTGAAACTGTCGCTGCCGCTGCGCACCCCGCCGCCCGCGGGGCTTGACGGCGGCCGGCGTGGAATATGACAAAGGAGACGGGCAATGACAGGGAAAATTCGAAACAGGGAAGAGCTGCTGTCGGTCGGCAATGTTGAATCGCGGCGCATTGTGCTGGAAGTCACCGAGCGGGTGCTGCAAAAGCTCGACAGCTGTGAGCGCATCCGCGCCTTCATGCGGCTGGAGGGCGACATTTTGCAGGTCGGCGCCCGCAGCTGGGACCTCTCGAAGAAGAAAAACATCTACATGTTCGGGGCCGGAAAGGCCTGCAACCACATGGCAAGGGCCGTGAGCGAAATTTTGGGAGAGCGGCTGACCAAGGGCGTCATCATCGTCAAAATCCCGGAGAGTGAGGACCGCTACGTCAACACCGAGGTCTTTGTCGGCGGCCACCCGCTGCCAAATGCCGAGGGCATGAGAGGCTGCCTGCGCATGCTGGAGCTCGCAGACGCCTCAGGGCCGGACGACCTGTTTCTCGTTCTAATTTCGGGCGGCAGCACGGCTTTGATGGGCTGCCCGGTCGAAGGGGTCACGCTCGAGGACGAGCAGGCCGCCCGCGACGTCATGCTCAAAAGCGGCATGCGGGTCATGGACATCAACACGGTGGCCGGCCACTGCGCAAGGGTCAACCGCGGGCGGCTGGGGCAGCGCATTGAGTCCCGCGGCGGCGAGATCATCAGCCTCAACATCTGGGATGCCGTCGGCTGGCCCGACATCGACGACTACAATGAGCCCGTCGAAATGCGGGGCACGCCGGTCGGCCCCGACAAGTCGACTTTCGCCGACATCCGCCAAATCATTGAAGAAAACGGGCTGGCCGGCCGGCTGCCCGAAAACATATACCACTATTTAATAAACGGCACGCCTGAGCAGGAGACCCCGAAATCCATTCAAAACGCCACTTACTTCATGCTAAACGTCCTGCAGGACTCCTGCCGGTGCGCCGAGGAGGCCGCAGGGGAGCTTGGTGTCCCCTGCGTGACGCTGACGACCAGCATTGAGGGCGAGAGCAAGGACGCCGGCATGCTGCTGGCCACAATTGCCCACGAGATGCAAAAGACCGGCCGCCCATTTAAGCCGCCCATGCTCATTTTCTCGGCCGGCGAGACCACGACCGCGATTCCCGACGGCTTTGTGGCCACGGGTCACGGCGGCCCCTCACAGGAGCTGACGGCGGGCTTTGCGGTCGTCGCCCGCGACGTGCCGGGGGCCTGCATGCTCTCAATTGACAGCGAGGGCTCGGACGGCACGACTGTTATGGCAGGCGGCCTGACCGACTCGACCACATGGGGGCGCGCCCTTGCCGCCGGCATCAACCTCAAGGAGGCGCTGCGCCTGCACGCCGCCTACGAGGCCTTGGCGCCGCTGCACGACTGCGTCTTCACCGGCAACACCGGAACCAATTTATGCGATTTCAACGTGCTCTATGTGCCCGAAAAGGGCTGACTTTTTGAATTTTGAGAAAGAGGGTAACAAAATTGAACACCAAAATCAAATCCGTGTACGGGCGCGCCAACATCGATTGCAAGGGCAAGCCGGTGCTTGAGGTCGACGTCATCACCGAGGACGGCGTCTTAGGGCGCGCCTCCTCCCCGTCCGGCATTTCAGCCGGCATGCACGAGGCCTTCGTGCTGCGCGACGGCGACCCAAACTGGTATAACGGCGCCGGCGTCTTCAAGGCCGTCGAGATGGTCGAGAAGGTCATCGGCCCCGCCGTCATCGGCATGGATGTGACGGAGCAGACGGCACTCGACCGAAAGCTCATCGAGCTCGACGGCACGCCAAACAAGAGCAAGCTCGGCGGCAACTGCACCTACAGCGTCTCCCTTGCCGTGCTGCGGGCGGCCGCCGCCATCAAGGGCCTGCCGCTCTACAAGTATCTGGCCAAGGGCCCCATTAAAACCCTGCCGCTGCCCACCTCCAACTGCTTTTCGGGCGGCAGCTACCAGAAGAACTCCATGCCCTTCCAGGAGGTCACGGTCGTGCCCTACAAGGCAAAGACCATGCAGGAGTGCGTCCACACGCTGGCGCAGGTCTACGGAAAAATGCCGGCCGCCATCATGGAGTTCTCGGGCCAGCCCGCCATTCCCGGCTCCCACTCGTCTTACCGCTGCCCCTCCTCCTCGCCCGACGACGCCTTTGCGATGGTGACGCTTGCCGTCGAGATGGCGGGCCTCACGGGCAAAGTGGCCTTTGCGGCCGACTGCGCCTTCAGTGAAATTTACAACGCCGACCGCAAGACCTATGACCTCATCGGCAAAGAGGTCGACCTCGACGAGCTGCTCGGGTTCCTGGGGGGCCTGACCGAGAAGTACAACTTCATCTACATGGAGGACGTCGTCGACGAAAACGACTGGGAGGGCTGGAGCAAAGCCGCAAAGGTCCTCAACCGCACCATTCTGGTCGGCGACGACCTCACGGTCACCAACATTGAAAAGCTGAAGCTCGCCGTCAAGTATAGTGCCTGCGGCGCATACATTTTAAAGCCCAACCAGGTCGGCACCGTCACGGAGACCTTAGAGGCCGAAGCCTACGCAAAAGAGCACGGCATCCTGTCCATCCCGTCGATTCGGGCCGGCGGCGTCGTCGACGACCCGGTCATCGAGATGGCCATCGCCTTCGGCAGCGCCGCCGTCAAGCAGGGCCCGCCCCGCAACGGCCACTGCATCGAGCCCCTCAACACGCTGCTGCGGGCCGAAAACCAAAACCCCGGCGTCGTCCCGTTCGACTTCACCCCCTATATTCGCTTTTAGGAGGAAATTGCCATGACCTATTCGGCAGTGCCGGTCGGCGACAAGCTCCGCTACACCGACGAGGTGGAGCAGGTCAGTTTCGACATCCCGAAGGAGGACTTCGCCAGCCTCGTTTTCGGCAAACCCATGGCCTCGCTGCCTGACCCCTACGCCGCCACCCGCGCCGCGATGGACGCCCCCATGGGGACCAAAAAGCTCGTCGATATCGCCCGGGCGCGCCACGCCAAAACGGCCAGCGTCATCGTGTCGGACAGCACCCGCGGCGTGCCCACCCACCTCGCGAGCGACTACATTTGCGATGAGCTCGTTGCAGCCGGCATCGCCCCGCAGGACATTCTCTTCATCGTCGGCGTCGGCCTGCACCGGCCCGCCACCGAGGAGGAGTATAGGGCTTTAGTCAGCGACAAGTACTTTGGCAAAGTGAAAATGATGAGCTCAACCCCCTACGACGAGGCGTCGTCGGTCTGCATCGGCCACTCCTCCCGCGGCACCCCCATTGAGGTCAACCGGCAGGCACTGGAGTGCGACCTGCACATTGCGGTCGGCCGCACCCAGCTCCACGCCATGGCTGGCTGGTCGGGCGGGCGCAAGTCGGTGCTGCCCGGTATTTGCTCCTACAAGACCATCTATGCCAACCACACGGCCCAGATGATTTTGGACCCCAAGACCATCCGCGGCAAGCTCGACGGCAACCCCATGGCCATTGAGATGCAGGAGGCGGCCGACCTATACCGCGTGGACTACGGCGTCACCTTCGTCGTCAACGACAAAAACGAGACCGCCGCCGTCTTTGCGGGCGACCTCAAGGCCTCCCACCTCGCCTCCATCGACTACATCAGCGAATACCTTGAGGTCAAGCTCGACGAAAAACCCGACATCTTCGTCATCACGCCGGGCGTCCCCTTCAACCAGAACTTCTATCAGGCCTCGCGGCCCATGCGGCATCTCAACAGCGTCATTGACAAAAACACGGTTGTCGCCTTCTACGCCGGCTGCCCCGAGGGGGTCCAGTCCGAGGACATGCAGCGGCCCTTCCACAGCGCCCACACCGTCGAAGAGGCCGAGCAGTGGATGTTCGACAACTGGGACGTCCAGATGGACGACACGCTGCTCTTTTTGAAAAGCCTGCGCACCGGCGCCAAGTTTCTGTGCTACTCGCCCGGCGTAGAGCGCAAGGTCTTCGAGCAGATGCTCTGCCACGGCGCCGACAGCTACGAGGACTTTTTAAAGCGCGCCTACGAGCTCTCGGGCAAGGAACACCCGCGGGTCATGTTCTACCCCATGTGCCAGAACTACTTCACGAGTTTGAAATAAGCGCAGATAAAAAGGTGGGGACTGCATGCAGCCCCCCTTTTTTTATGCCCCCGTCTCCCGCATGATTTTTCCGCAGAAGTCGGCGTAATCCGCGTATCCGAGCAGCAGCATTTTGTTCGGAAGCTCTGCCAGTGCCACAAGAAAGAGGCCCTCGTCCCGCTTTCTGACCTTGCAGAGGATGACACAGTAGGGCGAATCCGGGCTTTGCAGCGCCTGCAGGAATTTGACCGGCACCTTATGCTTGATGAAAAGTCCGTCCGCCAGATAGTCCGCAGTATCAATATAGGCGTAATGACGGTGAAACAGAGAAAATTTAACGAGCGTCCAATAATTTTTGAGGATATACTTTTGCATCCGATCCCTCCATATTACAGGCTGGTGACATTTTTTGTATGTATATTGCTTTTTCCTGCCAATTTGGATATATTGAAGTACTTCCTTCGAAAAAGAAAATTGGAGGCGAGTCTATGTGGCAAACCCGTTTTCCGGTCATTGACCCCGTGGCAACCGGCGAAAACATCGTCCGCCTGCGGCGGGAGCGCGGCCTGTCGGTTCGCGACCTGCAAGCCTACTTCGGATTTGAGGAGCCTCAGGCCATATACAAGTGGCAACGCGGCAAGAGCCTGCCGTCAGTCGACAATTTGTACGCACTCGGCCGGCTGCTGGATGTGCCGATGGATGAAATTTTAGTTTCGATCACACAGATGCAAAGCTCAACATATGCCGAGCAGCAGGCCGCAGCCCGCTGCTCGGCACTTTATTTGGGCCGGTTGTTTTGGATGCGGCACGGCTTGGGCGGCGCAAGAGCCAATTTCGCCGGACTTTTGCGCCACCGCCCCAAATGGGGCGGCAGGCTGCATCTGCCCGGGCGCTTGCCAAACGGGTGTTTGGACTCTTCCCAAAAAAGGGCGCTCAAAGCGAAGGATGGAGATGTGAGTTTGATAAAGGCGGAGGGGCAAATCGGGGGTGTGCGGGCATGCGAGAGGGCGCTGGCCGGTGCGTGAGGCGACGGTCGACTGTCGGAACAGTCTGTGAACAGACTTGCATTCTCGTCAATATTATTTAAAATGCAGCGTTACAGTTCATCTGCACCTGAACCGGCCTTTGCGCGCCTTTGCCCTGCCGCATCCAAAACAGCCGGCCGGAGGCGGGGTCAGATTCCCGCCCTCCCTTCGGCATATGCCTCAAAGACCTCCGAAAAGCTGCTGTTGACGTTGAAGGAGGCATTGTAGTCGACATGGGAGTTGATGAGGCAACTGTCAAGCTCGGCCGAGACGAGGTCCGACTTCCGGTCCATGTCGAGGGCTGATTTGCGGATTTTGTTGCGGTCAAAGTTGATGGTGATGACCCGCCGCACATCGCAGCGGTAGGGCACCTGATTGCCCTCGGCGTTGAAGCGGTAGCCGGTGCCGCCGCCCGGGATTACGACCTCGGAGCTGCGCAGGTCGGCCATGTGCCTGAAGAGGCGCACAATCTCCCGACGCTTGCCGTTGAGGGAGATTTCGCCGTCCATGTCAATCGGCAGCGCGTCCTTTGCGGCGCGGATGGCCTTGGCCAGAAGCTCACGCTCAGTGAACAGGCTCAGCAAAAAGTATGCGACGTCGGTGATCCGGTCGGCGTATTCAGTGGCGGGCACCTCGACGGTGGTCTCATCCTCGGCCTCGGCCATGACTTTTTTGCGCAGATAGGTATTTTGCACGCGGGTCACGTTCTGGTCCCGGCTCAAGATGGCCTGTGCCTCCTCCATCAGGGCCTGAAGCTTGTTTTGGAAACGAAAGGCCTCTTTCAAATTCATTTTGCGGCCTCCTCTCTTTCTTCTGCCCACATCTTAATTCAAAACTCGGCAGCTGTCATTGAACTTGTGGTTGAATATCGCCCGCCGAAAAAGGCGATATGACAGCGACCGCGCAGGTTTTGTGCAATAACGATGAAATATTCCCTTTTGTTTTGACATGTGCTATACTGAGGCATATTGATTATGCGAGGTGCACCGTGAACATCATTCTTTGCGTCAAGCAGGTGCCGGGCAGCACGACGGTCGAGATGGACCCTGTGACCGGCACCTTGAAAAGGGACGGGGCCGCCGCCAAGCTCAACCCCTACGACCTCTTTGCCATCGAGGCGGCATTGTGCTTAAAAGAGCGGGCGGGCGGACAGGTGACGGCCCTGACAATGGGTCCGGGACAGGCTAAAAAAGCGCTGCTCGAGACCATCTGGATGGGGGCTGACGCCGCGGTTTTGGTCAGCGACCGGCGGTTTGCCGGGGCCGACGTGCTGGCGACCGCCCGCACGCTGGCGGGCGCTGTGGCGCGCATCGGACAGCCCGACGTCATCATCTGCGGCAAGCAGACGACCGACGGCGACACGGCCCAGGTCGGCGCCGAGCTGGCCGAGCTTCTCGGCATTCCGCATGTCAGCGGCGTGCGGGAAATTCTTGAAATTGAAGCGGGGAGCCTTGTGGTGTCGGCCGTCTCCGACGCCTGCACCACCACCCTTCGCATACAGCTGCCCTGTCTCCTCTGTATGGACGGCGACATCAACACGCCCCGCCTCCCGTCCTACCTGCGCATGCAGCGCACGCCGGAGGACGCCCTGCGCACCCTGACGCTCGCCGACCTGCCCGAGACCGACCCGCTGCGCTACGGGCTCGACGGCTCGCCGACTAAGGTCGAGCGCATTTTCCCGCCCGAGCCCGCGGGGGAGCGCCGGATGTACGAGGGCTGCTCCGAGGAGCTTGCCGGCATCGCGGCGGGCCTCCTGCGCAGCTGCAAGGTCATATAGGGGGGCGCGAAGGATGTCAAAACTGAAAGTCAACCAAAAGGCCGTCACTGAGGAGGCCGCGCAGCAGCTTGTAAAGGCCTGCCCCTTTTCGGCCATCACCTATGAGGACAACAGCCTCGAAGTGAGCGACGCGTGCCGGCTCTGCGGCATCTGCGTCAAGCTGGCGCCCGAAATCATGGCGATTGAGGCCGAGAAAAAGACGCTCGACAAGGGGGCTTGGCGCGGGGTCGCGGTCTTTGCCGAAATGGTGGGGGACGCCCTCCACTGCGTCGTGCCGGAGCTGGTCGGCAAGGCGCGGCAGCTTGCCGCAGTGACGAGACAGCCGGTCTTGGCCCTGCTTGTCGGGGACAAGACGGCCGAGGCCGCCCGGCAGCTCGTCTCGCTTGGGGTCGATAGGATCTGCGTCTATGAAAATCCGGCCTTCGGCTTTTACAGCAGCGACCCGTTTACTGCGGCCTTTGCCGACTTCATTGAGAAAAAGAAACCGTCTGCCGTCCTGGTCGGGGCGACCGGCGTCGGCCGCGCCCTTGCTCCGCGAGTTGCGGCCAAGTTCGAGACAGGCATCACGGCCGACTGCACAAAGCTCGAGATGAAGGAGAACACCGACCTCGTGCAAATAAGACCGGCCTTCGGCGGCAACATCATGGCCCAGATCGTCACCGAAAACTCCCGCCCGCAGCTCTGCACCGTCCGCTATAAAGTCTTTGACCCCGCCAGCCCCGTCCCGCACCCCACGGGGCAAATTGAAGAGATGTCACTCGCCCCCGGTGAGCTCGGCAGCCGCGTGGAGCTGCTCTCCATGACCGTCACACCGCCCGAGAGCGACATCACTGAGGCCAAGCGCATCGTGGCGGTCGGCCGCGGCCTCAAAAGCGCCGCCGACTTAGAGCTTGCGCAAAAGCTGGCCGACGCCATTGACGCGCGGCTCGCCTGCACAAGGCCGATGGTCGAGGCGGGGCTGTTTGGCCAAAAACGGCAGATCGGCCTCTCGGGGCGCACGGTCAAGCCGCAGCTCATCATCACCTTGGGCATTTCGGGCTCGGTGCAGTTTGCGGCCGGCATGAAGGGCTCGGCCCGCATCATCGCCGTCAACTCCGACAAAAACGCCCCGATTTTCGACATTGCGCACGACGGCATCGTCGGTGACCTGTACGAGATCGTGCCGCGGCTCATCGCCGTCTGCGGGGAGGGAAGAGCATGAATTACAATAAAGTGACTTTGGAGGATATCCGCACCCTCACGGGCATTGTCGGGGAGGACCGCTGCGCCGCGGGCGAGGCCATCAGCCCCGACTACGGACACGACGAGATGGGCGGCTCCTCCGGAATGCCGGAGGTGCTGGTCAAGGTCAGGACAAAAGAGGAGATCGCGGCGGTTTTGGCCTACGCCAACGGCCGGCGCATCCCGGTCGTCACGCGGGGCGCCGGAACCGGCCTCATGGGGGGCTCGGTCGCCGTCATGGGCGGCATCATGCTCGAGACCACCCTGATGAACAAAATCCTCGAGCTCGACCCCGAGAACCTCACGGTCACGGTCGAGCCCGGCGTCCTCCTGATGGAGCTCTCGGCCTATTGCGAAGCGAACGGCTATTTCTACCCGCCCGACCCCGGCGAAAAGGCCGCCACCCTGGGCGGCAACATCAGCACCAACGCCGGCGGCATGCGGGCCGTCAAATACGGCGTCACGCGGGACTATGTGCGGGGGCTCACCGTCGTCACGGCCGACGGGCAGACCCTGAAGCTCGGCGGCAAGGTGGTCAAAAACAGCTCGGGCTACGGGCTCAAGGACCTCGTCGTCGGCTCGGAGGGGACGCTGGCCGTCGTGGCGCAGGCCACCTTAAAAATCCTGCCGCTGCCCACCGTCACGGTCAGCCTGCTTGTACCCTTCAACTCCCTCGACGAGGCGGTGGCCACAGTGCCGGACATCGTCAAGGGCCGGGCGCTGCCGACCGCCATCGAGTATATCTCGCAGAGCATCATCCTCTTTGCCGAGGAGTACCTCGGCAAGAAGTTCCCGGACGCCAAGCACCCCGGCTACCTGCTCCTGACCTTTGACGGTTACGACGAGGGGCAGGTCGAGCGGGAGTATAAGACGGTCGCCGACCTCTGCCTCCGGCACGGGGCCGTCGACGTCTACATCGTCGACACCGAGGAGCGCCGCGCCTCGGTCTGGAGCGCCCGCAGCGCCTTTCTGAACGCCATCAAGGGCACGACCGCCGAGCTCGAGGAGGCCGACATCGTCGTGCCCCGCAGCATGGTCGGCGCCTTCATCAACTTCTCGGAGCAGGTGGCGCGTGAGGAGGGCATAAGGGTCTCGAGCTTTGGCCATGCCGGGGACGGCAACATCCATATCAACCTCTGCCGGGACGACCTCTCGGAGCACGAGTGGCACAAAAGGCTCAAAGCCGCCTTCGACCGCATGTATGAAAAGGCAGCCGAAATTGGCGGACAGGTGTCGGGCGAGCACGGCATCGGCTACTCCAAGAGAGACTACTTCAGGCAACAGCACGGGGACTACTACGTCGAGCTCATGGCCCGCATCAAGGAGGCCTTCGACCCCAACGGCATCCTGAACCCCCAAAAGGTGATATAAAAAAGAGGCCCCGCAC
>DATMZG010000002.1:0-32534 GCA_035560415.1 Candidatus Acidiferrum sp. | reverse complement strand
TTATAATCTGCAAAATTATGATGAGGAAGTAGAGCATCTTGCAGCGAAATGCGGATTGCCGTCGGGCAGACTATATGTGATATTTGTCGATGGTGAGCCAGCAGGATGCGGAGGCTTGGCATTGCTGGATGGTGAACATTGCGAGCTGAAGAGCATCTTTTTAAGGCCAGAATTTCGAGGGCAGCATATTTCTGTTGCGATACTCGACAAACTCATTGAGGATGCCAAAGAGATAGGATACAGGTATATTGTGCTGGAAACAATGCCCTTCCTCAACGCGGCCCTGCATTTATATAAGAGTAAGGGTTTCTATGAGACCCAGCGATATTATAATAGCCCGATGGAACACGCAATTTTCTTGAAGTATGACCTTTGAACAATGACTACATGTTTAATTTTACCGGCAGTATACGCTCCAAAGATTCATCAATGCGCTTCCCGGAAACTGTTCCGCCGGCATCGGCATTCAGTGCGCCGCTATAAGCTTCTTCAAAATCCTGCGGCATTAAAATCATGTCTGCTCCCGCTTGAATGGAGCCAGTAACCGCGTCTTTTGTGCCGTAAGTGTTGACAATGCACCCATGTCCGTGACATCCGTGACAATGATTTCATCATATCCTATTTCATTTTCGGAGGATGACGGCTTACAGCTTACGCTGGCGTTTTGTAGCATAATAAGGGCTTTATAGAAATCCAACCCTCCGCCAAGGGGATACCGGAGGGGTACAACATCTTTTTTGTCACCTCAAGGCATGTGGAGGTCATAACCCTGTTGCACAGGTTATACGGAGCGCAAGAACATGGGCATCGGCAATAAAACGGCACAAAGGGGCGGGGGACGTTGTGAATATCAAAAAAATTACGGGCGATAAAAAGAAATACATAGACTTACTGCTGCTCGCTGACGAGCAGCAGCGCATGATAGACAGATACCTTGAACGCGGCGAAATGTTTGCGCTGGATGACGGCGGAGTGAAAGCCGAATGTGTGGTGACTAAAGAGGCAGACGGCATTTACGAGCTCAAAAACATTGCGGTTGCGCCCGACTGTCAGCGAAAGGGCTATGGGAAAAGCCTGATAGAATTCCTGTTTTCCCACTACACAGACTGTCATACGATGTTTGTCGGAACCGGCGATTGCCCTTCTACACTGACTTTTTATCGGAAATGCGGATTTACGGAATCGCATCGGATAAAAAATTTTTTCACGGACAACTACGACCACCCAATTTTTGAAGACGGAAAGCAGCTTGTCGATATGGTTTATCTGAAACGGGCGCAAAAACATACGCAGAAGAATCCATCCGCAGGTATTTGAAAATTGTCTCGCGGTGGCGAAATATCCTTTAGGTTGTGCTAAAAAAGGGTGCGTGATTTTGTAAACGGGAGCTCCCGCCGAGGGGATCGCAAAGGAGTACGGTTTTTTTGCGCACCGCGAATGTGGCGTGCTGCTGCTTATTGGAGAAAAAAGGAGAGAAAACAATGGTTACGCCATACCTCACATTCAACGGGAACTGCCAAGACGCGCTGAACTTCTACCGCGCAGCCTTCCACTGCGACGAGCCGAAAGTCCTGCCCTACGGCGACTATATGCCGGAGGGGTCAAAAACGCCGCCTGAGCTGATGCGCACCTGGGTCATGCACGCCGAGATGGTCATCTGCGGCACCAACGTCTGGTTTGCCGATGAGGCTGCGCCGCCCAAGCTCGGCGACAACATCAAACTGACTGCCACGGTGCCTGCGGGCAAGGAGGCCGCGGCGATTTTTGACGCGCTGTGCGCGGGCGGCGAGGTGACGCTGCCGCCCACCGAGACCTTCTACAGCGTGTTCCATGCAGCTGTGACGGACAAGTTCGGCGTGAACTGGAATGTCGTCGCTGCGGAAGCGCCGGTGCAAGCGGAGGGATAAGTTTGAGTAACGAACGTGTATACAAAATGAAATTCTCCGACGTCTACCCCATGTATGTTCAAAAAGTCCTGCGAAAAGGGCGCACGAAAGCGGAAGTCGACGCCGTCATCATGTGGCTGACAGGCTACGACGAACAAGGATTGCAGTCTCAAATTGACAGTGAGGCGAACTTTGAGACCTTCTTTGCAAAGGCTCCCGAAATCAATCCGAAGGCCTCCAAAATCACCGGCGTCATCTGCTCAGTTCGCGTTGAGGAAATTGAAGACCCGCTTATGCAGAAAATACGCCGGCTCGACAAGCTCGTGGACGAGCTGGCAAAGGGCAAGCCGATGGAGAAGGTGTTGAGAACGCCGCCGCTTTAAAAAGAGGCAAATGAGAAGGTGAGGCAATGAATCAGCGTTTACTGCAATTTCTGGAGAACAATCCGGCTCTGAATAAAGAGGAGATCCCGGAAATCGCAAAGGGCCTGCTTGTCGAAACCCACAAAAAAGGGACGGTGCTTCTCAGGCAGGGGGAGGTATCAGACAAATGTTATTTTGTGCTGGCCGGCTGCATCAGGCAATACGCCTTAGATGATGACGGCAAAGAGACTACGTATAATTTTTTTGCCGAGGAGCAGGCGGTTGTCCTGTTTAAAAGCTATAAGCAAAGAGTTCCTTCGGACTTTTGTCTGTCCTGTGTGGAAGATTCAACGCTGATTGTCGGAAGCCTTGATTCCGAGGAGAAGATGTACGGTCAGTTCCCCGAACTGATAAATATTACGCGGGACATCATGGAGCAAAACTTCGGTCAGACCCAGGATGACTCCGCCATCCTGATGGGCGCCCCGCCGGAAGAGCGCTACTTGAGACTTCTGGAAAAAAGACCCGGGCTCATTAAACGCGTCCCGCAGCACCAACTGGCAAGCTATCTCGGAATGACTCCGGAAACACTCTCTCGAATCAAAAAAAGAGTCACCCCGCGCTGACGGGGCGACTCTTTGTCGTTATGCCGCTGCCTTTGGCACTTTGCCGCCTTTGAGCAATAGCCATACGCCGAAAGCAAGCTCTCCGAGCGCCATGGGCAGGCTGAGAATATTCTCAAGAATTGCCGTCACCGCCTGCGCTTGCGGGAAGAACATATCAAGTGAGTGGACGATGATATAGCCCGCTGCGGCGACCAGCAAGAGGAGCCCAAGAATTCCCGGGATAAACCCCGACTTCAATACCAGCTTGCCAATCACCAGCAGGTGAAGTCCAAACACGATCAGGCCAAACGACCACATTTTGTCGAATGCCTCGACATACAGCATCACCTGCGCATTGACCCCGGCCGCCGCCAAAGCCCCGTCCCCGCCTGCGATGAGAAGTACATAAACCAAATTCAGGAGCGCAACGCCGAGAATAGCGCAGTAAATTAAGCGAAACCACGCGCCGAGCAGCGCCAGACTGCTGTCCGCCTGTTTCAAAAAGCTGTACAGCGCAAAAGACACCAGAATATCGCAGACCAAAATGACGAGCCAGGCGAAAATTCCGCTGCGAAAAAGCGCTAAAGAGCGAGTAATATTGCCCGCCGTGGCATCGGCGTCGCCTTTGACGAGCAGGGCGCCGTTGACAAAACCGACGGCAAAGGCAGCGCATCCCGCCATGGCAAGCGTTGCGAGTCCGGCAATCACGGCCGCCCGGCGCTGAGAGAGTTCTTCCGTTTCGAATGTCGTCATGGTCATACCTCCTTTGTCAAGGTGATATTACCATCGCGGGCGCGGCATTTCATTGACTTAAATCAAGAAAATACAGTTTTTTAAAAACCCCTGCGCCAAAGGGCGCCGGAGGGGTTAAGGGGAGTTTCCATGAATACAAAGCAAAACACCGGGCGCGAAATCAGAAATGTCCTGCTCTTTTACATACTCTGCTTCGCAATCCGAACAGCGGAAAGTCTGTTTATCCGGACCGACCGCAGCGTGTTCGGCGAACTCTTCATCCATAAACTGATCGGAATTGCGCTTTTAGGGGCGGCAATCGGCTTTTTGCGGATGAAGTGGGCAGACATCGGTTTTGACCGGGCAGGGTTTGCCCGCGGCATCTTGACCGGCGTGTCTCTCGGCCTGCCCGCGTATGCGGTTGCCTATCTCGCAGAATTCGCAATTCAGGCGAGGGCGGGCGAAAACCCGGCGCTTTCCTTTTTCGCAACCAGCTACGGGGTGACGGGGAATACCGAAATGCAAAGCGGATTTCTGTTTATCCTCATTTGCATCGCCGGGAACATCGTCAACGTCATCATGGAGGAGGGCGTATTTCGCGGGCTGTTCATGACCGCGCTGAATAAGCGTCTTCCCGCCGCCGGCGCCATTCTCCTGTCCTCGGTGCTGTTCGGGCTGTGGCACATCGTGGAGCCCTTCAGGAATTTCATCGACGGCGAACAATCCCCCGCGGGCGCCTCGATGATGGCGCTGATGCTCTTTGCCGCGAGTACGGTTTTCGGGATTGCGCTGTGCCTGCTGTTTCGGGTTACAGGCTCTCTGTGGGCGGGTATGGTCCTGCATTTTATGAACAATGCCGGGGCCAACCTGCTCCATGTGGTGTCGTCGTCCGGCACAGACGGGCTGCAGACCATGAGAATCGCGATCGCGCAAACGCTGCTGTTTGCGGCAATCGCGATTTGGTATGCAATGCGGTTTTCCAAACGCGCAAAAGAGGCGCAGGGATAAAACCTGAAAGAAGCGAACGGAGCTACTGTTTAGCGCCCTGACAATTCCCCCATTCGCCCAGTGATGCTTTTTAGTCTGTTTTCCATGTCCCGTCCTTCGTACTTTGCAAAGCGCAGTTCACTTGCGATTTCTCCGTCCCGCATAAACAGTACCCTCTGGGCTCTTGCGGCAACCCTTGCGTCATGCGTCACCAGCATGATTGCCGTACCGTCCGCGTTGATATCGGCCATGAGCTCCATGATGTCGTCGGCCGCTTTTGAGTTCAGCGCGCCTGTCGGCTCGTCGCCAAAGATGATATCGGGGCGATTCATCAGCGCCCGGCAGATTCCGGCCCGTTGGAGCTGCCCGCCCGATACCTGGGTGACGTCCCGACTTTCCAGACCCGAAATGCCTGTTTTTTTCATCAGGTCGCGCGCTTTTTGGCTGATGGCAGTTTTATTCCTGCGGTTTTCGCGCAAAGAGGGAAGAACAATATTATCCAAAATGCTGAGGTTTCTGAGCATAGTCGGCTGCTGAAAAACAAAGCCCATTTTTGTTCTTCGGATATCGGCCAGCTCGTCATCTTTCAGCTGTGATAAGTTCTTGCCGGAAAAATACACGAGGCCGCTGTTTGGCCTATCCATTCCGCTTAAAGCGTACATCAGCGTGGATTTGCCCGAGCCGGACGGCCCCATCACCGCGATAAACTCGCCCTGTCCGATCTCGATGCTTACGCCGTTCAGGGCGCGGAACTGCTCTTTTCCCTCGCCAAAGGTTTTTACGACATTTTCACATACGACAATGCTTTTCATGGGCTACTCCTTTATATTTTCAGATACTTGGACGGATGCGGCCCCGGAGACCCCTGCCATAGCGGCGACAATCACTGTGGCTGCGACGAGCAGCGGGAAAAGCAGATAGGCGATCCATGGGTTGATTGCAAACTTGAAGGACGAGGCTCCGAACATTGAGATAAGCGCACTTCCGAAAAACTCTCCCGCCGTGTTTGCCAAAATTGTGCCGATAAAAATGCTTGTCGCCAACACAAACCCCGCGCGAAACAGATATTGCCTTTGGATATCGGCATTTGTGAAGCCGAGCGATTTCAATACCGCAATAGCGTATCTGTCCTTTACAACCAGCATTTTCATGAACAGCAAAATGACCAGTACGCTTATCGCAAGCGCGGCGGCGATTGCCGCATAGGACGCCTTTCTGACAGCATCGACCGTCGGGCCGTAGACCTGCGAAAAATACGCTTCAATACCGGCGACCTTTGCATAAGGGAAACTCTGTTCATATTCGCCGACAACTGCATCCGGCAACGCGCCGTGCTTGATGTCTGCGCAGACGGTATACCATAAAACTTGCGCGGAATTGTCGGGAAATACCGCTTTTGCCGTTTTTCCGCCATTGGTAATGTCCGAATAGATTCCGCACACTACAAGGCTTTTCGCCGTTGCGCCAACCAGCACGACCATCCTGTCTCCAATCGTCTTGCCCAACTCGCCGGCACTCATAACCGACAGCGCGATCTCGTTTTCCGCTTGCGGCATTCTGCCTTTCGCGTATTGTATCGGGAAGACCGAATGGTCCCCAAGCTCGATTTTAATGCGTTCGGCGGCGCCGTTTTCAGTCTTCACTTCAAACATTTTGCTTACGAATACCGCATGCTTATCAATGAATTTGTCGCGCTGCATCGCTTTATCAATTTCTGCGGCCTTTTGTGTGATACGGTCTGTCTGCTGGACGCTGACCAGCATATCGCAGCGGCCTATGCCCATATAGGTGATAAAGTCCTTAGATGAAATCGTGCTGTATATGTTCTGCGGCACAATCATGATGAAAACCGCAATGACCAGTACCGCCGCCATCGTGGCGTAAAGTTTTTTCCGCGTCAGAACATCCTTCATGCCGAGAAAAGCGTTGACGCTGGGAACTCGGCTGTTCACAAGCATAAATCGCCTTGCGTCCGCCGTCTTTTCCTGCACGGCGCTGTAACGCACCGCCTCGGCCGGAGTTATCCTGCGAAAACGCCTTAACACCAGACTGACAAACGCGACGGTGAAGAGAAAAACCGCCAATACCCCCGCAATCCCAAAAGCGGGGGCCAGCGACGTGTTTTCGCTTTCGCCCATATACAGCCGGATATTTTCGAGCAGCATGTCTTTGAAGAAAAGCGACAGTATGAACCCTAAAAGGCAGCCGAGCAGCGCAAGAAAAGCGTATTTGGCAAGGTATATCCGCCTTATATCCGATACGCGCAGCCCGATCGCTTTCATCACGCCGATTTCACGGGTCTCTTCTTCAATTTTTGCAAGCAGGGTAAAGCGGATGCAAAGAAACGCCACGGCCACCACAAGTATGCTGACAAGCAGCAGGATGGCAATCATCAGGCCGTCCGATACGGCGTTCATCATTCTGAAAAGCGGATAGGTCACGGTCGGCCCGTTGGCAGGCAAATCACTTGAGATATACGCCGCCTCAAATGCGCCAAGCTGCGATATGTCCTTCAGCCGGAACTCAATCAGGTATTCTACGTCTCCCATATCTCTTATTCTCGCGTAGTCCTTTTCACTGAGCAAAAAGCGTTTAGAGGAAGAGAGCGCAGAGTTCATCTGCGCATCCCGTAAAAACCCAGCAACAGTCAATTCAATTCCGCAAATAACGGCCGTATCGCCGATTTTCGCCGTTTTGTCTTTCATGTAGGCGATGGGCACGTAAAGCTCTCCACCCTTTGCCTGTATCATATTTCCGTCTAAACCCATCAGATAGTCAAATTCTTTGCTCTGCGTAGAGAAACCGTTATCCTGAACGCTGCCGGACAGGGAATTGCCGCCGATAACAATCTGTGAGCCGTCCACATTTAAAAACTCCAAAACCTGAGACGCCTCCACATCGCCGCTTTTTTGCGCAAAGTTTTGAAGCCTCCCGGCATCTATTTCGCCGGAGTGCATTTGCAGAAAATGGGGCGTTTTTGCCCGCAGCATCATATTGTCAATCGCGCCGAGAAGGCTGACGGCAAGCGACAGCGCGAGTGATATCAGCATAGCGGCCGCAAGTATAAAGGCTGTGATTGTAAGCGTTATGCCCTTGCTTCTTTTTATATCGCTGCGGATTATTCTTGCGTACATATGTCCCCTCTGTTCTCCAGTTTTTGAACCGGCTTTATATTGCGCAGCGCAATTGCCGTCAGGCAAAGCAGCAGTCCGGCAACGATGATAAGAAAGCCGGTTCCGCGCCCCATACCCGTGCCGATGATTGACCCCACGCTGCCGGCAAGCACCCCTCCCTCCAGCAAAAACGGCGTGAAAATACAGTCGGCAAGGAGTCCCGAAACAGCGTATGCGATTACATATCCGAACTGGGATATGATGCCGATCAGCCCCCATACACGGCCTTGCACGGCATTGTCTATATTGGTGCGGATAAGATAGTCGATGCTTGTGTTCGCAAACGGAAGCATGGAAAAGAAGAGGAAACCAAAGATGCATACCAGGGTCAAATTCTCACGCATACCGAAACCGGCCATAAATATTCCGGCGCAAAACAGGGCCGACGAGAGGATTTTTACAAAACTCTTTTTAATGGGCACAAATCCGAGCAATATGCCGGTTACAAGCATTCCCGCAGCGGATACGGTCATGCAGACGCCGAGCGCGGCGCTGTCCGCAAATCCCAAAATCATGGGGGTGGAGAGCGTTTGTATAAATCCAAGGCAAAGCGTCAGAACCGTCCCCATCACGGTGAGAACAAAGACGCCTTTGTTTTGCCGCAGGGCAAACCATCCGCTTTTGAACTCGTCCCAAAAAGCGTTTTGGCCTTCCCGCTCTGTTGAAGCAAGCCCCTTGCGCACCGCGAGCGTGGACGCAATCGTTACGATTATTGTGCAGATATCAATGATGAGCAACAGCTCAATGTCCGCAACGGTGAGCAAAAAGCCCGCAATAACCGGTGAAATCAAATATTTAGCCGAGCCCGCCACCTGCACCAAACCGCTTGCCTTCGTAAATTGTTCTTTTGTGAGCAAATCGGTAATGGTGGCCTTGTACGACGGTTCCAGCAGCGAGGTGAATATTGAGCTTATCGTAACGCCGAGGCAAATCTGCCAGAGCTGTGCCTCTTTGCGAAGCACACAAGCCAGAATAAACAGCAGTCCCACTGCCGAAAGGCCGTCGCCAAGCACCATCAGCAGGCGGCGGTCGTACCTGTCTGCCAATACGCCCGCAACCGGACTCAAAAACAGATTCGGCGTAAACGCCAGCAGCGTTATAAGGGCAGTTGCGGACGCAAGACCCGTCTGCCTGAACACATAGATTCCCAAGCCAAATGATGTCAGCCCGCTGCCGATTGCGGAAATAAACTCGCCCGACCACAAAAGCAGAAACTTATTGAATGATTTGCCGGCTTTAGTCATCGGCAACCTCTCCTTCATTTCCGAACATTCCCATCGCGTCTGTGAAGCTGTCTGGCTCCATGCCGAACAACCGCTCAACGTTAAAAGCGAACGCCGTGACCCGCGCACCTCTCTCCTCCTCGGATAATTCCACAAGGTCGCCGTCAATGACGTCGTTGATATAGCACATCGCCATCTCCATACTCTCATACGGATAGGGCGTGTTGAAAATCCCCTGTCCAATGCCGTCTTTGATGATGCCGGTCAATATGGGGGGGATTTCATTCAAAATAAATTTCCTGATTTTTTGGTGCATCAACGCGTTTTGCGGCTTGTGGATATGTTCAATGACGATATTGTTTTGCCCGCTCACATTCAAAGCCCAGACTGCGCGAAGCAAACGCTCAAACACCGGCATATCCTTATCGGAAGCCACCTGCGTTGCCGCGCTGACAATACGGGTTTTGATACGTTCAATCAGCGCGTCCATGATATCCTCTTTGGATTTGAAGTGATAGTACAGCGTTCCTCTGGCAATTCCGGCTTTTTCAAGAATATCGTTTGTGCTGGTTCCATCGAAGCCCTTTGTTTCAAAAAGCTGTTCGGCAACGTCCAGAATTTCGTTCTTTCGGATTTCAGGCTCTTTTATGATGCGCATTTGTACACTTCCTTATATAGACTGACAGTCGGTCTATAAATATATTACCTGATTCGTTCTGAGCTGTCAATAGTGATTTTCGGCAGATGGGTCATATGTGGGCAACTGAGGTCATACGCTTGCCAAACGGCCGGACAGCAGGAGCCGTATCGGTCAAGAACATTTACGCTCATGGCTGGAGGCCCTTGTGTACAACAAAAAGGAAAATGTTTACTGCGCCTCACAAAAGCGGTAAAATGGATATATCCACAAAGCGGAGGTGCCCGGAATGGCGGTTGAAAAAAAGTACCTGTCGGATGTTGAGGCGATCTTGTCGCATATACATGAGCTGGGGGGCGAACTTTGGACGACGCCGGACAGGCGGATTTTGAAGGGCTCGCCCTTCTCGGCTGTCGGAAGCGCGCTTCTTTTGCTGGAACTCGGAATGGATGCGGGAGATTCCCCCCTTAAAGAGACCGCCCAGCTGATTTTCAGCACATGGCAGGAAGACGGGCGCTTCAAAGTGTACCCCACGGGCAGTATTTATCCGTGCCAAACCGCGCACGCCGCAAGCGCCCTTTGCCAGATGGGATATGCCTCCGACGCGAGACTTCAAAAGACCTTCCGGCATCTTTTGGAGACTCAATATGCCGACGGCGGCTGGCGCTGCAATAAATTCAGCTACGGGCGAGGCCCGGAGACCGAGTATTCAAACCCCTTCCCCACACTCGTCGCACTGAACGCCTTTCGCTTTTCCGACTATCTGAACAAGGAGCCGGCGCTTGACCGTGCAGTGGACTTCCTGCTCCAGCATTGGACGACTCGCTTGCCGCTCGGGCCGTGCCACTACGGAATCGGCACGCTGTTCATGCAGGTCGAATATCCCTTTGGCAATTACAATCTCTTTATTTACGTGTATGTGCTGTCCTTTTACGAGCGGGCAAAAAAAGACCCGCGGTTTTTGGATGCGCTGAAAACGCTTGAATCAAAAACCGTGGACGAGCAGGTCGTGCCCCTGCGAACAAACAAAAAGCTCGCAGGTCTGACCTTTTGCAGACAGGGCGAGCCGAGCGAGCTTGCGACCATGCGCTACCGTGAGATTCTGAAAAATCTCGAGTAAAAGAAAATCCCGATGTCATGGGGGAATTGCGATGGGCATTCGTGAAAAAGAGCGCTGGGAGGGCCGTCTGCGTTTTGACGCGCTGTCTCCTTTGATTGAAAGCGGCAATAAAGCCGTTGCGCTGTTTGCCTGCCGTGACTTGACAGGCCAAAATCTGCAAGCGCGGGATTTATGGCAGGAGAAAGAGGCGCTAAGCCTCATAAAAAAGCAGCTGCCGGACGGCTCATGGAAATACCCGAGCCCGCCCGGCAACGCAGCCGGGGAAAATTACGCGCAGTATCAAACCTTCAAAAACTCCGGCGTGTTGATTGAAAAGTACGGATTTGACAAAGCGCATCCCGCCATCCAAAAAGCTGCCGAATACTTTTTCTCGGTTCAGACGGATGAGGGGGATTTTCGCGGCATATATGACAAACAGTACACGCCAAACTACACCGCCGCCATCTCCGAACTGCTCGTGAAGGCGGGATATGCCGATGACCCGCGAATAATACGCGCCTTTGAGTGGCTTCTTTTAAGTCGCCAGCGGGACGGCGGTTGGGCGCTGACGTTTCGCACGCAGGGCTACCCGGTCGATGTCACCTATTCGCATCCGGTGACCATTGGGCCGGATGACGCCAAGCCGTTCTCGCACATGGTGACGGGGGTTGTCCTGCGGGCCTTCGCGGCCCACCCGCAGTATCAAAATGCCCCGGAGGCAAAACATGCCGGGCAAATGCTTGTCGGCAGCCTGTTCAAAAATGACCGGTATGCCGACAGAGGGGCGAGCAAGTACTGGCTCCAATTTGTGTTCCCGTTTTGCTATACCGATTTGATATCCGCTTTGGACACTTTGTCGCTGCTGCGTTTTTCGGCAGGTGAGCCGCAAATTGAAAAAGCTATAAACTGGTTTGTTGAGACACAGCAGCCGTCAGGGCTTTGGGACTTTAAAATTACTGCCGGGAGAGATAAGGCAAATACGCAGCTTTGGCTTGCGCTCGCGGTGTGCCGCATATTAAAGAGGTTTGCGGGGGCGTGACGCCATGTCGGGGTTTTCCGTGGGCTTGCCGATATTCAGGCCAAAAAAGGTCTGACTGAAAATTTATAGGGATAAGGAGCGGGTGATTGCCATGAGCAACCGGGCGAACAGGCAGCAAGTTTACGCTGAGCCAACTCTGTCACGCGAGGAAGAAATTTCATTCCCGACATTCTGCTTTCGGGTCATTGCCATGTACATCGTGGCGTATTTCATCGCCGGAATCACCGCACAGACGTACTACACCTATTTTGATTTGTGGGAACACGACACCTTCGCGGCAATTATGCGGCCGCTGGACTCCCCCCTCATTGCCCTGGCGCCCGCCCTTCAGGCCGTCAACGCGTTTTTTACCGCCACCCTGCTCTATCCGCTGAGGAGCCTCATTCTCGACAGGAAAAAGGGATGGCGGACCCTGTTCCTGCTCATCGCCGGTTTTTCGATTTTCGTCCCGCAGGCGCCTGCGCCCGGTTCGTTTGAAGGGCTCATCTATACAAAGACAACCCTGTTCGAAACCCTGATCGGGCTGCCCGAGACGTTTATTTTCAGCTTTCTGTTCTCGTTTGGCCTCTGTGAGTGGTACAAAAATCCCAAAAAGCGCTGGAACGTTGTCTTTGCCATCCTCGTCGCGCTCATTTTATTGATGAGCATTTTGGGCTATCTCGCCGCGGTGGGCATCATTCAGGTGCCGTGACGGCGGAGTGGTGGAGTTTTTCGCCAAATGCTGTTTTCTCCTCACCTTTCCGGATAAACTAAAATCATCAATATCAATTCGTTTTGCAGCGGATGTGAAAGGTGAAATACGGTCATTCTCAGGCGCATTTACAGCAGTTTTGACATAAGCAAAATGGTGTGGTTTACGTTTGAGCCCGAGTGGGTCATTCCGAACTGTATCGTTTTGCCGCTCGGCGCAGAGGCCGTCGGTTTCATTGTCCGAAAAGAAGCGCGTCCGCTTCCCATCTTGTCGGAAGTGTTCTGCTTCATTTCACGCGGGTGTACCGGCACTCGCCTTTACAAAAAAATGTTGACTTATTCCGCTCATCCCAAAAAATTGTATCGTTGAAAGGAATGCGCCATGTTCAACAGGGAAGTCGTTTTAAACGCGGCAAAGACACGCGACAGCTTTTATCTCTACGACGAGAACACAATCATCGAATACGCCGGGCGCCTGAAGCGGGACTTCAAGGGGATTCATTTCCTCTACTCGATTAAGACAAATTCGAACCCCGCCGTCGTCAAATGCGTGTTGTCTCAGGACTTTGGTGTGGACGCCGCAAGCGCCGCCGAAGTCAGGCTCGGCCTGCAAAACGGCGTTTCAAAGGACCGGATTCAGTTCTCGGCCCCGGGCAAGACAAAAAAGGACATTGCGGACACAATTGACAAGGCGACCCTTATCGCAGACAGCTTCGGAGAAATCGAACTCATTCGGCAGGTCGCCCGGGAGCGGGCGGTGACGGCGAAAATCGGAATTCGGGTCAACCCGAACTTCTCGTTTTTCGGCGGCGCAGGCGCCGCGTCAAAATTCGGCGTTGACGAGGAGCTTCTGTTTGCCGCCGTCCCCGAGCTGAAGAAAATGCCGGAGGTCGAGGTCGTCGGCCTGCATGTGCACTTGCGCAGTCAGGAGCTGCGCGCCGCAGTCCTTGAAAAATATTATGTCTATCTGCTGGAGCTTGCGGAAAAATTCCAGGCAGCGATGGGGCGCCCGCTGTCCTTTCTCAACATGGGCTCGGGAATCGGCATCCCCTACTCCCCGGAGGATGTGGCGCTTGACACCGCGGCCCTGGGCGGCGCGACCGAGCGGCTGATTGAGGGGTTCCGGTCACAGCTCCCGCAGACCGAAGTGTATATTGAAACGGGCCGGTATGTCGTCGGGAAGTGCGGCGTCTACGCGACAAAGGTGCTCGACAAAAAAATCTCGCAGGGCAAGACATTTGTGATTTTGAAAAACACCTTGAACGGCTTCATTCGCCCGTCTTTGGCGCAGCTTGCCCAAAGCTACGCGGGCGATAAGCCGCTGTCCGCCGCGGAACCCCTCATCACCGGGTCAAACGCGTTTGGCATCGTGGCCCTGACGGATGAGGCCGAGACCGAGACCGTCACTCTTGTCGGAAATCTGTGCACGGCGGCAGACGTCGTCGCAAAGGACATTGCGCTGCCAAAGCTGACGATTGGGGATACGGTTGTCCTCACAAATGCCGGAAGCTACGCGGCGGAGCTCTCCCCCATGCAATTTTCTTCGCAGGAGCCCCCGGCACAGCTTTTTCTCACCAGTGAGGGAGAGGTTGTCGACACGGGCGCCCTTTGACGCCGGATTTACCATATGGGGACATCAAACACAATTTTGTGAGGGCTGAAATGGACATTCGTAAAGTGGAAGCGCAAGGGCAGCTCATCGCCGTCGTCGACAGTCGGGACAAGCTGATCGTCGACGCCGGTTCGGCGCTCGACCTGATGGCGACGGTGCGGTACGAGATGGACTGCAACCGCGTCGCCATTCGCAAAGAGGCGATTGCCGAGGACTTTTTTGTGCTGAGCACCGGCCTTGCCGGTGAAATTCTGCAAAAATTCGTCAATTACCGAATGAAGCTCGCCGTCATCGGCGACTTCTCGGGCTACCGGAGCAAGCCGCTCAAAGACTTCATGTATGAGAGCAACAGGGGCAGCCATATCTTTTTTGTGCCCACCGAGGAGGAGGCCGTGAAAAAACTGCTGGCAGCACCCTGACCATGCCTGCGCAGCCAATGAATATTGTGAAAATGAAAGAAGGGGTGTACAATGCCGCTCACGATGGATTCCATGATGGCCCTCCCACAGGAAGAACTGCCCGCGTTTGCCGCGGCGCTTCATGCGGAGGAAGTGGCGCAGCTTGTCTCGTGGCTCGCCCTAAAAGAGGACGACGTCCGGTATCGGGCATTTTTGCTGCTGCGGGAAAAGTCCCGCGCGGACGACGGCGTCTACCCCTATTTTGCGCTTCTCAGTGAGAAACTGCGCAGTGACAACTCCTATCAGCGCAGCCTCGGCGTCATGCTGATTGCCGAAAACGTGAAGTGGGACGCGGCGGGGAAAATGCGGGGAATCCTGCCCCTCTACCTGAAAATCCTCTGTGACGAAAAGCCTGTCACCGTCCGGCAGTGCATCGCGTCGCTCGGCGTCATCGCAGCGGAGGCCCCCGAATATGCGCCCGACATCGCAAAGGCGCTGCTGGGGTATGACGTCATGCAAGTGCGCGAGACCATGCGCAAGCTCATTTTGACCGACATCGTCACGGTGCTGGCCGCTATTAAAAAGGCGCGCCCCGACCCGGAAATCGACGCGTATCTGCTCTCCACGCTGTCGGGCGAAATTCTTGATGGCAAGGCCAAAAAATCCCTCCAAAGGCTGCTGTGACAAGGCTTTTCGTCTTACATCAAAAACCCGCGGGCGCTTTTGCGCCCGCGGGTTTCGTTATTCGTATCAGTAGGACAGACTGCTCTCGCCGATGAATTCACGGATGAGGGAGTCGGGCGGCACAAGGCCCGGCTCGACCGGCTTGGCCCTCTCCAGCATGGCGGTCAGCGCCGCCGTCTCGGAGGTGTCCGGAATCGTGTCGGCAATGCTCTGGAGCACCGTCTTGTAGACGCCGAGCTCATACGTGTGAAAGGTGTCGACCGTGTGGGTGGCCCTGTCGGTGTAGGGGGCGATATAGGCCTTCTCCCCCCGCTCCACGCCCGCATACAGCGAGAGCGTATCGGCAAAGCTGCGTTTGCGGTAGAGTTTGTCGCGGATGAGGCGGCGCAGCAGCCGAATGGCGGGCGGGAGAAGCGTGTTCTCCCCGTCTTTCAGGCCGGTGCACACGGCGATGTAAATGCGCTGGGTGTCGCTGTCCGGCAGCGTGATGACGTCGGGGTTCAGGGCGTGAATGCCCTCCACAATGATGAGCTCGCCGGGTTTGCGGGCAAGCGTGCGCCCCGACGGCACCCGGCAGCCCTCCTTGAAGCTGAATTTCGCGAGCTCGACCGGCTCGCAATATTCAAGCAAGCGCAGCTGCTCGTTTAAGAAAGCTTTATCGACCCGCTCCGGCGACTCAAAGTCGAGCTCCCCCCGGTCGGCAAGCTCTTTCCAGTCCCCCGTGAGCGTATTGAAGTAATTGTCCATCGACAGCGTGTGGGTCTCGCAGCCGTCGTCGTCTAAAAACCGCTCCAGCAGCAGGGCGGTCGTCGTCTTGCCGGAGCCCGACGGCCCCGAGAGCAAAATGATCGGCCGCTCCCCGCGACTGCGGTAGATTGCTTTGGACAATTCCCGAATGCTTCGATAGTAGGTCGCGTCGGCCTCCCGCACCATCGGCATGGCGTTCTCAGTCGCGGCGGCGTTGATCTCCCCCATATCGGTCAGGTTATATTTCATTCACACCCGCCTTTCCGGTTTGTGATTTGTGGTATGCCGTTTTGTGGTATCATAGTATCAGTATACTTCAAGCGCATATCCGTTTGTGCAAACACATGCAGAAATTGGGGGTCGTCAAATGCAGCTTAATATTTTGCTCGGAGACATCACGCGCTCAAAGGCGCAGGCCATTGTCAACGCCGCAAACCCCACGCTGCTGGGTGGCGGCGGAGTGGACGGCGCCATTCACCGCGCCGCGGGGCCCGGCCTTTTGGCGGAGTGCCGCCATCTTAGGGGGTGTGATACCGGCGACGCGAAAATGACGGCGGGCTATAACCTTCCCGCAAAATACGTCATCCACACGGTGGGGCCAGTCTGGCGGGGCGGCGGGCAGGGCGAGGCCAAGCTGCTCGCCTCCTGCTACCGGCGCTGCCTTGAGCTCGCGGCAGGGGCGGGTATCACCCACATCGCTTTCCCCTCCATTTCGACCGGCGTCTACGGCTACCCGGTCGGGTTGGCGGCCCCCGTCGCCCTTGCGGCCATCCGGGTCGCGGCAAAAGCGGGCATGACGGTCGACATCGTCTGTTTTGACGAGGCGACGCTTGCGGCTTACCGGGCGGCAGCGGCTCTCTGAGCCGCGCTACATGTCTTCGAGCAGCGTCTGCTTGACTTTCCAGAGCGGCAGCGAGAGGTCGACGTAGTAGCGGTGCGGATTTTCAAACCGCAGCACCTCGTCCCACAGCGTGCCGATCTGCGCTTTGCAGTAGCTGCGAATTTCCTCAATCGAGGGCAGCTTGTAGACCAGCTTCCCCTTGTCGAAAACCCGCACCATGAGGTTCCGGGCCGAAAAGTTGTTCAAGGTCTTGTGCTTCCAGGTGAACTCGGGGTCGAAAATCGTGTAGGGTTTACTGTCGTCAATGACCTCGTTGTGCAGCGTCAGCACGTCGGCAATGGCCTTGCCGCTGCGCTTTTCGTACAGCCGGTAGACCCGTTTGAAGTGAGGCGTCGTGATTTTGGAGACGTTTTCGCTGATTTTGATTTTCGGGACAATTTTCCCCTCCCGCTCAATGGCCACGAGCTTGTACACGCCGCCCAAAACCGGCTCGCTCTTTGAGGTGATCAGCCGCTCGCCGACCCCGAAGGAGTCGACGCAGGCCCCCTGCTGAATGGTGTCGCGGATGATGTACTCGTCGAGCGAGTTGGAGGCCGTGATTTTGCAGTCCGGGAACCCGGCCTCGTCGAGCATGGCTCTGGCTTGCTTCGAGAGGTAGGCGATGTCGCCCGAGTCGATGCGGATGCCGGCCGGCCGAAAGCCCTGCGGCAGGACCTCCTCAATAAATGCCTGAATGGCGTTCGGGACGCCGCTCCCCAGCACGTCGTAAGTGTCGACCAGCAGCACCGCCTTTGACGGATACTGTTTGCAGTAGGCGCGAAAGGCGTCAAGCTCCGTGTCGAACATCTGCACCCAGGCGTGGGACATGGTGCCAAGGGCCGGAACCCCGTAGAGCTGTTCGGCAATCGTGCAGGCCGAGCCCGCGCAGCCGCCGATATAGGCGGCTCTGGCGCCCAAGATGGCGCCGGCATAGCCCTGCGCCCGCCGGGAGCCAAACTCCATGACCGGCCTGTGCCCCGCCGCCCGCACAATGCGGCCCGCCTTTGTGGCGATGAGGGTCTGGTGGTTGATGGTCATGAGCAGCATGGTCTCAAGCAGGTGGGCCTGCGCCGCCGGCCCCCTGACCTGCACCAGGGGTTCGTTTGGAAAGACCGGCGTGCCCTCCGGCACCGCCCACACGTCGCACTCGAACTTGAAATTGCGCAAGTAGCTTAGAAACTCCTCGGAAAAGCCGTCTTTTTTGCGCAGGAATTCAATGTCCTCATCGGTGAAGGAGAGCCGGCTCAGGTATTCGACCGCCTGCTCAAGGCCGGCGGCGATGCAGAAACCGCCGCCGTCCGGAATGTCGCGGAAATAGAGGTCAAAATAGACCGGCTGCTGCTCCATGCCATTTGCAAAATAGCCGTTCCCCATCGTCAGCTCATAGTAATCGCACATCATGCTGAGGTTCGGGTTGAAGTCGGGCTCTCTCATTTCGGTGGTACCTCCGTAATTGTCATTCCCTCGTCCGCCTGTAAAAAGACGTCATACTGTGTAAGATCCGCGTAATCCAAGTAAATATTCCGGGCCAGCGGCGTGACGGTCGGCACTTCCAGGCTGTTTGCCGCCGCCCGAAGCCCGCCGGTCAGGGCCCAGCGGCTCTCGGTCACCCCGTGGATGTGTTCGTGCCAAATATAATTTTGCTCCGGCAGGACATAGGGCTCAAGTCCGTAGACGCCGACACTTGTGCCCCGCCCCATGCCCTCGGTCGCCGAAGCCAATGCCTC
Organism: Candidatus Acidiferrum sp.; assembly: GCA_035560415.1. GTDB lineage: Bacteria > Bacillota > Clostridia > Oscillospirales > Feifaniaceae > DATMXT01. The sequence goes on along the minus strand of DATMZG010000002.1, from coordinate 14,053 downwards.
AAGCAGCGCGGCGTCATGCCGGGCGACGGCGGCGTAGTCGGCGAGTTCCGAGGCCGTCGCAAATAAGAACACCGCGGCGACGGCCACTGAGGCCGCTCTGCGGCTGCCCAAGGCGGCGTCGGCCGCAAGCGCAAGCCCCGGAACGCAGCAGGCGGCCGCCCGCATGCTGACCCAGGGGTTGGCGATGAAAAAAAAGGGGACAAGCGGCCCCGCCGCAAAGGCAAGTCCCAGCAAAATCATACGGGGTCTGCCGGCGCTGTCTTTGTGGAGGCTCCAGACGAGAAGCAGGCAGACCGCCATGGCGGCATACGCCCAAAGCTCCGCCGTCAGCCCCCGGCCGGCCCCTTTGAGGGTGACGGCCGCTCCGCCTTTTAAGACGCCCCAGATTTGCTCGGTCACACGGCCGAAGATGACCCACGGCATGACATACTTGGTCCGCACGCCGTAGAGGGCCGACTCCCCGGCCAGCCGCGTCAAAAGCGCATAGAGGACAAAAGAGAGGGGGGCGACTGCGGCCGTGCGCCATTTCCTCGTCTCTACGGCGTACCAGATGACAAGGCCCGCCGCCAGCACAAAGCCCTGCTCATAAAAGCCGGCAGCCAAAAGACAGCAAAGTCCTGCCGCAAGGGGCCAGCCGGCCTTCGCGTAAGTGCCCGCCAAAGCCGCAAGGAGCAGGGCCGGCACAATGCGGGTTGCGGCCGAAAGCCAGAAGGTCCCTTCAAGATTCAAGGGGAAGAGCAGGTAGACGACATAAAAGAAGCTGCCCGCCTCAAAGAGCCGGCGGAAGACGACGGCCGACGCGGCGTAGAGGAGAGACAGCAGCATGACAGCCGCAAAGAGGTATCCGTAAAACCGCGACCACAGCACAATGTCTAAAAGTCCCGCAATGGGGCGGGCGGCGAGGAGCCCGAGCGTTTTGACCGTTTCGGGCAGCGTGCCCATCAGGTGCGCGTAGTTGTAATACTGAATATAGTCGTCGAGAAAGGGCGTATAGGTGAGCCCTGCCAGCGACAGGCGCGCCATGGCAAGCGCTGCCACTGCGGCATATTCGGCAAAAAGTTTTCGCTGCATGCTCACCTCCCCTGCCGCTGCGGTGAGAGCGGCGCGTTTTTTGTGTATAACAGTGTATACCAGTGTATACCATAATTTTCGAATTGTAAAGCGGGTTGAGGCGACTATGCTCCATACGCAAAAAACAGGACCCCTGCTGGGGCCCTGTTTTCGATAAGTGTAAAACTACCTGAGCATACTCGTCATGACCCCTGCAATCAGCACCGAGACCACTGAAACGGCCGTGATGGAGGCGATGATCATCTTGGGGAGCAGCTGGTCGGTGAGGAATTTGCGCTCCGCCTCGTCCTCCGTGAGGGTGTTGATGGTCTCCATCGTCACATAGTAGTTGGGCGGGAAACCGAGGAAGCAGTTGAGGCCGCAGGCGACGGCAATGAACTTGTTGAAGCCGACGGGCTTGCTGGTTCCGACAAAGTAGGAGGGGATGATGACGCCGACGAGGGCAAGCGCAAAGCCGATGAGGAGCGGGGCGATGAGGCTGCCCACGAGCTGGGGCGTTGCGGTCTTGAGGCTGCCGAGCAGCGAGGGCATGAGCACGAAGTTGGAGTAGCCGGCCATCTGGGCCTTGCCCTGCGGGTCCTTCTCAATGAGGCCCAAGGCCGAGGCGAGAATGCCGACGATGATGCCGGTGATGGAGCTGTTGATGAGCGAGAGCCCGTGGCTGGCGCAAAAGCTCGCCAGCATCATGGAGAGCAGCGCAAAGAATATGAGGGTCGTGATGTAGTAGTTGCCCGAGCGGTATTTTTTCGGGATTTTCTCAACGAGTTTCGGCTTGGACTCGGCGTCTTCCTTTGCGCCGCCCTCGGCGACAAAGGTGCCGGCCCTGAACTGCTCAAGCATGGGCTTGCCGGCCCTCGTCAGGCAAAACGACGCGCCGGGCATTCCCATGAAGCCCTGAAGTACGCAGGCGAGCACCGCGACGGTGGCCGCATCGGTGCGCCCGAGGGCGTTTGCCGCATCGCTCATGAGCATCATGGCCATGACGCCGCCGGTCAGCGGAGGGGTCATGGCGAGCGCGATGTTGGGCTCCATGAGGAACTGGCCGATGCCGTAGACCATGATGATGATGCCGACAACGGCGGAGAGGGTCGTCAGAACCGTCTTCCACTCGCGGAGGAGCTCCTTGGGGTCAAAGAGCGTACCGATTTGCACCATGATGTAATAGCGTACAAAACTGGCAAGCGCCGTAACACCGGAAATGTCGAGCAGGTCCTGCGGAAGAACGGTCCACCAACCGACAAGCAAAATGAGCGAGAGAACGAACGTGCCCGGAACCTTTGCCTTGGTTGCTGTGCCCACAATGTCTGAAATCCACATGATGATGGCCACAATCAGCAAAGCTGAGCCCTGGTTAAGTACCCATGGTTGCATGGTAATATCCTCCTCACCTATTAGGGTTAGTTCAATTATAATGACCCCAAAAGCCCTTTTCAAGTTAAATTTTACAGTTTGTTCATAACTTGCTAATTCTGCTCCAAGCCGGTCTGTTTTTTGTGCGTTTTTTCATGGGCCCGCCCCCCCTCGCCCATGAGACGACAAAATCCCCCGGGCGCCGCCATTCAGGCGGCGTCCGGGGGGCAGTTCAGACAGGGGGGCGGCGGCGTCTCTACTTCTTTGCGCAGTACTCGGCCGCAAATTGCAGCGTGAGTTTTGCGCAGACGGCAAGGCTCCGCTCGTCAATGTCGAAGTTCTTGTTGTGGTGGGCGGCGTTCATGCCCTCTTCGGCGTTTCCGGCCCCGACCCACGAGAAGCAGGAGGGCACGAGTCTGGAGTACCGGCCGAAGGACTCGCTGCCGGCCATGCCCGCCATCTCCTTGCGAAAGCCCGGCAGCACCTTGTCGCAGGCGGCGCGGGCCACATCGCAGACCGCGGGGTCGTTGATGATGGGCATGTACATGAACATGGGGATGTCCGGCCAAAGGACGGTGCAGCCGTACGCCTTCGCCGTGTGCTCGCACATGGCTCTCGCGGTCGGCACGATGTGCTCGCCGTCAACGGGGTCAAAGAAGCGCAGCGCCCCCGACATCGTGACGGTGCGGGGAATGATGTTAAAGGCGTCTCCGCCCTGCACCATGCACATGGACAGGATGTTGATGTGGGCGGGGTCGGCCATGAGCGGAACGGCGCAGGTCAGGTCCATATAGGCGGCGGCCGCCGGCACGATGGGGTTGACCGACAGGTCGGGCCGGCTCGAGTGCCCCTCGACACCGACGAAAGTCGGCGTGATGAGGGCGACGCCGGAGGAGCGCACGCCGTCGGTGACGGTCAGGTGTCCGAACTCCTCGTCGCTGCCGACATGCAGCCCGAACAGCACGTCGGGCTTGTTGTTCTCAAGGTAGTCGCAAATGGCGAGGGCCGAGGCGTTGTTCTCCTCCCCCGACTCGAACAGAAAGACAATTTTGCCCTCGAGCTCATCTTTGTGCTTGGCGAGAATGCGGGCGCAGTGGATGAGGTTTGAGGTGTGGGCGTCGTGTCCGCAGGCGTGGCACATGCCGTCGACCTTGGAGACCGCCACTTTGGGCCCTTTTAAGTTGTTCGCATCCTCCTGAATTTTCAGGGCGTCCATGTCGGCCCGCAGCATGACCGTCTTGCCGGGGCGGCCGGTGTCGAGGGTCGCGGCAAAGGCCTGTTTTGTGATCATGACAATGGGGAGCCCCAGTTTTTTCATCTCGTCCTGTGCGAGGCCTGAGGTGAAGTCCTCGAAGCCGCCGAGCTCCGGGTGCTCGTGCAGCGTGCGGCGCAGGGCGATCATGCTCTGCTCGGCCGCCTCCACTTCGCTGATGATGGTCTTTGTGTCGAACATATTACATCCCTCCCTCAGCCATGGCGTCGCAGACGAACTGGACCGACACCATGCAGCCCAGCACAAGCGCCGCCTCGTCAATGTCGAAACGCTCCATGTGGTTTCCGGCCGTGATGCCGGCCTCTTTGTTGCCGCAGCCGACCAGGGCGAAGGCCGCCGGCAGCACTTCGGAATAGTACCCGAAAGTCTCGGAGGGGCCGATGGGCGGAATGTCGACATGCGCAATTCCCTGCTTGGCCATGGCCGCAACAGCCATTTTGGCGAGCCCCGCGTCGTTTTTAATGGGCACAATCAGAAGCTCGGCCGCGACTTCGGCCGTGCAGCCGTGGGCCGCCGCAAGGTCGTTTGCGATGCTTTTGACTTTTTGGGCGATTTTATCGCCGTCGGCCGTGTTGTAGACCCGGAAGCCGCCGGTGACTTTGGCGTCGTCCGGAATGACGTTTGGCATGGCGCCGCCGTTCCAGGAGCAGATGGCCAGGGTCGCAAAGTGGTTGGGGTTGACGCCGAGCGGCACGACGGTCTGGAGGGCCAATATGGCGGCTGCCGCCGCGACATGCGGGTTGACAGAGCGGTCGGGCCGGCTCGAGTGCCCGCCGCGGCCGTGGAACGTGAGCTCAATTTTGCCGGCCCCCGAGGTGCGCACGCCGGCGCCGCAGTTCATGACGCCCACGGGCAGGTCGGGCGCCACATGGAGGCCCCAGATGAGGTCCCCGCCCTTTTCCTTCAGATAGGCCTCAATTTCGCGGCCCGAGCCGAAGTTCTCCTCCCCGGACTCAAACAGGAAAACGACTTTGCCCGAGAGCTCGCCCTTGTGTGCCGTGAGGCACTTCATGGCCCCGACCAGAATGGCGGTGTGGGCGTCGTGCCCGCAGGTGTGGGCGACGCCCGGAGTTTCCGACACGCAGGGTTTTGGAATTCCGCCGCCGTTCATGGGGTCCTCCTTCATCGGCAGGGCGTCCATGTCGGTCCGCATGTAGATGGTCTTACCGGGGCGCCCGGTGTCGAGGGTCGCCGCAAAGGCGCAGCCTGTGATCATCTCGACAGACAGCCCCAGCTTTTCGGCTTCGGAAACGCAAAATGCCGAGGTCTCCTTTTCGGCGCCGCCAATCTCGGGGCGCAGGTGGAATTTGCGGCGCATGGCGATAAGCTCCGGCCCCAGATCGCTCACGGCCGCCGCAATGGTCTTTGCGTCAAGCATGGTGAAACCTCCCTATACTAAAATTGACAAGGGTGTCGGGGCCGTTTGGCGGTTGCGGGTGTTCTTGCGCCGTCAAAATATCCCCCGCTGATTAAAAGGATGCCTCAAGCTCCCCAGGACTTCCCCGGAGAGTTTGAGGCATCCGTCCAAAGAGAAACGTGCAGGCTTAGATGCCGTACTCTTCCTTGAGGGCCTTCGCTATGCGGTCCATGAGTTCCACGATAAAGGACTTCGGAGTCGCCAGGTTGATGCGCTCAAAGCCGTTGCCCTCAGTGCCGAAAATCTTGCCTTCGTCAAGCGCAACTTTGGCCTTTTTCAGCATGACCTGCTCGAGCTTGTCCGGGTCCTTCTCAACGGCATTGAAGTCGAGCCACATGAGGTAAGTGCCCTCCATGTTGACCGGCTTGACCTTGCCGCCCCAGTGGGAAGCGCAGAACTCTTTGACATACTTGTAGTTTTCGAGAATGTAGGCGTAGCACTCTTTGAGCCAGTCCTCGCCGTGCTCGAAAGCGGCGGCGGCCGCGACGGCGCCAAAGAAGTTGGGGCTGCCGACCGAGAACTTCTTGGAGACGGCGTCGAACTTGGCGCGGGCCTCTTCGCCCGGAATCATGATGCAGGAGACCTGCAGGCCCGCGAGGTTGAAGGTCTTGGAGGGGGCGTGGCAGACAAGGCAGTTGTCGGCGAATTCCTTGCCCAAAGACGCGTAGACCGTGTGCTTGAAGCCGGGGACGATGAGGTCGGAGTGAATTTCGTCGGCGCAGACAAAGACGCCGTACTTGTTGCAAATCTCGCCCATCTTTGTCAGCTCTTCCTTCGTGAAGACCTTGCCGACCGGATTGTGCGGGTTGCTCATGATGAACATCTTGCACTTCGGGGAGCTTGCGAGCTTCTCGAAGTTCGCAAAGTCGACCTCATAGTGGTCGCCCTTGTAGATGAGGGCATTGTTGACGATGACGCGGCCCTGCGCCAGAATGGAGTTGGTGAAAGGATAGTACACGGGGCGCTGAATGATGATCTCGTCGCCTTCGTTTGAGAAGGCCTGAATGGCCTGGTTCAAGGCGTTGACCACGCCGGGGGTGTAGCGGAACCACTCCTGCTTGGCCTCCCAGCCGTTGCGCTTTTTCTGCCAGCCGAGATACGCCTCATAGAACTTGGGCATGAAGGAGGTGTAGCCCCAGATGCCGTGCTCGGCGCCCTTCTTGACGGCCTCGATGACTTCGGGGACAGTGCGGAAGTCCATGTCCGCCACCCAGTAGGAGAGCAGGTCCGGCTCGCCAAACTTTCCCTCGAGAATGGCGGGCTCCCACTTGGCCTGGCCGTAGCCTTTTCTGTCAATGATTTCGTCGAAGTTGTACTTCATGTCTTTTCCTCCTGATTATTATTCGGCGACCGCGATACACTCAACCTCGACCATCGCATCCTTGGGCAGGCGTGCGACCTCGACGGCTGCGCGCGCCGGAAAGGGCTCGGTGAAGAACTTTGCATATACGCCGTTCATTGCGGCAAAATCATTCATATCCTTGAGGAAAACCGTCGTCTTGACGACGTTGGCGATGGAGGAACCCGCGCCCTCGAGAATGGCCTTGCAGTTTTTGATGGACTGCTCGGTCTGGGCCTCAATGCCGCTGGGGAATGCGCCTGTCTCGGGGTTTATGGGAAGCTGGCCCGACACAAAGACAAGGCCGGCCGCCTTGATGCCCTGCGAATAGGGGCCGATGGCGGCGGGTGCGCCGGTGGTTTTGACTTGCTCTTTCATGATTTCCACTCTCCGTTTCTTTACAAATATTCCCGACAACAGTATATCACCGGGCCGCTGCCGAAGCAACTAAAAAACTTTTGACACGCATGACACTCAGCCGAAGGGCTGCCCCGCCCCGATGGCCTTTGCCCGCTCGTAAATGGCCGCCGCCGCGACGACGTCCATGACGCCGCTGCCGACCGCCTTGTAGACCGTGACCCAGTCCTGCGACTCCCGCCGGTATTTGCCCATGACGACATGCCCCATTTCAACATCGAGGCTCCGCCCGGCAAAAAGCCCTTTGTTCTTGGGCGTGAGAATGTCGCCGGCCTCGCTCATGACGCCGTCTGCCGTGTCGAAGACCAGAAGGTCGCACCCCGTGACAAGCGCCTCCGGCATCTCCTGCATTTCCGGCGTGAAAGAGCCGATGCCGCCGACATGGGCGCCTTTTTTGACCGACTCGGCTTTGAAGACCGGCTTTTTGGCCGTCGTCACCGTCGTGACGACGTCGGCCCCCTCGACCGCCTCGTCGGCAGTGGCAGCGGGGCGGATGGCGACAAGCTCTTCATGCTCCTTGGCAAAGGCCTCGCGGCGGGCGGGGTCAATGTCAAATACCCGCACTTCGGTGAGTGTCGGTGCCCCTTCGAGCATGGCCAGAAGCTGGCAGTGGGCCTGTCCGCCAAGGCCGAGCAAGGCCCCCGTCTTTGCGCCCTTGTTTGCTAAGAGCTTAATGGCAAGCCCGGCGCCTGCCGCCGTGCGAATTTGGGTCAGATAAGTGCCGTCCATGAGGCAGACCACTTCGCCGGTTGAGGCGTCCATGACCACCATGGTGGCCGGCGTCGCCGGTTTTCCGAGCGCGGCGTTGCCGGGGAAGACCGACACGATTTTGACGCCCAGGGCGTCTCCGGCCAGAGCCGGCATGAAGAGGGCGTCCCCCTTCACTTTTTTCGTCCCTATGCCGGTGCGAAGCGGCACATCGGCCTCGCCCGACGAGTACATCGCGAAGGCCTTTGCCATGGCGTCAAACGCGTCGGCCATGGAAAAGACCTTGATCATATCCTCTTTTGTCAAATAAAGCATAGGCTTATCTCCTGTGATTTTTATATGTATCATTGTACCACCGCCGCGCAAAAAATCAAAGTCCCATTTGCGTTTTTTTGCCATTTGGACTAAACTGAGGAGAGGAGGTGAGTCCGCGTGTCAATTTTCGATATCATCGGCCCCGTGATGGTCGGCCCCTCGAGCTCCCACACGGCAGGCGCCCTGCGCCTGGCCCGGGTCGCCCGCAGACTTTTGGGGCAGCCTGTCGCCGAGGCCGAAATCGTGCTCTTCGGCTCCTTTGCCGACACTTATAAGGGCCACGGCACCGACCGGGCGGTGCTGGCGGGGCTTCTCGACTTTGCGCCCGAGGACAGCAGGATTCCCGAAAGCGCCAAATGGGCCGACAAGGCCGGCATGGAAACTGTCTTTACGGTCTCGAGGGAGCAGCCGGACCACCCCAACACCCTTCAAATCAACTTAAAGGGCAGGGAGGGCCGGGCCCTCACCCTCGTCGGCCGGTCGGTCGGCGGCGGGAACATCGTCGTCACGCAGGTCAACGCCTTTGCGATTGAATACACCGGCAAAATGGAGACCCTCATCGTCATGCAAAACGACGTGCCGGGCGTCGTGGCGGCCATTGCAGGCGCCATGTACGAAAACGGCATCAACATCGCCACGATGCGGGTCTACCGGGACAAAAAGGGCGGGCGGGCCGTCACCATCATGGAGACCGACAACCCGCTGCCAGAGGGCCTTGAGGACAAGCTGCGCGGACTCCCCAACGTCCGGCGGGCCATCCGGCTGCCCAAAATTGAGGATTAGGAGGAAAACATGGCTCACTATACACTGTCCGCTTTGCTCAGCGCGGCGGGAGAGGGCAAAATCTCAGCCGCCGCCATTGCCGCCGAAGTGGCCGACACCGAGCGCACTGAGGAGGCCGTGCGGGCCGACATGGCAAGGGCGCTCTCGGTCATGCGGGAGGCGGCCGAGGCGGGGCTGCGGAATGCCGAGCGCTCCCCCTCCGGCCTGTCGGGCGGAGACTCGGTGCGCATGCAGCAGGCCATTCAAAACGGGCTGCTCACGGGCTGTCCACTCATTGCCGACATGATGGCCATCGCCCTGGCCGTGGCCGAGCAAAACGCCAAGATGGGCCGCATTGTGGCCTGTCCGACGGCCGGCTCCTGCGGCATTGTGCCGGCCGTGCTCTTTGCGCTGCAAAAGGCGAACGGCTATACCGATGAGGCGCTTGTCGACGCGCTCTTCACGGCCGGCGCCGTCGGCGTCGTCATCGCGAAAAACGCCTCCATTGCGGGCGCCTCCGGCGGCTGTCAGGCCGAGTGCGGCTCGGCCGCCGCCATGGCGGCGGCAGCGGCCGTCGAGCTTGCGGGCGGGAGGCCCTTGCAGGCCGGCCACGCCGTAGCCTTCTCCTTAAAATCCCTGATGGGGCTTGTCTGCGACCCCGTGGGCGGCCTCGTCGAAGTGCCCTGCATTAAGCGAAACGCCTTTTGCGCCGTGAGCGCCTATGTCTCGGCCTCGATGGCCCTGGCCGGAATTGAGAGCCTCATTCCGGCCGACGAGGTCATCAGGGCGATGGACGAGGTCGGCAAGCTCATGCCCTCGGCCCTGAAAGAGACCGCGAAGGGCGGCATTGCGGCAACCCCGACCGCCCACATGCTGGCCAAGGCCATCATGAAATAGAGGGGACTGTAAAGCATATGACCTGTACGCTCTGTCCCCGCATGTGCGGGGCCGACCGCGCGCTTTCTCCCGGCCGCTGCGGGGTGACAAGTACGCTTCGGGTGGCGAGGGCCGCCCCCCACATGTGGGAGGAGCCCTGCATTTCAGGCGAGAAGGGCAGCGGGGCCGTCTTTTTCTCGGGCTGTTCCCTCGGGTGCGCCTACTGCCAGAACCGCAAAATTTCAAGGGGACAGGCGGGGCGCGCCATGACGGTGGAGGCGCTGGCGGGGGCCTTCCGGCAGCTTGAAGCCGAGGGGGTGCACAATTTAAACCTCGTCACCCCGACCCACTACCAGCCTCAAATCATTGAGGCGCTGCGCATGACCCGGCCCAAAATTCCGGTCGTCTGGAACACCGGCGGCTATGAGCTGGCCCGCCGCGTCGCGGAGCTTGAGGGGCTGGTGCAGGTCTGGCTGCCCGACTTCAAGTACATGGACGCGGGCCTCGCCGGCCGCTATTCGGCAGCCCCCGACTACCCGGACTTTGCAAAATCGGCCATAGCCGAAATGGTACGGCAGCGGCCTCAGGTCGTTTTCGACGGCGACGGCATGATGACCGGGGGCGTCATGGTGCGCCACCTCGTGCTGCCGGGACACACGGAGGACAGCAAGCGCATTGTCCGGTACTTATTTGAGACCTACGGCGACAAAATCTACCTGTCCGTCATGAACCAGTTCACCCCGAACGTCGGGTGTCCCGAGCTCTCCCGCCCCGTCACAGAAAAAGAGTACGACGAGGTCGTCGGCTACGCCCTTACGCTTGGCGTCACCAAAGCCTTCATTCAGGAGGGCGACACAGTGGGCGAGAGCTTTATTCCGGAATTTGAGGATTGAAAGGAAGTACAAAGCTTTGAGAGTTGAACCCAAGGACATCAAAGCCCTGATTGACGCGGCCGCGGGCCGGACGCCCGCCGACCTCGCCCTATTCAATGTGAAATTTGTCAACGTCTTTTCGGGCGAGGTCTACCCCGCCGTCGTCTACATCAAGGACGGCTTTGTCGCGCATGTCGACCACTTCGCCGTGAGTCCCGAGGAGGCGGCGGCATATCTGGACGGCGAGGGCCGGTACCTCATTCCCGGCTTTGTCGACGCCCACGCCCACATTGAGAGCTCCATGCTGGTGCCTTGGCGGTTTGCCGCGTCGGTCGTCCCCCGCGGCACCACGACCATGATCACCGACCCGCACGAGCTCGCAAACGTCTTAGGCGAGGAGGCCGTCGTCTACATGCACGACGCGGGCGAGGGGCTACCCATGCGGCAGCTCATCGACATCCCCTCCTGCGTGCCGGCAGTGCCGGGCCTCGAGACGGCCGGCGCCGAGTTTGACGGGGAGACTGTGCGCCGCCTTGCAAAGCTGCAAAGGGTCGTCGGCCTTGCCGAGGTCATGGACTTTGTGGGCGTCGCGGAGGGCGACCCCCGCATGATGGACATCATTGCGGCGGCCCGCGAGTGCGGGCTCTACATACAGGGCCACGCCCCCATCGGCGTGGGCAGGCAGCTGTCGGCCTACATTGCGGGCGGGCCCAAGACCTGCCACGAGACGAGGAGTGCCGAGGACGCCGCCTACAAAATCCGAAACGGCATGGCGGTCGACGCCCGGCACAGCTCGATGGCGAAAAACGTTGAACAAATTGTCATGGGGGTGCGGCAGTTCAAATATACCGACAGCCTGTGCCTGTGCTCCGACGACCGCGAGACGGCCGACAACATGACGCTCGGGCATATGGACGAGGTCGTGCGGGCAGCGGTGCGGGCGGGGCTGTCCGGCGTCGACGCCGTGCGGTGCGCCACTTTGAATCCGGCCAGGGCCGCAAACCTCGAGAACATCGGGGCCGTCGCCCCGGGCTATACCGCCGACATGCTGCTCTGTGACGACCTCGCCTCCTTCCACATCGACACCGTCATCTATGGGGGCAAGGTGGTCGCCAAGTCCGGGCGGCTGACCGAGGAGATTCCGCCCCGCGCCTACCCGATTGAGGAGAAGAACACGCTGCGCCTGCCTGCGCTGACGCCGGCGGACTTTTTGCTCAAAGCTCCCCGTGAAGGTCAAGTCGACGTCAATGTGCTGACCTACCGCTCCCCCGGGGGCTCCCTCACGGACTGCGTGCGCGAGACCCTGCCGGTCAGGGACGGCTGTGTCGACCTCTCGGGGGACGGCGGCCTCGCCCATGTGATGATTTTAAACCGCTACGGGAAGGGCAACCGGACCCTCGGCGTCGTGCGGGGCTTTGGGCTTAAAAAGGGTGCCAACGCCTCGACCGTCTCCCACGACTGCCACAACCTCTGCGTCGTCTACCACACGCCCGAGGAGGGGTACGCGGCCGTCAGGGCGCTTGAAACCTGCGGCGGCGGCATGTGTTACGTTGAAGGCGGCGCCGTGACGCTGCTGCCCCTGCCGGTCGGCGGCCTCATAACGACGGCGGCGCCCGAAGCGCTTGCGGCGGCAGCCGAGGCGCTGAAAGAGGCGCTGCGGGAGGCCGGCATCTCCTCCCCGAATCCGGTGCTGCGCATTGCGACGATGGCGCTGCCCGTCATCCCGACGGCCAAGTTCAGCGACTTAGGCCTTGTCGACGTCATGCATAAGCGTCTGATCCCCATTTTCCCGTAAAGGCTAAATTATTTTTTGTAAACGCAATTTTTCAATTCCATTTTTATGAATTGCGTGTTATACTTGGCTTTAGTTACCCCTATAAAAAAATTCTCACAAGGAGGGCACTATGGACAGCGTATTTGTAAACGGCAAAATCTATGTCGATCGCGGACATTTTGAGGAGGCCATGCTGGTCAAAGATGGAAAGATTGCGATGGTCGGCAAAAGTAAAGCCGTGCTGGCCGCGGCTGCCGAGACCTGTGAGTTCGTCAACCTCGAAGGGCGCACCGTCGTCCCCGGGTTTAACGACAGCCATCTGCACCTTCAGCTTTTAGGCCGCAACCTCGGCATGGTCCAGCTCTACGGCGCCACTTCCATGGCGGAGCTCATAGAGCGCAGTAAGAAGTTTCTGGCCGAGCACGACATGCCGACCGGCGCATCACTCGGCGGCTGGGGCTGGAATCAGGACTATTTCACCGACGGAAAGCGCATGCCAAACCGTCATGACCTCGACAAAATCGCGACCGACCGGCCCATTTTCTTTTTCAGGGCCTGCGGCCACGCGGCCTCGGTCAACTCCAGGGCGCTCGAGGTGCTCGGCATCACCGCCGCCGCCAAGGACCCCGAGGGCGGCCAGATCGGCCGTGAGGAAAACGGCGAGCCCGACGGCATTTTCTACGAGCACGGCACCGACATGCTCTCCAGAGTCATGCCCCAGCCGGTCGCCGAGACCTTTGCGGCCGAGCTCAAAGCCGCCATGGACTACGCCGCCTCAATGGGCCTGACCACCTTACAGAGCAACGACGTGGCCGAGAACAACTGCGCCGAGATGCTGGCGGCCCTGCGGCTCTTAGAGAGCCGCGGCGAGCTCTCCGCCCGGTACTACGGCCAGTGCGGCTTTGTCACCCCGGCCGTCTTCGCCAAGTTCATTGAAGCGGACGAGCGGGCAAAGAACAACGACCTCGTGCAGGTCGGCCCCCTCAAGCTCTTTGTCGACGGTTCCCTGGGCGCCCGCACGGCGCTGCTGCGCGGCAAGTACGCCGACGACCCCAAGGCCGTCGGCATCAAGACGCTGCCCGACGACGTCTTCGACGAATTTGTGCGCATGGCGGACGCCGCCGGCTACGGCGTCGTGACCCACTGCATCGGCGACGGCGCAGTCGAGATGGTGCTGGACAGCTACCACAAAGTCATCAAGGACGGCAAGAATCCCAACCGGCACGGCCTTGTCCACTGCCAGATCACCGACAAGCCGATGCTGGAGCGCATTAAGGCCGACGACGTGCAGGTGCTGGCTCAGCCCATTTTCATCCACTACGACATGAAGATGGTGCGCGACCGCGTCGGGGATGAACTCGCCGAGACCTCCTACGCCTTCGGCACCCTGAGCCGCATGGGCGTCCACCTCTCCTACGGCACCGACTGCCCGGTGGAGGATTTGAACCCCTACAACAACCTCCATTGCGCCGTCACCCGCAAGGGACTTGAGGGCGACGAGGTCTATCTGCCCCACGAGAGAGTCGACATCTATACCGCCATTGACAACTACACGGCGGCGAGCGCCTTCTGCTGCAACGACGAGGCCCGCCGCGGCAGGCTCAAGGAGGGCTTTTTGGCCGACTTCGTGGTGCTCGACCGCGACATCTTTGAAATTCCCGCGGATGAGATCAAGGATGTGCGCCCCGTCGCGACCTACATGGGCGGCAGCGCGACATATAAGAAAGCCTGATTTACACATCTGATAAAAGCGGCGCGGGGACTTGTCCCCGCGCCGTTTGAATGTCGAAAAACCTGAGGGTTTTCCGCCAAGTGAGCGGTGCCCTTCCCGCGCGAAGTGAATTCGCGCTCGCGGGCGGCATTTGACTCACCTTATTTT
>DATMZG010000001.1:0-4262 GCA_035560415.1 Candidatus Acidiferrum sp. | reverse complement strand
CATTTGCGTCGTTGATTTTACACCTGCCATGCATTATAATTGTGTGGATATGAATGACGCGATGTCGCGATTCATGACGACCGCGGAGAACATTCAGGAGGTGCGTGACTTGGACAAGACCGAGAGAGACCAAACCACGGTAAAAAGTCTTGAGCGGGCGCTGGATATGCTGACGCTGCTCGGAAGATCCCGCAAACCGCTGGGCGTCGCGGAGCTTGCAAAAGTGCTCGGCGTAAACCGGACGACGCTTTACGCCAGCCTCAACACCCTGCTTTCGCACAATTTCATTGAGCGCGACACCGAGACCGGCAAATTTACAATCGGGCGCAGAGCTTACGAAATCGGGCGGCTCTATCGGGTCCGTTTTCCGTTTTTAGGGGTTCTTGAGCAGCTTTCCCGGAACTTTGTCGACCGGTGGAAAATGGAGTTCCACGTGGGCATCTACAATGGGGACGGCACGGTACTGCTGCTCATCAACCAGTTCGACGTCTTTGCGCCCACCCTGCAAATCACCGACACGCTGCCGGTGCACGCCACATCGCTTGGCAAGGTGCTCATGGCCCCCATGGGCGAGGAGGAGGCGCTGCGGGCCATGAAGCTCTCGGGCATGAAGAGTTACACCCGCAACACCGTCATTGAGCCGGCGGTCATGCTGGGGGAACTCGCGAAAGTGCGGGAAAACGGATATGCCTGCGACCGCAGCGAATATATCGACAACCTCATGTGCATTGCGGCCCCCATTCTCAACGCCGACGGCGTCACGCTTGCCGTCATCAGCGTCTCGGGCCCGCAGGAGCGGGTCGAGCGCAATTTTGAGGAGATTTTGAGCGAAGTGCTGGCCATGTCCAAGAGGGCCTCCCGCGAGATGGGACTCATGTGATTGTATACCGACATACAAAGCGCCGGCCCCTTTGAATAAATACTTGCTTTTTCTGCGGCCCAGTGAATATTTAGCATCAATGTTTGCGGACTTCCACCAAGTTCACAAAAAAATTTATGTTTTTTGGTGAACTTGACGCGACCGGAATCCCCCTGTTTTCATTGACAGGCATGACTGGTACGTGTATAATTTAATTGTAAAAAGCACGACACGCTGTCATCATGGGCGACAACAGTATTTGGCACACTGTTGTCGCATCGATGCGCGGTTTAACGTACAGAATAAGGAGTAATTGACAGTTATGGCTATGGATAACCATATTTTTGAAGAAATGCTTGCAAAAAAGAAGAATTTCGTATTTATCGGCGAAGCTGGGAGCGGCAAGTCTGAGCTGGCCATCAATTTCGCATTCAAAATGGCGGATGTGGCTACGAAAAAGGTTCATTTCTTTGATTTGGACCAGACAAAGCCGCTCTTTCGTTCGCGCGACGTCTCGGAGCAGCTTGAAGAGGTCGGCGTCGTCTTCCACAGCCAAAAGCAGTTTCTCGACGCCCCGACCGTCGTGCCCGGCGTCATTGAGCACTTGATGGACAAGGATTCCTACGTGCTGCTCGACATCGGCGGAAACGCCACCGGCGCCCGCATGATCGGACAGTTTTCGCATATTTTGAACGACGAGAGCACCTGCGTGTTCTTTGTCATCAACACCTACCGCCCCTGGTCCAAGACGGCCATGAGCATTGAGGAGACCGTGAGCCGAATCACGAGGGTCTCCCGCATCAAGCACGTCAACGTCATCAGCAACCCCAACCTCGGGCTGACCACGACGCCCGAAGAGGTCGTGTCCGGCAACGAGAAGCTCAAGGAGATTTTAGGGCCCGAAGGCGCCAAAATCGACTATGTCTGCGTGCTCGAAAACCTCTACGACCGGGTCAAGCCCCTCATTAAAGAGCCGCTCATTCCGGTGCAGATTTATATTTTGTACCCCTGGCTCCAGAAAAATCCCGCCCCCATCATTCCCACAGGCCCAAGAGGGCTTTCCATGTAGTAACCACTGAGCGTGAGCGTCAGTGTTTACAAATACAGCAACATCAAAAGGAGAGAAGTGCTATGCCAAAGGTAGAGATCAACAGCAAGACTTGCAAAGCCTGCGAACTCTGCGTCGACGCCTGCCCCAAGAAGGTTCTGGCTCTCGGCGACCATGTGAATCCCAGCGGCTATCGCTATGCCGTCGTAGTCAATCAGGATGCCTGCATCGCCTGCAAGATGTGCGCGATTCGGTGCCCCGATGGCGCGATCGAGATCTATAAGTAAGGAGGAAAACAACATGGAAAGAGAATTCATGAAAGGCTGCGAGGCCATTGCCGAAGCCGCCGTACGCGCCGGTTGCCGTTTCTTCGCCGGTTACCCGATCACTCCCCAGAATGAGATTCCTGAGTATATGGCCCGCAGAATGCCTGAAGTTAACGGCAGCTTTGTCCAGGGCGAGTCCGAGGTTGCTTCCGTCAATATGATTATGGGCGCCTCTTCCGCAGGCGATAAGGCCATGACCTCCTCCTCTTCTTGCGGCATTTCCCTGAAGTCCGAGGGCATCTCCTACATCGCGGGTTCCGCACTGCCTGCCGTCATTGTCAACGTCATGCGCGGCGGCCCGGGCGGCGGCTCCATTCAGCCCTCCCAGCAGGATTACTGGCAGGCCACCAAGGCCCAGGGCAACGGCGGTTTCAAAATGATCGTCTTCGCCCCCTCGACCGTTCAGGAAGCGGTTGACATGACCTACAAGGCATTCAAATATGCCGAGAGAGACCGCAACCCCGTCATGGTTCTGGCCGACGGTTGCATCGGCGCCATGATGGAGCCCGTCGTGCTGCCCGCCATGGTCTCCGATGAGGAGCTGGCCGCCGACAAGGCTGCCCGCAACGACTGGCTCGTAAACGGCAAGGGTTACCGCGATGGCAGACTCATTGAGATCGACTCGTGGGTTGGCCGCGCCGTCTATGTCAACGCCGACAACTCCAAGCGCACCCGCCGCGATCCCGACGGCCCCAACAGCCTCGAGTATTCCAACAAGCTGGCCGAAGCCATGTATGACCGCTGGGCCGAACAGGACACCGAGGTCGAATTCTATAAGACCGACGACGCCGAGATCATCCTGACCGGATACGGCACCTCCGCCCGCGTCTGCAGAGCCGTTGTCGACACCATGCGCAAAGACGGCGTCAAGATCGGCCTCATCCGCCCGGTCGTCGTCAATCCCTTCCCCTACGAAGCCTATGCGAAGCTCGACCCGAAGAAAGTCAAGGTCATTCTTGATGTAGAGATGTCCATCCCGGCCCAGATGGTCGAGGATGTGAAGTATGCCATGGCCCTGTCCGGCCACAATATCCCGATAAAGACTTTCTGCCGTTCCGGCGGCGTCATTGTCGGCCGCGACGAAATCATCAACGCCGTCAAGGCTCTGTAAGAAGGGGGTTATTATAATGGAAAAAGTATACAAGAGAACTGGCGGCCTGCAGCCCGAGATCGTCGGCGGCTTCTGCCCCGGCTGTATGCACGGCTGCATCACCAAGACCGTCGCCGAGGTCTGCGAAGAGCTCGGTATCCTCGATAAAACCGTCTGCGTCATCGGCATCGGCTGCTGCTGCATCACCTCCCGTTACTGGAACGTCGACAAGATGAACGCTCCTCACGGCCGCGCCCCGGCAGTCGCCACCGGCCTCAAGAGAAGAGCGCCCAAGGACACCATCGTTTACACATATCAGGGCGACGGCGACCTCGCGGCCATCGGCCTCTCCGAGATCATGTACGCCGCCAACCGTGGCGAGCACATCACCGTCATCTTCGTCAATAACTCGACCTACGGCATGACCGGCGGCCAGATGGCCCCGACCACCCTGGTCGGCCAGAAGGCCACCACCGCCCCCTTCGGCCGTCAGGCGGAAGACGTCGGCTATCCGATGCACATGTGCGAAGTCCTCAATCAGCTGGGCGCCCCGCACTACCTCGAGCGCGTCTCCTTCGACTCCGCTCCCAACATCATCAAGGCGAAGGCCGCCATCAAGAAGGCCTTCCAGAACCAAATCGACGGCAAGGGCTTCTCCTTCGTCGAGTGCATGTCCACCTGCCCGACCAACTGGGGCCTGTCTCCCCTTGAGTCTGTTGACTACATGCGCAACAACACCCTCAAGGAGTTCCCGGTCGGCTGCTTCCGCGACAAGGATAAGGAATAAGGAGGATTACGATTATGGCAGAGAGAACACTTCTGATTGGCGGCTTCGGCGGCCAGGGCGTCATGGTCTGCGGACAGCTTTTGTGCTACACGGCGTCCGAGACGACCGACAAGTTTGTGACCTTCTTCCCGTCCTACGGCTCGGAGCAGCGC